>JAIOPX010000423.1 GCA_021413705.1 Planctomycetota bacterium | reverse complement strand
CTCCCTGGTCGCCGACCACTGGCAGTATTTTGCCCTGCCAGCCGTCATCGGGCTGGTCGCCGCAATCTGGAAAAAGTGGCACGTGCGACAACCAGCGCTAGCCACCGCCACCGCGGCACTCGTGGCGATTGCGATCAGTATTGTCTCCTTTCGACAAGCAAGAAGCTACGCCGACGAGCTAACCCTTTGGGCCGATGTCCGGACCAAAAATCCTTCTTGTTGGATAGGCGAATACAACAGCGGTGTCGTATCGGAGCGCGCCGGAGAGTTGGAATTGGCCGCCGTACGGTTCCGAAACGCACTTAAGTTAAAACCAGACTATGCCGAAGCACACAACAACCTGGCCAACATCTTGCTTTACCAGGGACGTTTTGAAGCAGCGGCAGCACACTATCAGCAGGCCCTCGGCCAAAAGCCAAACCTTGTTCAGGCACATTACAACCTGGCCAACGCCCTGCGCCATCTGGGGCGAGTTGACGAGGCACTTCAGCATTACAACCAAGCGCTGGCGCTTAAGCCACATTTTCCCGAGGCGCATAACAACTGGGGAAACACCCTACAAAGCCTGGGACGATATGAAGAGGCGGCGCGCCATTATGAGGAAGCATTAAAACTACGGCCGGACCTCGCCGAAGTGCATAATAACCTTGCAACTGTGCAGCAACAATGCGGACAAGTCGAGCCGGCCATTTGGCACTATCGGCAGGCGCTGTTGCTGAACCCGAACGACGCCGATTATCACAATAACCTGGGGATGGCACTACAACGCGCTGGACTGGTGGACGAGGGAAAGGCGCAATTCGAAACGGCTTTGAGCCTGAATCCCGTTTTTGCGTCGGCTCACGATAATCTTGGTATGGTACTCGCCAGGGATGGCGCGTTGGCTGAAGCGGCAATTCATTTTCGCGCTGCTGTGACACTTGAGCCCAACGCAGCTCAGTTCCGCGACCATCTGTCCCAAGTCGAAGCCGCTCTCCATGCTCGACCGACGCCGTCGGAGCAGATCCGCTAACGACTAGGGCAATAGATCAGGCGTCAAATGCACATGATTTCAACGAACGTACAATCACTGCCAGCCGAAGACCAAGGCATTGTGGCTCGAAGTCCCCAATGGGTAGTGTGGGTTGGATCGGCTGTGGTGTTGTTGGCAACGACGTTGCTGGCGTACCAGCCCGCTTGGCACGGAGGAATATTGTGGGACGATGAGGCTCATATCACCAAACCTGAACTGCGCTCGGCCAGCGGACTTTGGCGGATCTGGTTTGAGCCAGGTGCGACGCAGCAGTACTATCCGCTGACCTGTTCGGTCTTTTGGTTACAGTACCGACAATGGCAGGATAACACGCTCGGCTATCATCTGGTTAACGTGGTACTACATGTCACTGTCGCGCTGCTGCTGGTGGCCGTCCTGCAGCGACTCGGCGCGCCGGGGGCGTGGCTGGCGGGGGTCATCTTCGCCTTGCACCCGGTTCAGGTTGAATCAGTGGCCTGGATCACCGAGTTGAAAAACGTCCTCTCAGGCGTGTTTTACTTGTCAGCGGCGCTGACTTACCTCTACTTTGACGAGCGGCGCCGCCCGATGTACTACGCGATGGCTGCGGCTTTCTTTTTCTTGGCGCTAATGAGCAAGACCGTCACGGCCACGTTGCCGGCGGCACTGTTGGTGGTGTTTTGGTGGAAACGAGGTCGGCTCGAGTGGCGTCGCGATGTGCTGCCCCTGCTGCCGTTCTTTCTGGCGGGCCTGATCAGCGGGTTGTTTACCGCCTGGGTAGAGCACAAGTTCGTGGGAGCCGGAGGCTCGGAATATGAATTCACGTTCGTCGAACGCGGCCTGATAGCCGGTCGGGTGATTTGGTTTTATCTTAGCAAGCTGTGCTGGCCGACCAACTTGATGTTCATGTACCCCCGCTGGCAAGTTAGCCAAAAAGTCTGGTGGCAGTACCTTTTCCCGCTCTGCGTGCTCGGTCTGCTGACAGCATTGTGGCTGCTGCGCCGACGCACGCGGGCTCCCTTGGCGGCAGTCTTGTTCTTCTGTGGCACCCTGTTTCCCGCGCTGGGATTTTTCAATGTATATCCATTTCGCTATTCGCTCGTGGCCGATCATTTTCAGTACCTAGCAAGCATCGGAATCATCACACTGTTCGCTGCCACTGTCGCGCGACTTGTTGGCCGCCTGCGCGTCAACCAGCTCGCAATGCTCCTCATTAGCGCCGCAATTATCATTGGAGTTGCCAGCCCGCTAGGAATCCTGACTCGTCGACAATGCCGCCAGTATGTCGATGTCGAGACTCTCTATCGCGAAACGCTTAGTTTAAATCCAACGTGTTGGTTGTTCCTGAACAATCTTGGCAATCTGGAGCGGAATGATGGACGAACGCAAGAGGCGATTCAGCACCTCCGACTGGCCGTGCAGCTTAAACCGGACTTGGCCGAAGCCCACAACAACCTGGCGACGCCGTTGCAGGCGACTGGTCAAGTGAACGAGGCTATTGAGCATTATCGAGAAGCCTTAAGATTGAAACCTGAAATCGCCGTCACCCACAACAATCTGGGAACAGCTTTGCGAACGATTGGGAAAAGGAATGAAGCCATCCTGGAATATAAGGAGGCGCTGCGATTGGATCCTGAGCTCGAAATCGCCCACTGCAATATGGCGACCATTCTGTTGGATCTGAACCAAGCCGAACTCGCGGCTCATTACGCCCAAGAAGCCATCCGCATCAAACCGGATTTCGCAGAGGCCCACTTCCAACTGGGAAAAGCCCTGCAATTAACTGGTCAGGCAGATCGGGCGATTCGACATTACCTGGAAGCCGTGCGACTGGATCCAAGCGATGCGAATGCCTACAACAACCTCGGAACCGTCCTGCAAACGCAGGGGCGGTTTCAGGAGGCGATGCGCTGCTATGGTGCCGCTCTGCGCTTGAAGCCAGACCTTGGTCTGGCTTATGGCAATTTGGGTTTTGCCCTCCAGAGCACGGGACATACGGAGGAAGCGATTCAGTATTACTTGCAGGCGTTGCGCCTGATGCCGAACGATGCCCAGGCTCATGACAATTTCGGAGCTGCGCTCGCAGACCTTGGGCAGTTCGAGGAGGCAGAGGCTCAATTCCGTGCGGCCTTGGCGATTGAGCCGGATTTTGCGGCCGCCAAGGCGAATCTCGAAAAACTGGAAATTGTAAGACGAAAACGTGCGAACGGCTCGACTCGCGCCGCCGGACAACCATGAACTGAGGCCGTATATCATCGGACACCCATTGTCACCAAGCCCTGACAGGGCCTACTCCTTGGATCTTCAAGACACGTCCGGCTTGGGCAAGCTAGACTTTGTCCGAAAACGTTCTGGGTGCGAGGTGCTGGTTGCAAGTACCTCCCTCGACACGCCATATTCAAGGGCAGGCTGTCCAAGACAACCAAGAATGGGCTGTTCCGACATCCCCTCATATTGGAAACAGCAATTGGGATCTTGAGAATACTTCGGCCCCAAACCGCTTCCGATTTAAAATTGACAGGACGCTAAGTTGTCTAAAGCAGACGTGGAAAGTAATCGCGCTCATCCGATGCCGCCCTTCAGGCGTGATCAGAGGCACAATTGGCTGCTGGGATTGGGCTTGTTGTCGGCGACTCTGGTTGTGTATTGGCCCGCCCTGGGGAGTAGCTTCATCTGGGACGACGACGCGTTCTTGACGAACAATGCGTTGATCCGTTCTGACGCTCATTTAAAGGTCTGGATCGAGCAGAGGCCTGTGCGGCTCCGCGTCGATGCCAAGGGACTATACGCCTTCTGGTTTTCGACCCAGCCGCCGGATTACTTTCCACTGACCTCGAGCATGCTGTGGGTGGAATGGCGGCTATTTGGTCAAGACCACCCGGCTGGCTACCACACCGTCAACGTGCTGCTGCACGCCTTGAGTGCCGTCTTGCTATGGCGTTTACTGTTGGCCCTGCAGATTCCCGGCGCCTATTTGGCTGCGCTGGTCTTTGCGGTCCATCCGGTGAACGTCGAATCGGTAGCCTGGATCACCGAGCGCAAGAACGTGCTGCCGATGGTGTTCTATTTGCTGACCCTGCTGGCCTATCTGCGCTTTGAAGAGCGTAGGTCATGGCCCTGGTACATGGGCGCTCTACTGAGCTTTCTCCTGGGCCTGCTGGC
This sequence comes from Planctomycetota bacterium, assembly GCA_021413705.1. GTDB lineage: Bacteria > Planctomycetota > Planctomycetia > Pirellulales > UBA7805 > JAIOPX01. Next base: position 26,018 of record JAIOPX010000423.1, on the reverse strand, counting down.
CAAGACAAGCATCGTGATGTTGCCGGTGATTCTGTTGGGCCTAATCTGGTGGCGCCGCGGCCGGCTCCAGCGCCAGGACCTGTGGCGGACGGCGCCGTTTTTTGCGCTGTCGCTGATACTGGGCTTGGTGACGGTCTGGTACCAGACCCAGCGGGCGATTGGCACGGAGGTCGTGCATCCCGAGGGCTTTGCCTCCCGGTTGGCTGCGGCCGGCTGGGCCGTCTGGTTCTATTTGTACAAGGCTTTGCTGCCGATCAACCTGTGCTTTGTCTATCCCCGCTGGACAGTGGACCCCAGGAATTGGCTGGTTTGGCTTCCCTTGCTGGCGCTAGTGACACTCGGAGCCACGTTGATCGTGTATCGCCGTCAGGGTTGGGCCCAGACCCTGCTGGCGGCGCTCGGCTATTTTGTGCTGATGCTCTTGCCCGTTCTAGGATTCGTGGACATTTACTTCATGCGCTACTCGCTGGTTGCCGACCACTGGCAGTATTTCGCGATGCTGGGGATGATCGTGCTCGGGGCGGCCCTATGGGGCAAGTGGCAAGCCCGACAGCCGATTTTCGCCTTCGTTACCGCCGCGCTCATCGTCCTCACACTGGGGGTCTTCGCTTTTCATCAATCACGCACCTATGCCAATGAGGAATCGCTATGGACTGATGTGCTACAGAAGAATCCCAGCTGCTGGTTAGCACTGAACGACCTAGGTCTCATCTACGCACATAACGAGCGATACGACGAAGCCATAGAATGCTATCGGAAGGCCATCGAACTGAAATCCGACTACGCCGCGGCGCACAACAATCTGGGAATTGTCCTGCAACGGTTCGGCCATATTGACGAGGCGATATCCCATTACACAATCGCATCCAAACTGAAACCTGGTGACGCGGAGGCCCATTACAATTGGGGCAACGCGCTGCGGAGTCGAGGACAATGGGAAAAGGCGATTCAGCATTACGAACTCGCCTCAAAGTTGGACCAGAATCAGGCTGTCAGCCACCACAATTGGGGCTCAGTTCTTCAATCGCTAGGGCGCTTTGGTGAGGCGGCCGATCATTACAAGCTGGCCATTCAACGCAATCCCAATGTGGCCGAGAGTCACAATAATTTAGGTGTCGTCCTGGAAGTGCTGGGGGATTTCGATGGAGCGTTGACGCAATTCAATGAGGCATTGCGCATAAATCCAAAATATGCCGAAGCACGTAACAATTGGGGAGAGGCGCTGAATAAGCTAGGACAATTCCAGCAAGCGATTTTTCAATTTGAACAGGCTTTGCAACTGGACTCGGCGAATCCGGGGGCCCGGAACAACTGGGGCAATTCTCTGCAAGGTCTGGAGCGGTTTGATGAGGCAGTTGGGCAATACGAGGAAGCCTTGCGGCTGAAGCCTGACTATGTCGAGGCCTACAATAACCTGGGAGTTGTCAGAGCCAAACAGGGCCGCATCCAGGAAGCTCGCGCCGCATTTGAGCAAGCCTTACGCCTAGATCCAAATTACAAAAAGGCCCGGGAGAATCTCGATCAAATCCAGAAGGTGCTTCGCGACAATCCATGAATCGCAGGATGTCCTCGCAAGTCACCAACAAAGCGTTTTTCGCGCGCGATAGCCCAGGACTTTCGGACAGCGGCGGGGCCGAGTTTACGCCGCAGATGCCGGGGCATGATCGGCCTCGTATTGAGTGGGGGTTTTGTAACCGAGCGTTTGATGCAGGCGGACGTGATTGTAGAACGTCTCGACGTACTTGAACACACTCAGCCGGGCCCCTTCTAGGTCGGCGACGCGTTCGTGTTTGGTCCACTCGAGTTTGAGCAACCAGAAAAAGCGTTCCATCACCGCGTTGTCGTAACAGCAGCCCGTACGGCTCGTCGAGCATTGGATACCGAGCGTGCAGGGTCCGCTGGTAGGCGTGGCTGGTGTACTGGCATGGACGACAGCCCTAAAGTGGCGTTGCCGACAACGCGTGTGCTGCCCCCCGCTAGAATGCAGGCCATGGAAGAGAACCCCAGTCAGCCCCGCCGCTTCCAATTTACTCTCCGGGGAACACTCTGGGCCACGTTTTGGGTGGCGGTGGCGTTTGCGTTGTGGAGTGTCGGACCTGCGAAGAATACTAACGATTGGTGGTCGTTTGGACCGGTCTTGATCGGTATTTCCTGTGTTGCAATGGGTGCCCTCTTGGGGCGCCACGAAGAAGGGATTCTCGTCGGGATTATGATTGCGGCGGTACTATTTGTGGCTAGCTTCTTGCTCGCATGGCATCTATTCATCCAGCCCAAGGGGCTAAACTCACTCGATCTCCGTCCCGTCGGCTACTATCTAGCGGCAGTTGGAATAGGCGCGGGAATTGGAGCATTGTTCCGACGCACATTGCGCGGAATGTTCGCTGGACTGGTTCTGTATCTGTGCCTGTACGCCATATATCAGATTCAAGGCCCCTAACTCCCCCGCCCCGCACACAGGATTAAGACACTACCCTAATTTAGTGGGGCAATCCATTTTTCTGTTGCAGCAGTGATTCAACGTGGCGAAGGTTGTCGCGTGCCGACGTGAGGTCCGGCTGCAGGCGCAGGGCCTGTCGGAAGTGCTCGGCGGCTCCTTGGAGTTGCCCCATATTGCCCAGCGCTGTACCCAAGTTAAGGTGGGCATCCGCCGAGTTGGGATTGATTTGCACGGCCTTCTGGCAGTGTGGCAGCGCCTCATCCATACGTCCCAAGCGTGCCAAGGCGGTGGCCAAGTTAAGGTGGGCTTTGGCATAGTCTGGATTGATCCGCACGGCCTCTTGGAAATGCGCCAGCGCCTCGTCAATGCGTCCCAACGCGAGTAGGGTGGTTCCCCAATTGTTGTGTGCCTCGGCGTAATCCGGGTTGATACGAACTGCCTCGCGGTAGTGCACCAACGCCTCTTCCTTGTGATCCAAGCCCAACAGTGCGTTACCCCAGTTGTATTGGGCAATGTGATTCTTTTTATCCTCCGCCAGTGCCAGCTTGAAATATTCGATTCCTGCCACCGCGTCCCCGGACTTGAGAAGCATCATTCCATATTGGTTATTCGCGGCGCTCCTGTTTTGTTTTCCACCTCCCAGTGCCAGTGCTGTTGCCGCCGCCTCGGCGAATTTGGTTGTTTCCTCCGGTTTGTTAACTGTTGCGGTTCCCAACGCGCCGGCCTGAAGTTGTTCGAGATGATACTTAAGTGAGTTTGCTGCCACGCGACCGCCTTCTGCCGAGGGGTGCATTTCATCGCCAATAGTGTATAGAAGGCGTGGATTGACGGCACTTTGTCTCTGTGAAATGTCTTTAAGAAAATCTTGTGATAGGCGTACTGTGGGAATGCGAAACATTCTGCCCAATTGTTCAATCACAAGCTGATCGCCGCCAGCTGGCATGAAGTTAGCGTCCACAGCGGACGTATCAGTAAAGCGCGGCCAGACGGCGATCAGAAGAGTAAAGCCGTGCTGGCGGCTCAACTCACTCAGCCTGTCAAGGCCCACCACCACGTTGTTTTCACCGATCGATTGCCGGTTATACTGCGTAGGATCTGCATCGCTCCCGAATTGCCACAAATTGAACCGAACTGCGGCTAATCGAAAAAGATGTGAATGCGCGAACAGGTACTTTACAATGGCTGGGCGACCACTCGAAAGCAAACCTACGGTTTCTTGGTTGGAATTTAGAAAATCATTTTCGACGAAAACGAGCACTACGACGTCCGGTTTAAAGGCCAACCCTTTGACCTCCAAGAGTTCAACCTCTCCTCTTGTGCAATAGCCGCTCACACCCATGTTCAGCACCTCGGTATTTTCCCTGATCAGCAGGTCCTCCAATTGCCGGGAGATTGTTTCCGATTCTCGAGTGCCAAAGCCCTCCACGACCGAATCTCCCAACAAGATCACGCGACGAACGCCAAGCGGCTTTTTAGTGGTTCGTTCCTTGTCGCGCAAGCCATGGACGTTCGTCCGTTCATATTGATTTTTCAGGTCCGGATGATTGCACCGATAATTGGCTTTCAATTCATAGCCCAGTAATCGATTAGGCGACCGCTGGTATGCGCTGTCGGTCGATGATAGCTCAATGATTTTAACCGGCGGGGCTGACCGCAGAACCCGCACGAGTCCTTCGCCAAAACCCAGCGCCAGGAGTGTACTAACCAACGCCAGCAGGAATCTCCTGAGCGAGGACAGTAACGTCTTTCTAGAACAGGCCATTGGTCATGTTGTCCTGCTTTATCTGGAACTGGACTTGTTGGCTGCCATATTCAGCATAATTTCAGCCACTGCGGGTTTCGAGCATCCTAAGACGGAATACGAAGGCTGGTCAACCTACTCGAGCGGGCTTACATTTCGTACTGAGTGTATAATAGTGCACGGATCGATTTTCGGAATGCTCCGGCTTTTCTAGGGACCAGCGAAATGCCCTGTGTAAACTCATCCAACGCTACCAGATCCTCGTTCATTCGCCGCTTATCCATACGCTTAACCGCTGTCGTCTTGGGATTGATTATTGCGGTGCTGATCGGCGAAGTTGCGCTGCGCGTACTGAACATACATCCCGAACGGTACCCGCCTCCCAAGTGGTTGACTCTGTACGCAGGAAAATGGCAAGAGTGGGGGCTGTGGGGGAATGGCTTTGTAAAGCGGCCTAGTCGGTTTCAGGAGCAAGGCGTCCAGATGGGTGAATATGTGCCAGGTGCGCAATTGAAGGTCGTCTACTCGACGAATCCCCGCGGCTACTTCGACGCAGACGGCGGCATTGCAATGGATGTCAATTCGCTTGGCTTCCGGGGGCCTGAGGTTTCACCGCAAAAACCAGCCGGCACGTTTCGCATTCTCGGCATCGGCGATTCATTTACCTTCGGAGTTGGCGTTCGCGAACCAGACACCTTTCTGCGACGCCTGGAAAAGCAACTCAACAACCGCAAGGATCTGCAGCATGCTGAAGTGCTGAATGTCGGTGTGCAAGGATATAACACCAGAGACGAGGTGCTCAATCTGGAAGGCCGATGGTTATCGTTCAGTCCTGACTTGGTGCTGATCAACTTTTACCTGAATGATGCGTACGATGACTCGGCATTTCTGAATAACGGTCAAGCGTTGGGAATCTACGATCAGCCGAGTCGACTGGCCCGAGTCAGCCGCATTTATGACTTTTGGGAGCACCGCCAACACAATAAGGAAGTCACCGAAAAGGTGCGCCAATATTACTTGGGTCACTACTTTCAAGACGCCAGCGAATTTCTCGAATCGCCAGGGCAGAAACGCGTGGACTGGACCGTTTGCAAGCTAGCTCTGGCCAGAGCCGCCGAATTAGCCAAAGAACATCATTTCAAATTGGCGCTGATCCTGTGGCCGGAACTCGATGAGATTGATGGCAAATACCCATTTGAAAAGATTCACACCGTTGTCAAGGATACTTGCAGATCGCTCGGAATACCGGTTCTCGACTTGAGAGAGGCATTCAAGGCTTACCCCCCTCGCGATCTGTGGGTTCATCCGACCGATCACCATCCCAATGAAATTGCCGCCAAGCTTGCCGCGGAGGCAATCGAAAAGTTCATCGTTTCACAAGGGCTGCTAGCCAATTAGCGGGGCCGTATTCTCTGGCTTCCGTCGATCGGCGGCTGATGCAATCGGGCCGGTCGGGCGACATCGCCGGTTTGGCAGATCGAAGAAACCAGGAATATAGATCGGTGTTTTTGATGATCGCCGGCCTACCCGATCAAGGATCACGATCGACTAGCATAGCTTCAAATTCGGACACGCTATCGAACGGCGATCAGCGGAGTTGGCAGGGCAATCTAGGTCTGGCTCTAGCGATTGTTGTGGCAACACTGCTGGCCTACGCGCCGACATTGCACAACGGTTTCATCTGGGACGACGATGGTTTCCTGACGAAAAACCCGCTCATCCACTCGCGTAATGGGTTGCAGCGATTTTGGTTCTCCACAGAGCCGCCGGATTACTTCCCATTGACCTCCAGCACGCTGTGGCTGGAATGGCGGCTGTGGGGGGAGAATGCTACCGGATACCATGTGGTCAACGTGCTGTTGCACGCGCTCAGCGCGATCCTCTTGTGGCGGCTGTTGTTGGCGATGAAGATCCCCGGCGCATGGCTGGCGGGACTGGTGTTCGCCGTGCATCCGGTCAACGTGGAATCGGTGGCCTGGATTACCGAGCGCAAGAACGTCTTGCCGATGGTGTTCTACCTGCTCACCCTGCTGGCTTACCTGCGGTTTGAGCGGCGCGGTTCTTGGGGCTGGTACGCCACGGCCCTGGCGTGCTCTCTCCTGGGCCTGTTGGCCAAGACGAGCATCGTCACGCTACCGCTGGTGCTGCTGGGTTGGGCCTGGTGGGAGCGAGGGAAAATCACCGGTCGCGATCTGCTGCGCGCCGGGCCGTTCTTTGCCCTGTCGCTGGGATTAGGGCTGGTGACCGTCTGGTATCAAAAACATGTGGCGATCGGCTCGGAAATCGTCCGCAGCGACGGCTGGGCCAGCCGGCTGGCCACGGCCGGCTGGGCGGTCTGGTTCTATCTGTACAAGGCGCTGCTGCCGCTGAACCTAAGCTTTGTCTATCCGCACTGGGAGGTGGACCCCAAGATGCCGTTCGCCTGGCTGCCGTTGGCGGCGTTGCTGGCCGTTTTGGCCCTGCTGCTGGCGTTTCGCCGCCGGCCAGCAGCGCGAGCCCTGTTGTTCGCGCTGGGCTACTATCTGTTGATGCTCCTGCCGGTATTGGGGTTCGTGGACATTTACTTCATGCGCTACTCGCTGGTGGCGGACCATTGGCAATACTTTTCCATCCTCGGCGTAATTGTTCTGGTCTGCGCTGGCTGGTGGCAGTGGCAGCACATGTCCCAGCCATTCCTAGCTCAGGCCATCGCCGCGCTGCTGACCCTGGCACTGGGGATCCTGACCTTTCAGCAATCGAGGATTTACGCCAATCAAGAGGTGCTGTGGAACGATGTTCTGGCTAAGAACCCGGATTGCTGGATGGCGCAAAACAATCTGGGAGTAGTTCTGCAGCGAGCAGGGAAAACCGATGAGGCCGTGGTTCGTGGCCAGAAGGCCCTGGACTTAAAACCGGACTATGCCGAGGCTCATGATAATCTGGCACTCGCTCTACAGGATCTAGGGCGTCATGATGAGGCCCTGGCTCACTGTCAGATAGCTGCGCGGCTAAAACCGAAAGATGCCCAGGTACATTACAACTGGGGAAACGTGCTTCGGGTGGCCCGCCGGGCCGAAGAGGCCGTCTCGCAATATGAAGAAGCCTTGCGAATCAATCCCCATTTTGTGCAGGCACACAACAACCTGGGCAATACTTTGCAGGACCTAGGGCGTTTCAACGAAGCGCTATCGCACTTCCAACAGGCCGCACGATTAAGCCCGGACAATGCTGAGATTCAACTCAACTGGGGACAAACTCTGCAACACATGGGACAAATAGCCGAGGCGACCAGACATCTTCAGGCGGCTATCCGACTGAATCCCAAAAATGCCGCGGCCTATTTTAACCTCGGCGTGATCCACGCCAATCAGGGCCAATTTCAAGCCGCCATCACAAATTTCCAAATTGCGCTGCGGCTGAGCCCCAATTTCACTCAGGCTCGCGATAGCCTACAGCAGGCACATCAATTGCTTCAACAACAAGCGCAGCCTCCTCAGCCTTAGAACAACTTCGATGTCAACAGAGCGTCTAGTCGCATCGCCGCTCAGTACCCGCCCGGACTTGGACGGACTTTCACCAAACATGCGTCGATTGGCCTGGTTGGGCTTTACGGCGCTGTTGCTGGGAGCGACGCTGGCCGCCTACCAGCCGGTGTGGCGCGGCGGCGTCCTTTGGGACGACGCGGCGCACATGACCAAGCCCGAACTGCGCTCCGGCGGCGGTCTGTGGCGCATCTGGTTCGAGCCCGGGGCGACACAACAGTACTATCCGCTGACACACTCGGCCTTTTGGGTCCAATATCAACTGTGGGGAGACAACACGCTCGGCTACCACCTGGTCAATATCTGCCTGCACGTCGCCGCCGCGCTGTTGCTGGTGCTAATCCTGCGACGGCTGAACGTACCGGGGGCCTGGCTCGCTGGGATCATCTTCGCGCTGCACCCAGTGCAAGTGGAATCGGTGGCCTGGATCACCGAACTGAAGAACCTGCTCTCGGGCGTGCTCTACCTGGGCGCAGCGCTGGCTTACCTATCTTTTAACGAGAGTCGTCGCAAGACGCACTACGCGCTCGCATTGGGGTTGTTTGTCATGGCATTGCTGAGCAAAACGGTCGCGGCCACGCTGCCGGCCGCACTGTTGGTGGTGTTCTGGTGGCGGCGGGGTCGACTGGAGTGGCGACGCGACGTGTTGCCGTTGACACCGTTCTTTCTGCTCGGAGCCGTCAGCGGGCTGTTCACTGCCTGGACGGAGTATGCGCTGATCGGGGCCGAGGGAGCGGAGTTTGAATTTACGATCATGGAGCGAGGTTTGATCGCGGGTCGGGTGATCTGGTTTTACCTGGGAAAACTGGTATGGCCGACCAACCTGATGTTCATCTATCCTCGCTGGAAAATCAGCCAAGCCGTCTGGTGGCAATACCTCTTCCCGCTGGGCGTGATTGGTTTGCTTGCCGGGCTGTGGCTGCTGCGGAAACGTATCCGGGCGCCGTTAGCGGCGGCCTTGCTGTTCTGCGGGACGCTGTTTCCTGTCCTCGGCTTCTTCAATGTATATCCGTTTCGCTTTTCATTTGTGGCCGATCACTTTCAGTACCTGGCGAGTCTGGCAATCCTTAGCCTGTTCAGTGCGGGGGTGGCGCTCCTGATGGCCCAATGGCGCCGCCGCTCTCCCTTGATAAAGGCGGCGGTTGGGTTACTTTTCTTGGGCGTGCTGGGCGTTGTTGGCGTGCTCGGTGCATTGAGCTGGCGTCAGTGCCGGCAATACGTAGATATCGAGACGCTCTACCGCGAAACTCTCAAACAAAATCCAGATTGCTGGATGGCCAAAAATAATCTGGCGATCATGTTGTCGGAACGGGGGGAAAAAGACGCAGCAATCCTGTATTACCAACAGATCTTGCAGATCAAATCTGACTACGCCGAGGCCCACGGCAATTTGGCTAACGAGTTACAGGCCAAGGGACGGACCGCTGAGGCGACAGAGCATTACCTCGAGGCGATTCGACTAGGCCCGCGCATCCCAGAGCCGCACTTCAACTTTGGAAAAGCGCTGGCAGATCTGGGGCAGTTCGGTCCGGCGATCGAGCAGTTCAACGTGGCATTGCAATTGAGAGCCGATTATTCAGAGGCCCATACCGGGCTGGGAAATGTGCTTCAGAAGTTAGGGCGGCCCGAGCTAGCGCTCCAGCATTATCAGGCCGCGTTGCGCCGACCGCCGAACAAGGCCGTCGCGCTGTGCAATCTAGGTAGTGCCCTACAGGATTTGGGCCAGCACGATCTGGCGATTCGGCATTTTCGGGAAGCGTTAGAACTTAAGCCTGACTTTCCAGAGTGCCACTACAATCTTGGCAACAGTTTGCGCGCTCTAGGACAGAACGACAAGGCGATCAATGAGTATCAAGAGGCATTGCGGTTGAAGGCGGACCTTTCCATGGCCCATAATAATTGGGGCGGCCTGCTGATGCAGCAAGGGCGACTGCAAGACGCGAGTGTCCACTTTCGTGCCGCCCTGACCATTCAACCGGATAACAAGTCAGCGAAAAACAATCTCAAAATACTTGAAACAATGTTGCCGCCTCAACCGTGATTCGTCACCCATGATGAAGGATTCATTCCTCCACCACTCAAGTTCACCCGGTGAAGGTGTGGGGCCAAGCACACGGCCGGCCGTCACTCTTGCGTCTTCAGAGACCGGCGCAGTCGGAGGCCTTATTCGGGAGATTATCACCTATTCAGCGTGGCGATCCACCACCTGGTCACGCTGGCATTTTATGACGTTGTATTGCGATTTACTCAGTCGGGCCGCCTCGGACTCGGGGGCACAGGTTCGAGCGTTGCATCGCCCCTCAATAGGAATCACGGACTCAAAATGTTTTCACTGATCCTATCAGCTTGCCAGGGAACGCGGGAATGATTTCCAAAGGGCCGTATCGGCGCTGGCTGGGCGTTTTTTTTCTGGTGGCTTCCGTATTTGTCGTATACCTGCCTGCAATCCGCGGCAGATTCATCCTCGACGACTGCCAATTCTTTGAGAGCCACTCTCCCGTGGTTAGGCCGGACGGGCTGCGGGCCATCTGGCTATCGACTGAGCCAACCGACTATTGGCCGCTGACCTATACGTCATTCTGGCTGGAATGGCGGCTGTGGGGCCCCAACACTTGCGGCTACCATCTAACCAATCTGGCGCTGCACGCGCTGAGTAGTATTTTGTTGTGGCGCATTCTTTGCCGACTTGGAATTCCGGGTGCTTATCTGGCGGCCCTCGTGTTCGCCGTCCATCCCGTGAATGTTGAGTCCGTGGCTTGGATCTGTCAGCGCAAGAATACGCTGGCGATGGTGCTTTATGAGCTTTCGATACTCTGGTACTTGCAATCTGAACTCTCAACGCGGCGCCAGTTCTGGTATTGTTTGTCCGTGGCTGCGTTCGCTCTGTCTCTGCTGGCCAAGAGCGCCACAATCATGCTGCCTCTGATCTTGCTGCTCTGCGCCTGGTGGGAGCGAGGCAAGATCACTCGGCGCGATCTGGTCCGTGTGGCGCCATATTTTCTCCTTGCGGCCGCGCTAGGCGCGGTCGCTGTCTGGTATCAACGCCTGCCGCAGCACGTGCCTCCCCTGGGCGGTGACTTGAGCCGGGGAAACGGCCTGTTTGCGCGCGTGGTAGCTGGCGGCTCGGCCGCTTGGTTTTACCTTTACAAGGCAGTCCTGCCGATTAATCTCTGCTTTGTATATCCCGGTTGGCAGATGAACACGTCGTGGTGGGGCAGCTATGTCCCCGCACTTCTACTGGTTGCGGTGTTGTTGATCTTTTGGCGTTGGCGACGAGGTTGGGCCAGGCCCTGGCTCTTTGGCTCGGCTTACTATGTCATTGTCTTGCTGCCAGTACTTGGCTTTGTGAACATCGCGTCCTTGCGATTCTCGCCTGTGATGGATCGCTATCAATATTTCGCCCTGGGGGCAGTGACTGCCGGAGTCGCCGCGGTCCTGACCAGCCTGAAGGCCACCCGACTCGCTCCGCTCATGTGGTTAGCGTCGGCCTTGATTTTGTGTCTGTGCGCCGGCCTCACGTATCGCGATGCGGGACGGTTTGGCGACGAAGACGCGCTCTGGGCAGACACCCTGGCCAAGAACCCCGACTGTTGGTTTGCGCAATACAGCCTAGGCCTGAACGCTTTGCGACTAGATCACTCCGCGGAGGCCGTCTTGCATTTCCAGGATGCCGTGCGGATCAAGCCGGACTTCGCCGAAGCTCGGTCGAATCTTGGCGTGGCTTGGATCAATTTGGGCCAAATGGATCAGGCTCTGGTGCAGTTTCAGGAAGCTTTGCGCTCGCGGCCTGACTATCCTGATGCACACAATGGCCTGGCCGTCGCCTTGCAGGGATTAGGACGTTTCGACGAGGCGATCACTCAATACAAAGAAGCGTTGCGGCTCAAGCCAAGTTTTGCGGATGCGCACGACAACTGGGGCAATGCACTCCAGACAATGGGGCGAACTCAGGAGTCGATCCAACAGTATCAGGACGCATTGCGGCTAAAGCCGGATCATGCCAAGGCGCACAGCAATCTGGCCAACGCGCTGCAAAGTCTGGGACGCAGGGACGAAGCCGTCGAGCATTACCGCGCTGCCCTGCGAATCCAGCCCGAACTGGCCGAGGCCCACCACGATTTCGCCATACTTCTGGAGACGCTTGGTCGGGCAGATGAGGCCGTATCGCACTTTGAAGAAGCCCTCCGCCTTAAGCCAAACTACACCGCATGGCATCTTGACTGTGGCAACGCCGTGCAGCGACTCGGACGTCTGGAAGCAGCCGCGGCACACTATGGGGAGGCACTGCGGCTGCGGCCCAACTATCCAGAAGCACATAATAACCTGGGGACCGTTTTGGCTACACAAGGCAACCTCCAACAGGCTGTCGACCACTTTCAGCGAGCCTTGGTGCTTAAGCCTGATTACGAGAAAGCGCGAGACAATTTGCGGCAGGTTCAGTCATTGCAGCAACAACAGGCCCAGCCCAATGGTCACTAGGCATTGAGTATCGTCGCTGGCTGGCCGGAGGTGTTAGCGATCAAGACGCCGGGCCACGAATCAAGACAGCCCAGCTCAAGCCAGAGCGCGACTCACTTCGAGAGTCGCTGCACAGGATTCCAGCGTTCCGAGTCGTCAATGACCGCTGCCCCGACAATAGCCATCGACTATGATGTGAAATTGAAGCTCTTCTTTTACATTAGACTAGGATCCACGTGACAGACTTAGCTGCAACGCTCTCGCCGACTAAAGTTCAAGAATCAGCGTCCGCGGCGGCGGCCAACGGAGCTGGCCTACGCATGCAGCGTCGCCACTGGGTGGGGTTGGGTTTGCTGGCGATTGGGGTTTTCATTGCCTATGCGCCCGCGATCCGTGGTGGATTCCTTTGGGACGACAACGACCATGTCACTCGGCCTGAATTGAGAACCTGGCACGGGCTGTATCGGATTTGGTTCGATGTGGGAGCTACTCCGCAGTATTACCCGCTGTTGCACGGTGCATTTTGGGTGGAGTACCAACTGTGGGGGAACTCCACCACCGGCTATCATCTGGTGAATATCTTGTTGCACGTGATTGCCGCGTGGCTGGTCTTTTTGATCCTCAGGCAATTGGCCGTGCCGGGGGGCATGCTGGCGGCGGCTATCTTCGCGTTGCACCCGATCCAGGTCGAATCCGTCGCCTGGATTACGGAATTGAAGAATACGCAGTCGGCGGTTTTCTATCTGGCGGCGATGTTGATGTATCTGCGGTTCGATCAAAACCGCAGCCGATTATGCTACGCCTTGGCCCTGGGACTGTTTGTGCTGGGATTGCTCAGCAAGACGGTGACGGCCACGCTGCCGGCGGCGCTGCTGGTGATCTTCTGGTGGCAGCGGGGGAAATTGTCGTGGAAGAACGATGCCTTGCCGCTCGCGCCCCTGTTTCTGCTGGGCGCTGCCGCGGGCATGCTCACAGCCTGGGTTGAACGGACGTTGATCGGGGCTTCCGGAAAGGAGTTTCAGTTCACCCTCGTGGAGCGGTGCCTGATCGCCGGGCGCGTCGTCTGGTTTTATTTTTGTAAATTGCTTTGGCCCTCCGATCTGACGTTCATCTATCCGCGCTGGCACATCTCGCAAGGAGTGTGGTGGCAATACCTATTTCCCATCGCAGCCCTGGCGGCGGTGGTCCTATTGTGGATCGCGCGGAAGAAATCGCGGGCTCCGTTGGCGGGAATCCTGTTTTTCGGCGGAACATTATTCCCGGTGCTTGGGTTCTTCAATGTTTATCCGTTTCAGTATTCCTTCGTCGCAGATCATTTTGTTTACCTGGCCAGCCTGGGCGTAATCACTCTCGTATCTGGCGGCATCGCTCTGATACTGCAACGCTACCACCTCTGGTGTCGTCCGGCGGGGGATGGCCTATGCCTGATGCTGCTGGCTCTGCTCGGATGCTTGACGTGGCGGCAGGCTGCCACCTATGCCGACGTGGAGACGTTGTATCGAACCACGCTCGCGCGGAATCCGGATTGCTGGTTGGTGCATAACAACCTGGGAAATATCCTGCAGGATGCGGGGGAATCGAAAGAGGCGATCCGACATTATCGAGAAGCGCTGCGGAGCAAGTCGGACTACGCGCTGGCACACAACAACCTGGGCACGGCGTTGCAGCAGAACGGTCGATTGGCTGAGGCGGTGGCGCAATTTCAAGCGGCGATTAATGCCGATCCGGCCTTCGCGGAGGCCCATGTGAATTGGGGCGATGCGCTGCAGCGGTTGGGGGAGATCGACTCGGCCATGCAGCACTACCAGCGGGCGCTGCAGATCAAGCCGGACCTGAGTTGGGCCCACTACAGCTTGGGCAACGCCCTGCAGAGCGTGGGGCGGCTTGAAGAGGCGATCGTCCAATTCCGAGCGGCCGTGCGGCTGCAGCCGGGATTCCCCCAGGCGTGCAACAACTGGGGGAACGCCCTCACGGCACTTTCGCGACTCGACGAGGCGGTCGCGCAATACCAGAATGCCTTGCGGTTCAAGCCGAACTATGCTGAAGCCGAAGTCAATTGGGGCAACGCACTGAGAAACCACGGACGTATCGACGAGGCTGTGAAGCATTACCAAGAGGCGCTGCGAATCAAGCCGGATTGCGCCGAGGCTTACTCCAACTGGGGCAGCGCTCTTAAGCAAGCCGGACGCGTTGATGAAGCGATCGCCCACTACCAGCGCGCCGTCCAGATCAAGCCGGACTACGCCGAAGCCCACGTCAACTGGGGAAACGCGCTGCAGGGCCAAGGGCGTTTCGATGAAGCCGTGGGGCATTTCCAGCAGGCCTTGCGGATCAACCCGGATTTCGTCTTGGCCCATTACAATCTTGGCGTCGCACTGGAGAGTTTGAACCGTTTTAAAGAGGCGATCGAAGAGTTTCGCGAAGCAGTGCGACTCCGACCGGACTTCGTTTTGGCACAGGATGGCGTGCGCCGCGTCGAGACCCACATTCGGCCGATGACCGAACCGGCCAAGCCCTGAGTAAAGGTTCACGGTCTACAGGCATGATGCAACTCGACATTACCAGCGGTAGAAAATCGATGCTCCTGGCGGCCGGCGTGATGGTCGCGGGAATGTTGCTGGCGACGACCGCCATGTTCCGGCAGTCGGCGACCGTGGACGAATATGCGGCGCTCCCTAACGGCCTGACGGTGCTGAAATCCGGCTGGTTTCAGATTGATGCGGGAGAGCCTCCGCTCACCAAGGTCTTGCCAGCGGCGCCGCTGCTGCTAACCGACGCCCGCCTGGATACGGCCCAGCTTCGCCATGCCCGCACCAGTTGGGAGTGCGGCATTCTGTTTGCCGCGGAGAATGCCGGCTCGTATCACAAGTACTTTGTCATCGGCAGATCGGTGTCGCTGTTCGTATTGATGCTTACGTACTTGCTCTCGTATGGCTATGCCCGCAGCCTGTATGGAGACACCGGCGCCCTGTTGGCCGGGTGTTTTATTTTCCTCTGTCCGAACTTGATGGCTCACGGAGCGCTCACCACGCCCGACATCTATCTGACGGCCGCCATTGTCGGCTCGCTGTGGGCATTGGATTGGTTGTTGCGCGATGCGAATTGGCGCAGCGCCATGGTGCTGGGCACGGCGGTCGGCGTGGCAACATTGTGCAAATTCACGGGCCTGGTCTTGTTCGTCATTTTCCCCTTGATTGTGTTGCTGTTGTTTCTGGGGCAGCGGCTTTGGACGTCTGCCGAGGCCGCATCCTCGCTAGTGGTACGGCGTCGAACATGGCTATGGGGCCTGGCTGCGATTGGGGTCGGCATCTTCGTCATCAACCTGGGATATTTGTTCCATGGATCCTGCACGATGCTGGGCTATTATGAGTTTGCGACCTGGCCGTTCCAGTTGGTCCAACGGATGCTGCCCCGTTGGCTGCCTGTTCCGTTACCTTACTATTTTGTTCACGGCATGGATTCGCAACTGAGCGAGCAGGGTTATGTCGCCTATCTGCTGGGACAATTCAACAACAGCGGCTTCCTCCATTACTATGTGGTTGGACTGCTGGTGAAGACGCCGTTGCCAACGATCCTGTTGTGCCTGCTGGCGTATGCCTGCGACTGGCGCATCAAACGGCGTGAATGGCCCGCGTTAATCACAGTGGCGATCCTGCTCTGCATCTTTTCGCTGGCGCGGCACAAGAACATCGGAGTCCGCTACGTGCTGTTCTTTTTTCCACTGGCAGGAATGTGGATCGGTCGCCTGGCCACTTCGCCGGCGTGGAATAGTTCCGGCAAGCGGGGGGCGCTGGCCGTGGCGGTGAGCCTCGGTGCGATATCGCTATTGGCCAGAGACATCGCGGTGTGGCCGAACTATCTATCGTATTTCAACCTGGCGTGCGGCGGGTCGTCGCAAGGGCACAAGATATTGCTGGACTCGAATCTCGACTGGGGGCAAGGCCTGATCGCGCTGCGAGAGTATATGCAGCAAGAAAAAATCGACTCGGTGGACTTGGCCTATTTTGGACGCGTTCGGCCCGAGTTATACGGCATTCGCTATCGATTCCTAGGGACTCGGCCCATGGGTCGTTATGTTGCCATCAGCGCCAATCTGTTGTGGGGGCGTATGTACTTCATCAACGGCAGCGGGGTCTGGCCCCCGAACCCCGACACGTTTGCGCAGCTGCGTCCGCTACGGCCGAAAGCCGTGCTGGGAGAGACGATCTATATTTACGATATGCAAGAAGTTAGTGGGGCTCCGCATTCACCACCATAGACGGGTCAGGTAACATTAGCCGCCATCGATCGCCCGCATGTGGACGAAGCCCGCAACGAATGTCAGAAAATAGAAAATCCTTGTTCGTGTGCGGCGCCTTGGCGGCAATCACCTTGCTGGTCTATTGGCCGGTGACGGGGCATCGCTTTGTCAACTGGGACGACGACCGCTATGTGTACGACAACGCCCATGTTTCCACCGGCCTTACGTGGGACAACTTTGTGTGGTCTTGGGGCATTCACGGACCGGGCCAGTGGCACCCCATGGCCTGGTGGAGCCACCAGCTCGACAGCAGCCTGTTTGGTGCCGATCAGCACGCTGCCCCCTGGCATCATTCCACCAGTCTGATACTGCACATTTTGGCAACCGTGGCGCTGTTTGCGGCGCTGAAACGACTAACAGGAGCGATCTGGCCCAGCGCGCTAGTGGCGGCGCTGTTTGCATTGCATCCGTTGGGAGTCCAATCCGTGGCCTGGATTGCCGAGCGCCGCAATGTGCTGAGCGGATTGTTTGGCGCGTTGACCATTTGGTTCTATGCCGGCTACGCGCGGCGCAGCACCTTGATCCAATACGTCTTGGTCATCGTCTGCTTTATCCTGGGTCTGATGTCCAAGCCTTCGCTGGTCACACTGCCGTGTGTGCTGTTGCTGTTGGACTTTTGGCCGTTGCGTCGGATCGATCGACTGGCTTCGCGGACACGCGCTGTCGGTGGCGAACCGGCTCCTCCCCGCTCCATCGGCTGGCTGCTCGTGGAAAAGGGGCCGCTTTTCGCGCTGGCGGGATTGTCCGTAATGCTTTCGTATTTGTGTCATCAGAAAGCCGTGATGTCGCTGGCGCAATTTCCAGCTTCGTCCCGTTTGTCCGTAGGTGCCTTGAGCTATGTGGTGTATTTAGGGCACCTGGTTTGGCCGTGGAATCTGAGCCCAGAATACCCGCTGCCCAAGGCGTTTGTGACCTGGGAGGTGGCGGCCGCTCTGGCGGCGGTGCTTGCGATCACCGCAGTCGCTGTCTGGCAATCGTTCCGGCGGCCATATTTACTGGTGGGTTGGCTCTGGTACGTGGGAACGCTCTTTCCGTTGGTCGGCCCGCTAAAGTTCGGCGTGCCTGCGTGGTTGTGGGATCATTACACCTACTTGCCGCTCGTTGGCATTTATATCGCGGCGGCGTGGAGCCTGAAGGATCTGGCGGGCACGTCGCGCCAGGCACGAGCCATTGTCGTAAGCGTGGCCGTCGTGATGGTTGCGTTGTGTACCGTGGCGACGCGCAGGCAGGTGGGATTTTGGCGGGACAGCCTGACGCTGTTTGATCGGGCGATCGCCGTCGACTCGGCGGTTCCCGAGATTCACAATAACCTGGGTCTCGTCTTGCAGGAGGAGCAAGGACAGTTCGACAAGGCGATCGAGCATTATCGAGAGGCCTTGCGCCTCAATCCCACCAATGCGGACGCCCACTACAATTGGGGCAACGCGCTGCGGAGCAACGGCCGCACCGACGAGGCGATGCGGCACTATCAAGAAGCTTTGCGGCTGAAGCCGGATTTTGCCAAAGCTCATAACAATTGGGGCTCCGTGTTGCGAAACTTGCGACGATATGACGAGGCGGTAGTTCAATTCCAAGCGGCCGTGCAGAGCGATCCAGAGTTGGTCGAAGCGCAAAACAACTGGGGCAATGCGCTGCAAAGTTGGGGACGTGCGGAGGAAGCCTTGCCCCACTACCGCGAGGCCGTGCGACGTCAGCCGAATTACTGGAACGCCCACAATAATTGGGGCAACGCGCTGCAGTTGCTCAATCGCCACGCGGAGGCGATGGCGCATTATCGCGAGGCGGTGCGACTGAACCCGAGAGATGAAGAAGCGCAGTACAATTGGGGAAGCGCCCTGCAAGCTCTGGGACGCTGGGAAGATGCCGCGGCCCATTTTCGCGAAGCTTTGCGGCTGAAGCCGGACTACGCAGAGGCACTCAACAATCTGGGGGTGGTCAGCGCCCAGCAAGGCAAGCTGACGGAGGCAATCGCGCACTTCCAACGGGCGCTGCAAGTCAAGCCGGACTACCGGCAGGCTCGCGATAACCTGGCCCAGGTTCAAGCACTATTGGAACAACATCGGCAACCAACCGCCCCCCACCCGGACAAAGAATCCCCTGGACCAAACGACCGGCGATGAGATGTATCCGAACGCGGCTAAGTTTCAGCCGACGAGCGGGCAGAACCGGCCTCAGCATACGCCCGCTCGAACGCCGCGAACACGTCCTCCACCGTCAATGCCTGCAGGCAGCGATTGTCGTTGCAGGGGGAATGCCGCTGATTGAAGGCGTTAATGCACGGACTGCAGCTCAAGCCGGCGGTCAATGAACGGTTGCGCTCGCTCAGCGGAGCATACAGCAGAGGCGTTTCCGGTCCAAACAGCGAAATGATGTGAACTGACGCCAAGGCGGCAAACTGCGCCGGTCCGCTGTCGTTGGAAATCAGTACTTTGGCCAGACCGAATAGCACCACCAGCTCGCGGAGCGTCGTGCGCCCCGCCATCACGATCACGCGCGGGTGGTCGAGCCGGCGGGCGAGTTGCTCGATGCCCTGCGCTTCGTCCGGGGCTCCGGTCAGCACGATCCACAAGTCCTGATGGACGTCCAGACAGCGGCGGGCCAGTTCCTCGTAGCGCTCGCGCGGCCAACGACGCAGCGGAAACAGGTCACTGGAATTGGCGTTTAGAATCAGAATCGGGGGCTGATTCTCCTTCGGATAGCCTTGCGCGACAAGCTTGTCCAGCACGGCGAGGCGGTCTGCCTCCTCCACCGGCATGGGTTCGACCCCCCGCGGCACATCAATTTTCTGCTTGAGCAGCGGCACCTCCGTGGTCGGTCGATGCGACGCTTCCGCCAACATGAGAAAGCCGGCGCTCATGTGCAGGTAAGGGTTGAACTGCACCCGGTGCGTATACAAATCCCCGCAGTTGCACCCTTCGGAATGAAAGCGATGAAAGCCGACGCGGATCGGCACCCGGCACAGGTAAATCAGCGCCGCCGCGGCTCGGGAAAACACCTCCAGGCTGATGGCCACGTCCACCCGCTCCCGGCGAAGCTTGCGCACCACGCGGACGCTGTCGGAAATCAAGTGCCATTTCGACGACGTGCGGATGGTGTGCGCTTGTATGTCGAGGTGCGGAAATAGTTCCAACACCTTCTCGTTGCCGTGCAGGCAAACGTAGTGCAGGCGGAGCCCGGGATAGAGTTGTTGCAGCCGCCGGATCGCGGGTTGGGCCAGCACCGTGCTCCCCATCTCGGCCAGCTTCACCAGCAACACCGACGAACTCGCGCGCGGCGGCGGCGCGGGTCGCAGCCGCCGGACCATATCGGCCAGCCTTCTGTACAGCGTCAACGCCAGGCACAAGGGAATGCCCAGCCAGCGCTCCATCCGACGCATGGACGAAACATTCATGGCAATCGTCACAAGAGGAAATATCGGACTGGGAAGGTCTCCAGCGGACGTTTCGGAGAAGCCGCAGCGCGCCTAAGCATAGCATCGGCCAGCAAGTCACGGTAATCGACCTCCGGCACGCGGGCGCTACCAGGTCAATGACGATAGGCTATACTCGCTAGGTGGTTGCCGAAACGCTGTAGGCGCCTCCATTCGGACTCGAATTCCCCAGCGTGTACTTCGTGGTTTGCCGCCAATTCTGGCGAAGCCACGAACGCTGCATTTTTGCTTCCTCCGGCATGAGCACGATCCTCGACAAAATCGATGTCTTTGAGACAACCGATTCCACGATTCTCGTGCTCGGCGACTTGATGCTGGACCGCTACACCTGGGGAGACGTCCAGCGCATCAGTCCTGAGGCCCCCGTGCTGGTGTTGCACGTCGATCATCGAGAGAGTCGCTTGGGAGGGGCCGCCAGCGCCTGTTATCTGGCGGCCGGCTTGAATGCGAAAACCGTGCTGATCGGTGTGGTGGGGGACGATCCCGGAGGGGTGCAAATCCAGGCACTGGCCGCACAGTCGAATATCGATCTGGCCGGGGTGGTGGTCGATCCGCATCGCCAGACGACCGTCAAGGAACGGTTCATGGGAAAGGCGGCCACGCGCCATCCTCAACAGGTGTTGCGAGTCGACGACGAAATCAATCGACCGCTCAGTCCAGACGTGGAAGCACTTCTGTGCGAGCAGATCGACAAGTCGCTGCCCGCTTGTGACGCGGTGTTGATCTCCGACTACAACAAGGGGGTCTGCACGCCGGCGCTACTGCAGCACGTCATCTCCGCCGCGCGAGCCCGGCACATTCCGGTGATCGTCGATCCCGCCTCGATCGCCGATTACAGCCGCTACCGGGGCGCCACGCTCATCACTCCCAATCGCCGCGAGACCCGGCTGGCCACGCAGATCACCATTGAGAAGCCTGAAGATGCGCTGGCCGCGGGGAAGAAGCTTTGCGAATCGCTCGACCTGCAGGCCGCGGTGATCACGCTGGATCGCGATGGAATCCTGCTGGTGTACGCCGATGGTCGCGCCGAAAGCTTCGGCACCGAGGCCCGCGACGTTTATGACATTACCGGCGCGGGAGACATGGTGCTGGCCATGGTTGGACGATGCGTGGCCAGCGGCATTTTGCTGCCGGAAACGATGCGGCTGGCCAATGTCGCCGCGGGTCTGGAGGTGGAACGACTCGGCGTGCAGCAGGTCAGCCTGGACGAGATCCGCAGGTATCTGACCACGCAACGGCGGAAGTCGGCCAAAAAAGTCGTCGGTCTGGACGAGCTGGTCGAAATCCTCGTGAAAGAGCGGCAGCGGTCCCGACGCATCGTGTTTACCAATGGCTGCTTTGACATTCTCCACTATGGGCACACGTCGTACCTGGAGCAGGCGGCGGCGATGGGGGATTTGTTGATCGTGGGCTTGAATAGCGATTCCAGCGTGCGCGAGGCGCGGGGTCCGACGCGCCCCATCAACCAGGAGATTCAGCGGGCCGGCGTTTTGGCGGCGCTGGGATGCGTGGACTATGTGGTGATCTTCAGCGAAGCGACGCCCCACCATTTGCTGGAGCAGATTCGCCCCGACGTGTTGGTGAAAGGGGGCGACTACACCGAAAGCACCGTGGTGGGACGCGAGATCGTCGAGGCTTACGGCGGACGTGTATGCGTCGCCGACAAGGTCGAGGGTTGTTCGACCACGAACATTCTGCGGGCGACGGAAGGCTAAGCCGTGGCAATCGGGCAGCCCGCCTGCGTGGTCTGCAAATTGGGTGGTGTGCTAACCATGAGCAATCAATCTGCAGACCGCGGCGACCCGCGTGATGGGAATCACGACGGTCAGCCGTTTACCCCCGAGGGATATCAAAAACTGTGCGCGCTGCTGGGTGAAGTGGCCTGCTGCCAACTCGGGTTTTATGCGATCCCGGCGGAGACTTTGCTCTCGGTGGTCATGCCGGTCTTCAACGAAGAGACGACGTTGCTTCGTGCCATCGAACGAGTGTGCGCGGTGCCGATTCGCAAGGAAATTATTCTTGTCGACGACGCCAGCGTCGATCGGTCGCTGGCTATCGCTCGAGAGATCGAGCAGCGTTATGCCGGCGACCTGGAAAATCGAATTGTTGTGGAAACTCATGCGGAAAATCGAGGTAAAGGCGCGGCGCTGAAGACCGGCCTGGCTCGCGCGACGGGCCAGATCATCCTCATTCAAGATGCCGACCTGGAATACGATCCGGCCGAATACCCACGGCTGCTGCGGCCGATTGTGGAAGGGCATGCCGACGTGGTGTACGGCAGCCGCTTTCTGGGCGACGGCGCCCGGCGCGTTCTCTACTTCTGGCATTACCTCGGCAACCGAGTGCTGACCACGGTATCGAACTGCTTTACCAATCTCAACCTGACGGACATGGAGACGGGTTTCAAGGTCTTCCGCCGAGAAGTCGTGGATGCGGTGGGGCCCAGGTTGCGCCAGAACCGGTTTGGGTTTGAACCGGAGGTGACTGCCCGCATCGCCCGGCGCGGCTACCGCGTCTATGAAGTGTCGATCGGCTATTGTGGCCGCACGTACGACGAGGGGAAAAAGATCACCTGGCGAGACGGCGTGCAAGCAATGTGGTGCATCGTGCGTTACGGGCTGGCGGAGTGAGGGATTTTGCAGCCGCCTCTCAGCTCACTTCGACGCTTCCGGCACCAGGAACAGCTTGGGCAACTCGGTCTGCTCCTTCATGATTTCGGTCGGAGTGCGCACGCCAGCCGGCACGAGTTGCCCCGCCGCCTCGGCAGCGGCGCGGATCTCGCGTGATTTCACCAATTCCTGGGCCAGTTTCTGGCGGCGGATTTCCACCTCGGGGACGTCGTAGTATTGGACGAAGTCCGGCAGGCCGCAGGTGGGGCAGGTGATGGCCGACGTTTGCTCATCTTCCTTGAGCGTTCGCCATGCCAGCTTTCCGTCCGCGCCGATTTCGGCATTTTCCCACTGCTTGGCGAAGACGACAGGTCCGCCCCCCTTCCCCTTGCCCAGGCATGCTGGATTCCAGCAGGTGAATGCCCGCCAGGCGATCTGGTGCGATGCCGGATCGACTACGCCATTCTGGCTGCCCGTTTTTTCCACCGAGGTCTGTTTGAAACCCGTAACCCCCTCGCGCTGCCGAATCTCGTCCAGCTTGAGCAGGGCCTTCAATCGCCAGGCGTCGAACTCCTGCTGCGAGGCGATGCGATGCCGGTTTTCCTCAACCAGGACGAGTTTGGCCATGTGAGCGCGAATGTCGTCGAGCGACTCCTGAACGACCGGAGCGGTTGGCTGAACAGGTATTTGGGGTCGGTCGCCCGAGCGCGCGTCGCTTCGTCCACACCCGACATTGGGTGCGCAGCTCATCAAGATCAGCAAGAGCGCGCCGACATTCGTGGCCCAAGGGCGCGAGAGCTGAAGGTTATTGCTCATGGTGGGTGCCACTCTCCGGCCGAGAGTTGCCGGCCCATCAACACTGTCGCTATTACGATTGCCTACGACACGCCGTTTTCGCGCTGGTCATTTTCCAAGTAAATAGAGATTGTTGATGTCCGCATCCGAAAGCTGGCCGCGATAAATTCGAATGTCGTCAAAGCGTCCCGACATGGCAGAGCCCTGGATAATCGTGTTCTGGCCACTTAGGTCCGTTCCCCATGCGAGTGAGTTTTCCCCTTGTTGGAAATCCGAGCTTTCTGAGGTATAGCAGTTGCTACAGAAATTGTGGAAAATGCCGCCTGGACTTGGGTTATAAACCACTACACCATTCTTATACGCCTTCACAGTCTGGCCGTTGACGTTGATTGAACATGCGTAATGATTCCACACGCTATCAGCCACCCATCCAGTGCCGCCGGCGCCGATTGAATAGCCGTGGTAATTGGCGATTCCCATTTTATCTTGTTGGAGGGCAATGCGAACTAAGTTCATGTCCTGATGACCAGGACTGTTGGTCCACCTGAGCCCATGGAGAACTCGGCTTCCTAATTGGCACGCGGTCCCGACCTGCTTGTACCAGAAGGCCACCGTAAAATCCGTTGAACCCTGCAGTACGGCAATCGGAACAAACATTCCCTGGCCGTTTTGAGCGGTACCGAAGTCCATGACAGTGCAGCGCTCGGGATCGTCGGTGATTCCGCTGACTTGCACCATTTTCGTCATGCTTTTGCCTTTGCCGCTGGTGTCTTTGCCCCAGTCGGCTGGATCATCAAAGGTGTAGTGTGCCCACAAGCTGCCGTTGGTATCCGCCGCAATCAAGTTGCCATTATTTTTCGCGGTGCACGCGGCGTTTCTCGGAGGATCGCAACTTGGCGGGGGAGGTGTAACGTCGGTGGTCTCCGTGTCGGAAGGACCGGAGACGACGGTAGCGGTCGAGGTCAATTGGCCGCTGGCGCTGGTGTTGACGTTGACCACCACGGAGATCGTGGCGGTCGCCTGATTGGCCATGTTCCCCAGCGAGGCCGTTACGGTCGAACCGGCGAACGACGCACTCCCCTGGCTGACCGTAACGGGAGCAACATACGTCGTGCTGCCAGGGATGGGGTACGTCACCGTGACGTTCGGCGCGGTGGCTGGACCGTTGTTCGTTACGGTAATTGTGTAGGTCACTTGCCCGCCTGCCTGCACGGGATCGACCGAGTCAGTGATCGAGATGGCAAGGCTCGCCGTCCCGCCGGTGGTGGTGCCGCCGGTCGTTGTCGTTGTGGATGGTCCGCCGGTGGTCGCCGCACCCGTGGTGGTTCCCGGACCTCCAGTTGTGGTCGAGGCGGATGCCTGCTCCGGGGCCAGCGTCCCAGGTGCATAGCAGCCGTCCAGGTTGATGTTTTGATCGCGACTGGGTCGCCAGAACTGCACATAGTAGGCGCAATAACGTGGATCGATTGCCGCAGGCGCAAATGTGTCGACATGCCCGTCGCCAAGGACGGCATTCTCGCGCTGAAAATGCCGTGGCGCCTGGCCTGCTGGCCAGCCGGTGCTAGGGTCGTTGAGTTGCGCGAGCGTCTGACCGATGACCTTGGCCTCCGTCAGCTTGTAGTCCAATAGCACAATTCGGCCGGCGTCGGGCGAAGAGCTGAACTGCCAAGCGTGGGCATTAAAACCAAAGCTCGACGCCTGCTGTGGATTCACATCGTCGGGACAAAACAGCAGGGTTGTCCCTCCTTGGATATAGGGGTTGATCCGCTGCGTCCACAGGTTGCCGCGAACGGGCTGCGAGGAATTTCGTGAGTTGGCCCTGGTCCATGCCACCCACAGTTGCCGCTGGTTGCTGGCGCATTGGGTCTGACGAGATCTGGCCCGCGAGACTCCAACGGCCGGAAGCAATAGAGCGACGAGGATCACGATCACCGCGATAACAACGAGCAGTTCCACCAAAGTAAACGCGGCGGCTGGTGGTCTTCGGCGAGCGAGCGGTCCGCCGGCTTCAGGTTCTCGCACTCTGGGTGAAAATGGCGAGAATCGTATGCACATATTGGATTTTCAACCAGGCAGCGACGCTGTGACGTGCCGTACCGTTGCGTGAAGGCCGAATGGCGTGAGTCGCTGTAGATACTTCGCTTTGGAAACTCCGCTGTAGAACCCTTTGACGAAGCAGTTTACTGGAGAGGTCGCAGGGGCGCACCCCCACTAAAGAACGTGTCATCGGGTCTCGATTTAACGGGATTAACCCCCAGATTATTGTACTAAGCAGCGGCCCCTCTTCGAGTTAGCTTCCATCGCGTGGCAACGATATAGGGCAGATGCCTCCCGCTGCGATGCCGCTCCAGCCCACCGACGCTTCGCTGCTTCCCACAATAGTCCGCTGGGCAGCCCAGCCAACTCATGTCGTAAAGCTTTAATTATCAATTAGTTACGGCTAGATTAAACGCCGACAATGGGGCGTGGTCGCCAGTTAATAACTTGAACTCTTTGAAACCTTGATGCTTTGAAACCTCGGTCAACTAGAAATCCCCGACCAACTAGAAATCTAAATATCGGAATCAGAAAATGAGCCTACAAAAATCAAGCGGGCCTCTCGGTGCATTAGTTAGCATGCTAACAATTCTCGCTGTGGCCGGCGCCTGTGCCGTGGCTAGTGCGAGAGTTGCCACCGCTGCCGACCCGATCAACCGCTGGGTCTTTGATCGCGAGCACATCGATCAC
>JAIOPX010000424.1 GCA_021413705.1 Planctomycetota bacterium | reverse complement strand
CGTGGGTTGGACAGTCTTTCGGATCGAGGAGCGTCAAAGGATGGCCACTTCAAATCGCCAGCACTCGCTGGCCAACCGCCTGTTGTGCGGCATTGTACTGGCGATGGGCGTTTCAACGGTCGGATGCACGGTGAACACCGGCGGCCAGACACTCCCCAGCGGCTACTACCTGAGCGACGACGTGCAATACTTTGCACCCGGCCCTGAGTTCCCGTTGCAGAACGAGGCCGCCGCCCAGCAGTTGCGCAAAGCCGAAGCCGAAGCTCAACGGGCCGCTCGTAAGTAAGAGTGCCAGAGTGTCATATCACTAGCCCGAAGTGTCCCTGAGGGTTTCAATAACCTCACGGGCACTTCGGGCTATTTTTTGCTGCCGGCGGAATCGCAGCAATACACGCCTCCCTACCGTTCGCATACCACGCGAAATCCCACGTGGTCGAAACTCTGCGTCCCGTTGCGCTGATTTCTGCTCGCGGAGCGACACAGATTTCCGGGATCGCCCCAGCAACCGCCTCGAATGACGCGTTCTGGCCCCGCCCCCTGGGGGCCGACGGGGTCTACGGCGGGAGAGCGCGCGTAGGAGTCTGGCGCATATGAATCCCAGCACCACTCAAAAACATTGCCGTGCATGTCGTGCAGGCCCAGACGATTGGGCGCATAGGCGCCGACGAAGGTCGCTCGCCCAAGAAGCTCTAACTTCGGCGCGCCGCCGTAGGGGACATGCCCGTTGAAGTTTCCCTGGGCAGAAGAGGCGGAATTGCCGAAGCTGAATGCACTCGTGGTGCCGGCCCGGCAAGCGTATTCCCATTCGGCTTCCGTCGGGAGACGATACTTCTTCTTTTCCTTCTCGCCCAGCCGCTGGCAAAAACTCATCGCATCGTGCCACGTAATCTGTTCCACCGGGAAGCGGCGCGTGTCCTTGTCAACCAGATTGCCGCTCCCTGTTACATGTTTGCTCGGATTGTTTCCCATCACTCGCAGGTACTCTGCCTGGGTCACTTCAAACATCCCAATATAAAACGGCTTGCTGATCTTGACGCGGTGCTGAACTTCCTCGGCGGTACGTTCCGGTTCACCGGGGGGCGAACCCATTATGAACTCTCCAGGGGCTACTAAAACAAGCTTCATTCCAATCGAGTTGGTTTTAACGGAACCTGACTTGCCGGCGCCGGCAATTGCGGGCGTGGCAGCTTTCTCTTGCTTCTCTTGCGGCGCCTCTTTCTCGTGAGTGGCTACTTTCTCTTGCGGTTCTGCCTTCTCCTGCGGGCCGGCTTCGTCCAATCTCTTTTGAATCTTGATTTTCGAAAGGGCATCCTCCACTTGCGGCAAGGCCTGTTGATACCAATGCACGGCCCGGGCTTGCAGTTGCGCCTTGGAGGCATTGGTCGCCTTGGCCGATAAGGCCCACCAGGCATCTCCTACGGCCACCTGCTTGTCGGCATCTTTGGGTTCAGCCAGATCAAGCGTCGCGGCTTCCTTGAGGGCGGCATCGTTGCCAGCCGCCAGCATCGGGAGGCCTTTGGCCCACTTTCCCTTGCTCAGGGCATAGTATTTTCCCACCACTTCGTTTGCCTGGGGATCGCTTGGATGTGCTTTGAGTTGGGCCATCGACTCGGCGGCGTGCTCGTAGTCTTTGCGGAGTGCAATAATCTCCTTGCGCCGGGTAGTCGCCTCACGCAGGATCTCGTTGTCCCCAGACTTGCGCCCCAGCGCCAAGGCCGACTCACCCAGATCGTGGGCCGCTTCGTATTTTTCTTCGTTCTGAAGCGTCTGAGTGAACTCAAGAATAAAGGTTGCCAACTCGGCTGCATGCTGTTTGCTGGCCACCTTGGCGGCACTTTGCAAAGCCTTGGCTTTGGCTTCCGAAGCTTGGACGTTGTCGAATTGGGATGCGAGCGCATCGACCATTTCAAAGATCAACGCTCCATCCCCCGCTGCAACGGCAGCCTTGCCTCCCTCCTGAAATAGCACATAAGTCCGCGCGGTCCCCGGGGGCGAAGTTTGCGCGTACTCCAACAGCTTCCGCGCCAGTTCCAGTTTCTCCAGCTTGGCATAGTCGTCGGTCAGGATCGACTTCACGTCTGCCAGCGCCTTCGCCCGGGCCGCTTCGTCGGGTACAGGAACCTTGACCGGGGCTTTTGTCGAAGACTCCGACGCTCCCTCGGTCGTTGCAGGTTCATCGCCTGTAGGAAAAGCATCATCCGCTGGTGGTGCAGGAGCGGCAACATTTGTTGGCGGATCCTTTGCGGCCACGGCAGCGGATGTTGCTGGTAGAGAACCAGGGAGGCTCGGGTTGGGATCCGTGATCGGGTTCGTCGGTGCATCGTCTCGCGGGCGCTTTTCGACGACGGGAGGGGGTGGCACCGCATCTTTCACAGGTTTGGGCTGCACGTTTGCAACCGACGCCGGCGCCACGGGCACGGTCCCTTTTGAAGGAGGGTTCTTGCTGATCGCCGGGGCCACGGTTTCGCGCTGAAGCCAGTATGCAACAAGGCCAACTCCAATCACCATCGCGAGAATGGGGAGGGCAACATATGCCGAGTTGAACTTGCGACGCTTGGGCTTGAAAGTACCCGTTCTCTTGACGGTGCCGGTCTTTTTCGGAGTAGGACTATCAACATCCGCGATCGGCCACTCCGGCTCCTCTGCTGCAGGAGGGGCAACGGCGGTTGAGGCAGGTCGAGCCGGAATTTTTTTCGGCGCCCGGGCAGAAGCAGACTTCTGGATTGCCACCTGGCGCCTCAGTTCCGTGTCGTACTCAGCCTTCTTTTCGAGATCCAGCAGGCAGGCTCTGGCTACCGAAATCTCCGTCAGCAGCCGTTGCGATGCCGCCCCCTGCTGGCCCGTCTGAAAGCTCCTCATGTGGGCCATCCGCTGGTCGGCCGCATGGGAAATCACATCCGCGTCGGACATGAACAGCGGCACGCCTAACAGCCGGTAGTGATTCGGCGGCTGTTCTTCAGGCGGGATGGCCAACCACTTGAAATAAGGATCGAAATGCTCGGACATGATGCCCCTTTCTGCCCCTTACAGGAAACGTGAGTTCTGCATGGGAGAACTTCACTAAAAGTATGAACGAGGTGGGGAAAGTTCACAATGGCGGAGGTAGGCGTGAACGGGTGGGATGCAATGCGTAGTCGAATCAATTTCTGGAAAAAAACATTATACGATCATGTTCGCAGGTAGAGTGCCAAGGTCACTTACCCGTCCCGCATGAAAAACTGCTCCACGGCTTTGGTGAGCAACTCCGACCATAGCGAACTTGCGTACCTATTGTCACGGGGCATCCCAGCCAAGCTCTACTGCCGACGGGAGCTGAGGACAGAATCCCCCAGGAAGTTAACGTGTCCAGCACAGTCGACGACACCCGAAATCTGGTGGTTTTTTTGGACGCTCGTTGTATCTGGTGCCTGGCAAAAGAGTTACGCTAACGGAAAGTTCAGTGTCGGCAGCACACGGCTGGCTACCTGCTCCCTTCATTCCACAATCCACGTTCCTCATTTCTTCTGCTGCCGATCGTAGGCCCGTTGGCGGAGTTCTTTCATCAGGGCCCATTGGGACGTGTTGGAAACCTGAGTGTGCTTCAGGTTGACGCTTTCCAATTCGGGCAAGGCACGAATATGCTCCACGCCTGCGTCGGTGATGGGGACGTTGACCAGCGACAGATCTCGCAAGTGCCTGGCTCGCGAGAGGGTTGCCAGGCCTTGATCGGTGACCTTTGTGAAAGAAAGGTCGAGGGATCGGACATGCTCGGGAAGCGGCAACGCGGCCAGATCCGCGTCGGTGATGGAACTGTGCGCCAAATCCAGCGTGACCGCCACGCTGCCGCCAAAACGTTTCGCCTGCTGGTCGTAATGTTGAAGTTGAGCCTCGAGCGCAGGAGCACTGGGTTCATTTAGCGCCGTGCCGCTCGTTGCATCGACGTTGCTGCCACAGCCGGCCAGGAAGGGCAGTATATAGACCATCAACACAAGCCCGACGCACCTGCGAGGGACTTTCGGGACTTCGCCTCGGGTCATTGGTGGCTTAGCCGGGTGGAGGCTCGGCACCAGTCCCGGCCACCCAGTACATTTCCATTCCACATTCCTCATTCCGCAATCCACATTTCCTCCCCTCCTATTGCGCCAGCCGTAGCCCAGTGAAGTATTTCTGCTGGCAGAGCATCGCCTGGACCGTTTCCTCCAGCCGGCCGCCGAACCATTGTTCGGTCGCGTTGCCCGGCATCGAATAGCTCCCCCGCTTGTGTCCGGCATGGCTCTGATACGCGGCCAGGTGCGCCTGCATCATCTGATTCCACTGGGTCCACTGATTTCCACCGACAAGATATTTCAGGTGTGTCATGTGGCTATTGCCATAGAGCGGAAAGTGATTGACGGGATCGGTCAGAAATTGATTCTGAGCGTTCACAAACTGCCGGATCGCAGCATGTTGGGGCGAAACTCCCAAATACACCTGACACAACAGCCCCATCGCCGTTTGTTCGTCGGTGCCGACAGAGGGCATGAAGCCATAGCGATAACGTGAACCGATCGTGACGCCGTAATCCGTCTGTGGGTTTGTCGAACTGTACGTCAAGAAGTACTTGGCTTCATCGAACACCGATGCCGGCACCGTCAGACCCGCACGGGCGGAAACCCGCAATGCGGTGACTCCCCACGTGTGGTGCGAAATATCGCCATTGATCGCCACATAGCTCCACCCATAGCTTCCCGCCTGGCGGTTGACGGTCCAACTCACCGCGCGCTGGATGGAGTTGCGCAGCGCCGTGATATCCACCGTGCAGCCTCCTGGGCCTGACGTGGAATCGGGGCACTGTTGCGCGATCGCGTCCTTCATGTTTTCGTAGGCTTCGGCCAGCACAAGGTGGCTGATCAGGTGCGTGTAGCTACATGACCCGCCATCGTCCGAGAGGCAGCCATTGGGCCATTGCCGCGCCATAAGATAGTTCACGCCGCGACAGACCGCATCGCGGTGCGGACCTTTCACCGGCGAATTGCCACTTCCCAACAGTGGCAACAGAGCCAACGCCGTTCCCGCCCCAAGATAGGAAACGGTGGGATCGACGGACCCGACATCTGGCCCGCATTGACCGTTGCAACTCGGGTGCGTCGAGGCCGCAAGCGACCAGCTTCCGTCTGCGAATTGATGGCGCAGCAGCCAGTCCGTCGCTTCGGCAAGCTCTTGGGGAGTGCCCGCCGGCGAGCATGGATCGGGGGGCGTCGTGGTCGCATCGTCGTTGTAGATCGTGATCGTGGCGGGACTTCCGGCGGAAAGCTGCGCGCAAGCCGTGCCGCCGAACGTCGGGTTGCGCAGCTCGGCGCGGAATGTCTCGTTGGGCTCGCTGGTGGCATCGCCCACGATATTGACCGTCACCGTCTGGTTGATCTGCCCGGCGGCGAACGCGACGTTCTGATTGAGTGCCTGGTAGTCGTTGCCATTCACTGTGGCCGATTCATCCACCGTGACGACCTGTACGGTGACCGCCTGACTGGCCGGCTGGCTAAGTGTAACGGTCAGCGTCAGCGGAGTCGTCTGCCCCGTATTGCCTTCGTTGACGCCCCCATTGCCGGCGGCCGCGATGCTGACGGTGATCGTGTTTGAAAGGCCCGGGCAGGGAGGGCGCGACCCAGTCGTCGTACTAGTTCCTGTTGACGTTGCCGCGGGTAGCGGCGGTACTAGGGAGACGTCTCTGGTGCAGCCTGATTTGACGAGCGCGAAGTCCCGCGTGGGCCGCCACAGCCGATCGTGAATGTCGCAGTCACGCGGGTCGATCTCGTCCGGCTTGCGGCGCTGAACGCTCCCGTCGGTCAGCAGCACATGCAAGCTGCCCCGGTGGCGCGGGGCGACCGCAGTAGCCCAGTCGTCCGTACCCTGTTGGCCCACGACGTTGGCCACTGCCTGCTTATAGTCGAGTGCCACGATCTTGTGGCTATCGCCGCTTTGGAACCGGAATGCACGCGAGTTGATGCCATAACTGGTTTCCGCCGTCTTAGCCCCCGGGCCAGGCAGCGCCACGGAACCGTTGCCGCCGGGGGTTGGCATGTCGTCAGGGCAGCGCAGGGTTCTTTCGGCGTCATCAAGATACGGCGCTAGCTTCACCATCCACTGCACCGGCAGTGCCGTCATGCGCCCGATGTCGGCCTTCGTCAACGCCGCGCCGATCTGCTCAAGTTGCCGCGCGCACTGCGCCGCCCGCGAAGAAGCCCGCGAAGCTGATATTGCCGGCAACAGAAGGGCCAGCAGAATGACGATCACCGCGATGACGACGAGCAATTCGACCAGCGAAAAGGCAGCTCGAGGTGAAGTCCTGTTCATATCAATGGCTCCGCAGGAGCGGTTCTACGTTAACCTAGGGCGAGTTACTTGCCGCGCCGTCGCCGCGAATAACATCCTCATGGCGCGACTAGCCCTTCGACGCCCCGGTCTCCGGAAAATAATTCTGCTCGGGCAGCGTGTGAGCCGGGACCATCTTCTCGGCTTGCTTGTCCCAGGCCATCATCTGGCCGGTGCGCCACGACTCGTTGGCCATGTTCACGGCCACCACGCCTGCCATCCCCAACTCGACCGGGCAGTTCAGCGGCTCGCCGTTGCGGAGATGATTGTGCAAGTTCGTATGGTGCAGCTCGGGATCCTCGGCCCCCTTCTTCTGGTGCGTCGCCAGGACTTTGTTGTCCTTGTCTTTGACGACCCAGCCCGTGCTGGTGAACGTCAGGGTCGCCCGGTAGCCGCGGATCACATGATCCACCGGCACACGGTTGCTCATCGTGCCCAGCACGTAGACTGTCATCCCGCGCGGGTATTCGCAGATCATCTCAAAATTGTCGGGCAGGTCGCGGCCGTCAGGCCACTGCCAGATGCCACCCATGCCGACCACGCGGCGCGGATAGAGCAGGTTGCACGCTTTCATGATCCGCGTGATACGGTGGATGAACAGGTCGGTCGCGATGCCGCCGCTGTAGGCGCGATAGTTGCGCCACTCGTGGTAGTGGTGCGGATTCCAGGGAACCTTGGGAGCGTTGCCCAGCCAGGCGTTCCAATCGAGATCGGCCGGCAGCGGCGTGCTGTCGGTGATCGCTGTCGTACGCCACGGACCCAGCTTGTCGTTGCGGCGCACGTATTCGATCTGCGCCTGCACCACCTGCCCCAGCATGCCATCAGCAATCACCTTGGCGGCCGACGAGTAGCTGTCGTCGCTCATGGCCTGCACGCCCACTTGCAGCGGCACTTTGGTTTCCTTCTGTTTCTTCATCACCTCCTGGGCCTCGGGGATGGTGTGCGTCATCGGCTTTTCGCAATAGACCGGCTTGCCCGCGTCCATGGCGTCGCACGTCATCTTGCTGTGCCAATGCTCGGGCGTGGCGATCGTCAGGTAGTCCACGTCCTTGTGATCGAGCACCTGCCGATAGTCCCCCGCAGATTGCGAGGCCCCCACCAATGCGGCTCCCTTGGCCGCCCGCGACTTCCAGCAATCGGCGACGATCACCGCTTCGAGGTTGTTCTTGTCCTTGATCGCCTTGATGGCTCGCAGGTGGACCCCACCCATACCGCCGGCCCCAATGAACCCGATCCGAATCCGTTCGTTGGCGCCGACCACCTTGGCATAGCTGCGGGCCGGCAGCGCGATGGCCGAGAGCGCCGCCGCCGCTCCGGCAGTCCCCAGGAAACGGCGGCGGGAAACAGAGTGATCGCTGGGCTCCATACAAGAAACTCCTCGGGAAGGCTGGGGAGGGAGGTGGGAAGGTTGGGCGGGAAGTAACGGAGGAAGAAGCAGTCTAGGGTTTCGCGCGTGATTCCGCGCGAAACCCAGACTGCCATAACGCGTGTGAACTTCTCGTCAATTCACAATCGCAATCATCAAGCCGCAATTCTTCGCCGCTTCCACGCGACCAGCCCCAATCCAGCCAGGCCTAACGCAGCCAGGACAAACGTGCTCGGCTCGGGAACGGCGGGAGCGTCCTGCGCAATGTCCATTCCCCACGCGCTACCTACGCCCGTGATGTACGACTGAGTGACCCCTGTTGCGTTATCGTTTGTGAGATTTGCCAGATTGGAACGACCGATCGTGCCATTAGTAGCACTCGACCAGAATACGTGGCCGCCGATCGGATCGACTTCGACATCGTTAGCTTCACCCCCCGTCATAAATGAGTTGTTGATATCCGGGAGGCCGGTAAGGTTGCCTACCCCGACCAATTGACCTGCGGCGCTGGACCAGTAGATCTTGTTATTGACCAGGTCGAGGTCCACACCATCCAGGCCACCGAGGCCAGTGCCAAGAAATGAGAGATTCGGCGAGCCACTGCCGTCGAGATTGCCTTGCCCGATGTCTCCACTATTGAATCTCACGAAATAGTACTTATTGTTCGCCACGTCGATGGCGAGACTTTGAGCGGCGCCGGTGAGGCCGGTATCAACCGTCGCGGCACCACTGCCGTTGTAGTTGGCGCTCCAGAGTTCACCCGTACCCACGTTGATCCAATAAACTTTCTGGTTCACGGTGTCAACCGACAGCCCCTGAGCCGGGTCTGTTCCTGAAACAATCGTGGTAGCACTGGTACCGTCAAGGTTGGCGCTTCCAATAATTCTCGTGTCAGGTCCTACGATACGATATGAGTAGAATATTTTTCCAGCTGCGGTATCCGCCCCAACGTCGATGATTCTTGCGCCGGCGGGTGGAGATGGAGACAGAATGTTCGGGTTGATGATCGCTCCGGCAGTGATTCCCGGTTGGGATGCTACTTGTCCTGGGTTCTGAGGGTATTTCGCGATGTAAAGCGTGGCGGCCGAAGCCATGTTGGCAAATGCCGAAACCAGAACTAGTGCCGCGACGGCAAACAGGGAACGACGGACGAACAAACGCGAAATACTTTTTTGCGAAAACATTGGCTCACCTTTGGGTGTTGAGCGTGTGACCTTCGCTTCGCGGCCGGGAACACCCCGGCGGAGGCGGAGGACGGAAATGATGTTTAAACTTCGAATCGATGAGACGGGTTGGCGATAAGCGTTACTCCAAGAGAAGGGAAGCTATTACTCCGAAATCACCTCGATGCGGACATTGTCGAGCCAGAAATTTCCCGCTGGCGTCATGGGCGACACGACCGGGAAGCCGAACATCGCGTAGCGCGGCGGCGTGGACCAATCAAGCTTGGGTGTGGGCGGCTGAAACGTCGCTTCGCGGACCCAGCCTTGCGAACTGAGCCAATGCAACCGCTCTGCCCGCGCGTCGCGCACGACACCATCCGCCACATCCAACAGCACCCGCTGGCGATACCACTGATAGGGAGGACAAGCGACTTTCTTCGTTTCATCAGCGTCGCGCCACAGTTCGACCCCCGACGTGTGGCCGACTTCCGCCGCCAGAGCCACCGAAAATTGGATCCCAGTTGAACCGAGAGGCATGAAGTCGAACTCGACAAGCACCTGGCAATTTTTCGCTAACTGCTTGCCATCGATCTCGCGCGCCAGTAGGGGAAACGAGTCTCGCGGATTCTCCGCCGAGGCGGCAATGAATGCGACGCGGGAACCAATCGCTGGCGCCGGCGAAAGATTGGCGACCGGATTGGCAGCGTCGTTTGTCATTTCGGCCAGTTTCGCCCTGGCATCGTAAACATGGATCCCTTGCCCCTTGCGCGTGCCGCTCTGGACGATCCACGGACCGATCGCCTTGACTTGATTGCCCTCGTCATACGTCTCGAAATCTTCCGAGAGCAGCACCTGCCGCGCCTTGCCATTGAGCTTGTCGAGCGCGAACTTGAACGGATCGGCGGCTGGCAGCGGCTGGACTTTGTTCTCGCTGATCGTGACGGCCTCACCAGCTTTCAGGATGGTGTTGGGTTCCGAGGGCGCTTGGGCCAATTCCACTTGGCCACGGAAGACATGTACTTCCGTGATCGGCGGCTGCTTGCCGGTGAACTGAGAACCGCCACCCGGCTGTTGCTCTTCTTCCTTGGAAACCTGCTGCTGAGCGTGCGTGTCAACGTATACGCCAAACTCCGTCCCCAAATCGGTCATGGTGCCACTGGGTGTGTGGACCTTGAATCCCTTGGCAAGTTCCGGAACGTGCGCCGTCAATCTGCCCGTGGCGAGCCGGCACGCTACCGCATCGACGATGGTGAACTCGGCCGGTCCCTGCAACATCACTCTGGCATGGCCGTTGAACGTGATCTCGGCCGACCCGCTCTGCAGAATCAGTCGCTGGCCGGAGGTGAGCACGTTGTCGCTCGTGGGAGAAAAGGTCGTTTCCCACTGGGCGTCCGTCAGGTTGGTGATTCTTGCGGCGGGTGTTTGCCCGGCCACGGCCACCTGGGTTGGACCGGACCAGAAGGAGTAAACCAGGATGCCGATCGCGAGGAACGCCACCACGGCGGCGATTGAGGAAATGTGGAATGCGGAATGTGGAATGCGGAAGCGGGAGGCAGGAACCTCGCTGACGCTTCGGGTTGGTGTGGGGGAAGCCTGCTCGCCGATGCTTGAAACCGAAGGAATTTGATGCTTCCACACCAGGCCGCTGTGTATCGACATGTACATCAGATAGTAGGCGCGAGACGCGGGGCTGGCGGAGAGAATCCCGCTCAGCTCGGTGGCCTGCCCGTCGTCGATCGTGCCGTCCACCGCATAACCGATGAGCTGTTCGAGTTGGCTGCGATTTTCATCCGATAGGATCATTGGGCCCCCTCTTTAGCCAGTTTCTGCTGCACGCACATCAGCAGCGCCTGCCGGACTCGCGAGAGCATCACCGACAGGTTGCCGGGCGTGACGCCGCGGGCCTGGGCCAGCTTTTGCACCGACGCCTGGGGCGCATAACGCTCGCGGAGCAGCTTCCGCAGATCGCGCGGCTGGAGCGACAGGCATTCTTCCAGGTAGATCAGCAGTTGATCCGTCTGCTCTCCATGCTCGACGCCCTCTGTGGCCAATTGATCGATCAACGCTTCGTCGTAAATGTGACGATCGCGCTTGCGATCTCGCACATGGGCCAACACCTTGTGCCGCGCAATCTGGAATGCCCAGGCCAGAAAGCTGGTTCCGGGCACAAATTGGCCGGCACTGCGCCACGCGACCAGATTCGTGGCCTGCAAGACATCCTGGGCGGCTTCCGGATCGGGCAAGAGGGAAAGAATAAATGCCTGCAACCGCGGCTGACTGTCGGTCAGCGCGCGCATAAACTCCTCCGAGGGAGTCTGCTGCTGCGTCAATGGCGTGTCGTCGTTGTGCATCTTGACCCTGAGGAAAAGGGGCTATAAGCAAAGTCCGCCCGCTACGGAAATCTTACAGCAAGGCTCTACCTCGATGGGGCCCGCGTCGCGATAAACATTGCCCAGGAATGGACTTAGCAGCGCCAAAGAAAAAGGCCGCCGCGGACTTTTTGCAAGCCCACGACGGCCCAGCCAATGTTACCCTGTGCCGGCATCATTACCCCGAAGGGGTTGCATCGCACAGCCCAGGGTCGCGCAGCGCACCCTGGGTATCGCACGGTTGATATAAGTTACCCCGAAGGGGTTAGATCGGAAATGAACGGCGGGTTCACGATGGATTTAACCCCTTCGGGGTAACCGGTGACAGGGTTGGGAATGCCCAGGGTGGCGCCCATGCTCGTTTCACTCGCAGCGGCTTACCCTGGGCTGCGCGATGCAACGCCTTCGGCGTAGTGAGAAGTATCTCGGATACTCCCTGAGGATCTTGACGCCAGTATCGCATTTGCTTGAACACTCTGAGTAATATCGTCCCACGCAAAACAAGGCCGCCGCGGACTTCTCGTCAAAGCCCGCGACGGCCCTCGCGAATGTTACTCCGCTGCACCCCTTCAAACTTTTCTCACGTTCGCCCGCGCTACTTCCGCCGCCGCCAGGCGACCAGCCCGAGCCCGGCCAGGCCCAGCGCGGCCAAGACGAAAGTGCTCGGCTCGGGGACGGCTTCCGCCTGGGCCTCGGAAAGGACCAGAGCGTTAAGCTGTACCAAATCTAATAATCCGGTACCCCGCATTTCCAGGTCAAAGCTGGTTTGTGACGGACCTAGTTGAATCGTGGCATTGGCGAATTGACTGGTTCCATTCGGCAAAGTAGTCATCGTCTGAGAGACGCCCTCGATCGTCAATTGTATAGTCCAGCCTACGGGTCGGTCGTCGGAAAGAAATGCCTGCAAGAGATACGTTCCTCCGGGTGTTAGGGGTACTTGTCCAACCCCGACAACTAAAGGCCCGAACGATTGGATTTCGGGGTCTCCCGCGGGTAAACCGTTGGCGGGATAGGAGTAGCCAAAGGAATCGAGTACGTCATCGAAATTCGCATCGACCGTAGTGCCGGTCGTGTCGAAGACGTCGTCACCGTTAAAGCCTTGATTAAACGGCTGACTGGTACCAATAAAGGTTACCGTGTTACCTCCGACATTCACGGGTGTAATCGCACCGTTGTTGGTGTAATCGATGGCCTTAATCACACTCGTCGGATTCTGAATATTCAAATTGGATGTGATGGTTTGCGGAGCGCTCCAGGTCACCGTTGCTGCGGACGCCAGCGAAGCGGCAGCGACCGGCGTGGCGCTAAGCGCGACGATAAGCAAGCGGCGGATAAGGGCAGTTCGAGAGAAGTTCAATTGCGAAAACATTGGCTCACCTTATTAGGTTTGATCATGTGTTCTCCGCTTCACGGCCGGGAACATCCCGGCGGAGGCGGAGAACGGAGTTCAAATTTCTGATAAAGGATTTCTGATATCTGACTGAAGAGACGTGATTTGCGATGAGCATTGCTCCAGGGGGGCATGGGATGACGTTCACTTCTCCGTAATCACTTCCACGCGCACATTGTCGATTCTGAAAATGCTCGCGGGCGTTGCGGGGGAGACTGTGGGGAAACCGACGATGGCATAGCGCGGGGGTGTTTTCCAATTCAGCGGCGGGACCGGAGTCGCGTAGCTCGCGTCGCGGACCCAACCTTCGGCCCCACGCCAGGCGGATCGCTCCACCCGGGCTTCGCGCGGTGTGCCATCCACCACGCCGAGCAAGACGCGCACGCGATAGCATTGCCCGCGCGACCACGGGATGGGCGGCGCCGCGGCATCGGCATTGCGCCACAGTTCTAAGCCCGGAGCGTGTTCTGCGTCCGCGGCCAGCGCGAAGGAAGGCTGAACGTCGGGGGTGACCGGCATGAGTTCCAACTCGAAGAGTACCTGGCAGGTGCCAGTGAGCTGACGGCCATCGATTGGATGGGCCAGCAGCGGATAGGTATCCTTCGGATTTTGTGCCGCACAGAGCAGAAGAATGGTTCGCTTGCCAATCGACGGAGGCGGGACTGGAAGGCGATCTTGTTCGTCAGCCTGGGCATTGCTTTTGGCAATATAGCCAACTAGATCGTCCTCCACGCGCACCCCTTGTCCCTTGCGCGTGCTCGTCTGAACGATCCACGGACCGATGGGGCGCGCGAGCGCATCGTCGGCCGGGGCGAAGGGATACGACTCAAAATCATCCGAGAGGAGCACCGTTCGCGGCTTGCCCTGGAGCTTGTCGAGCGCGAACTTGAACGGGTCGGCGGCGGGAAGCGGCTGGACTTTGTTATCGCTGATCGTGACGGCTTGGCCGGCGGAAAGGATGGTCGGAGGTCGGAGGTCGGATTTTGCGCAATCGCTTCCGACTTCCCACTTCCGACTTCCGACCTTGCAACCTCCACCTGGCCACGGAAGACATGTACTTCCGTGACAGCCGGCTGTTTGCCATTGAACTGCGGTCCGCCACTCGGCTGCTGCTCTTCTTCTCTGGACGCCTGCTGGTCGGCGCGTGCGTCTACGTACACGCCGAACTCCGTCCCCAGGTCGGTCACCGTACCATCGGGCGTGTGGACCTTGAACCCTTTGGCCGGATCGGGCACGCGCGCCACCAGCTTGCCGCCCGCCAACCGGCACGCTGCCGCATCCACGATCGTCAGCTCGGCTGGGCCTTCCAATATCACCCTGGCCTGGCTATTGAATGTGATCTCCGCCGACCCGCTGTGGAGTAACAGTTGCTGGCCGGCGTTAAGTGTGTCACCCGCCTGGGTAGAAGCTCCTGCCCATTTGGCGTCCGCCAGATGGACGATTTTCGCGGCTGGAATTTGCTTGACCACGGTCTGCTCGTTGGTGCCGGGCCAGAAGGAATATGCCAGGATGCCAATGGCGAGAACCACTGCGGCAGCGAGTACGAGGCGGGAAATACGGAATGTGGAATATGGATTGTGGATTGTGGAATGCGAAATGTGGGGATCGGGCAAGGTTAGTTCTGGAATCTTCACCGGCGCTGCGTGGCGCACTCGCAGTCGGGCGTCGAGTGTCATCCAGGCGATATACGCTTGCCGGGCGGAGGCGTCAGTGCGCAGGCGATCCGTCAGCTCGTCGGCTTCGGATGGCGAGACTGCCCCATCGACCAAGGCGCTCAGCAGGTGATCGAGACGATCGTTGTATTGCGGCTCGGTCATCGGTTCCCTCCCAGACCCAGCTTCCCTTGGATGCATTCCAGCAGCGAGCGGCGGGCGCGGAACAGTGAGACGGTCACCCCTTGCGTTGAACGGCCGCGAGCTTGGGCGATCGCTTCGACGGACTGGTTCTCCGTATACCGCTCACCAAGCATCTTCCGCATGTCCTTGCCGAGGCGCTCCAGGCAGCTTTCCAGGGCGGCGGCATAGTCGGGGGCGAACGGCTCGGCGGCCTGGGCTTCCGTCGCGATGACCTCCAGCAGATCCTGGTCGAGCACCACATGCCGGGTGCGGCGGCGTTCGGCCCGCTGATATTCCAGCACCTTGAACCGGGCGATGCCGGCCGCCCAGGCATCGAAGCTGCGCCGCGCGTCGAACTCCTGCCACTTGCGGCAGAGCACGATGTTCGTCTCCTGCATCACGTCGCTGGCGGCGTTGCTGTCGGCCAGGAGCGTGGTGATGAACGCAAACAGCCCATGCTGCGCCGCCGTGAGCTGGCGGATGAACGCTTCGCTAGGAGCAGGGGCAGTTTCGGACACGGGCGCATTCCACGAGGAGGAGAATCCCTTTGTAAGTTATTTGGCCGCTGGCGAGGCTGAGATTAGCAAGGAATTTTACGGAATCGATAAGTCATGGGCAGGAAATGACTTGCGCGGGGGGGTTGGAGTGCAGGTTTTAGCCTGCTTCTCGTCAAGCAGCCTAAAGGCGGTACTCCAACAAGGCCGCCGTCTTAGCCCCCGGCCAGGCAGCGCCACGGAACCGTTGTCGCCAGGGGTTGGCTTGAGGTTGCCATCCAGCGCCATTTCTACTTGCATGTCTCCGCACAACATCGGATCAACCCCCCGCCATTGGCCGGGGGCTAAGACGGCGTATCGCGGCTTCGAGGGTACCTGC
Organism: Planctomycetota bacterium; assembly: GCA_021413705.1. Taxonomy (GTDB): domain Bacteria; phylum Planctomycetota; class Planctomycetia; order Pirellulales; family UBA7805; genus JAIOPX01. The sequence continues at coordinate 91 of JAIOPX010000424.1, read as the reverse complement.
TTGCATGCCGCTGCCCGGTGCCGAGACGCCCGCGAGCGAGCGGAAAAAGAAAAGGGCCGCCGTGAGCATTTCCAAGCCCACGACGGCCCAG
>JAIOPX010000392.1 GCA_021413705.1 Planctomycetota bacterium | reverse complement strand
AGCTACGAAATTCTTTAACGCCGGTCCTGAACCCATGTGTTCAGCCCAGGCGTTTTTTCGTGGCCGGAGAGAATGAAACGAGTTGGTTAGCTGCAAAATCGTTGGGCAACATTCCCGTTGAGGTTTTTAATTTCGAGCGCGCAAGTGCTGCTGTGGCGAGCAGGCGGTCTCGCTGAGCATCAGATCCAAGTGTATAGGAGTCTCCGCTAATGGAAGTCGGGCAATTAAGAGTTACCAATCAATCGTGCCGCGCCGCATCCCGCGCGAAAAAAACCTGCGCTTGGTCTTTATGTTTTCTTGCGCTCCTGATTCTGGGTTTGATGGCCGAACCGCGCGTAGCGTCGGCAACCACCTATACGTGGAACGGTGGCGGCGGCAATGTGAATTGGAGTACCAGCGGAAACTGGACGGGTGGGGTTCCGACCAACAATGCGGCGACCGATCTAATCTTCGCTGGCACCACCAATATCGGGTCGAGTGGTGCGCCGCTGCTCCAGAATATCGTGGCTACGTTAACTATCGACAGCATTACATTCAATAGCGGCGCCGGAACCTTCTTTCTTGGCGGCAGCAACTCCATTCAATTCAATGAGAACGCAACTGGGATCGTTCAAAGCTCTTCCAATGCACAGAGCATCGCCAACCCAATCAAATTAGACAACAAAGAGAATTTCGCTCTCAGCGGAACAGGGGCCGGCGTTGTTACGCTGTCAGGTATTATTAGTGAAAACAGCAGCAGCGGCGCCAATAAGGGATCGCTCACAAAAAGCGGCACGGGTGCCTACCTGTTGACCGGCAACAACACATACTCTGGCGGTAGCTCTATCAATGACGGAACTTTGATCGTCGGTCATGCCAATGCTCTAGGTACGGCAGGCACTATTTCAGTTGCCAGTGGCGCGATCTTGGCTGTTGATTCGGGCACTACTTTTACCCGTACAGTCACCTTGAACTCCGGTGCAATTCTCGCGGGCATCGGAACATATACTCCAGGCGGAACTCTCAATCTCGCCAGCGGCCGGCATGTAGTCCCGGGCGTTAATAGCATCGGCACACTGTCGATTGGTAACAGTACTACTTTCAACGGCGGTAGTTTCCTGGATATCGAGTTTAGTGGTTCTAGCGCGGACTCGCTTCTTGTTACCGGTACGCTCGATACGACGGCAGCCAACACTCTCGCTCTCTCTGGAACCGCCACAGGGGGCTTTTATACGCTAGCTACCGCCACGAGTTTGAGCATCGGCAGCCATACATCGGCCAACGGCGGCTTCGCTTCCGTCACGGGTCTCGACTCGGCCAATTACAGGCTCAATACCACCAGCACTGCCATCCAAATGATCCACAAGGCGACGATCGGAACGATCACCGCCACGCCGGCCGCAAGCGCCGTCATCACGGGTGGCACGACAACCTTCGGATTTACCGTCCAGAACTCCGCTCCCTCCAGCAGCGACAGCCTGGCTCCCACCTACGCCGTCGGCAGCAACGTTACCGGCTCCGCCAGCAGCGGCTCGATTACGGCCAATAGCACTAGTAGTGCGATTAATGGGTTTACGTTCAGTAGCTCCGGTGCGGGGATGGGTGCAGCCAGGACGGGAAACTTTACAGTGACCGACTCCAACGCCACCAATAGTCCGCAGACGGGCACCGTCACGGTTGATGTTTATGACCATGCTTCCGGCTCGGTGGTTGGCGGAACCACGCTGAACTTTGCCGATGTGATCGTCGGCTATGGCTCTCCGGTCGCCAGCAGTAACACGGTGACCATCAACAATGCTTCGGGTTTTCGCTCCAATCTGAAGACAACCAACAACGGCCCGCAAAGCTCGCTTTCCCTCACCAACATCTCGGCCCTCGCACCCAATAGCAACAACACCCTCAGCGGCAGCCTGGCCACCGGCAAAGGTGTCGGCAGCTATAGCCAGAATATCACCCTCACCTATGCCGACGATTCGGTGCTGAGCGGCGCCAACAGCAACCTCGCTACCCAGGCCATTAGCCTCACCGGCACGGTGTTGGATCACTCCGCGCCGTCGCTAAGTACCAGTTCTGTGGCTTTTGGCAGCGTGCTGGTTGGCTACTCTGCCTCGCCCGTCAATGTCGATCTGCAGAATGCCTCGGGCGCCAACCGGGCGAACCTAGTGTTGACCGCCGTCAACGGAACCGGCAATACCTCTACGCTTACCCGCAGCGGCAGTGCCAGCGGCAGCATTGTCGCCGGCGGTTCGCTTTCCAACTCGATCGGCCTGGTGACCACGACTGCCGGCTTGTATACGGCGAACTATGCCTACGACGTCGAAGACCAGAACCTGCCGGGTGGGCTGGACCGAACCACTCAGAATCTCGCCGTCAGCGGCACAGTGCTGAACCATTCCAACGGTTCGTTCAATAGCGTTTCGGTGGACAACAACACACTGAATTTAAACCTGGGGACGGTCATCACGGGTGCTGCCACGCAGTCGGCTGGCTTCACCATCGGCAATCTCAGTGGGTCGAACGTGGCCGGCTTAAGTCGCGGAACAGTAACGCCCAGCGGCCCGAACACGCCGCTGCTCACCAGCGACCTGACAAGCGTCAACTTCGCCAACTTGGCCGCCGGCAGCACCCAGTCGTACAACGCCTCAATGACCACCGGCACAGTGGGTTCGCTCAGTGCAAGTTATTCCGCCGCGGTATCCGACCAGACCCTACCGGGCGCAACGGCCAATTCAAACCCACTCGTATTGAACCTCACCGGGACGGTACTGGATCACTCCGCGCCGTCGCTTAGCACCAGTTCAGTGAGTTTCGGCAGCGTGCTGGTCGGATATGCCGCGTCGTCCGTCAACGTGGATCTACAAAATGCCTCTGGCGCCAACCGGGCGGCCCTGGTGCTGACCGCCATCCATGGAACCGGCAATATGACCACGCTTACCCGCAGCGGCAGTGCCAGTGGCAGCGTTGTCGCTGGCGGTTCGCTTTCCAACTCGATCGGCCTGGTGACCTCGGCTGCGGGGACATATGCGGCCAACTATGCCTACGACGTGGAAGACCAGAACCTGCCCGGCGGCCTCGACCGCACCACGCAGAATCTTTCCGTCAGCGGCAATGTCTACGCGGGCGCCTCGATCACCGCTAACACAGCCACTACGCTCTACACCGCTTCCAGCGTTTTAATCAGCAATGCCGCGGCCGCGCCGTTGCGGGCCACGGCCTATGTGGATTCCTACACGATCAGTTCCGGCTGGACGCTCAACAATCTCTCCATCGGCAGTTCCATCGCCCCGGGCAGCGGAACGCCGACTGCCAATGTCACGTTCAACGCCGCCGGACTGCTCAATGGCCAAACGATTTCGGGCGCGTTGAATATCATCCTGGAGAACGACGTGGCTATCCAGGGTGCGGGCAATCAGGATCTGGGAAACCTCAATTGGACTCTTTCCCATACGGTCACCGGCAATTCCGGCACTTCCACCGCCGAGGTCAACCATGGTGGATCGTATGCTGGACTTAACGGCGCGAGCGACCAGACACTGGGCACTGAGGCCTCGCTGCTGGCGGGAACCAACACCAGCGGCTCACCCTCGACGGTTACCATGACGTGGCGCGAGCGCACGGCTGGCGAAGCGGGCGGGTTTGCGCCTTCGCTCCCATCGGGATCCGTCGGCCTGACCGGCGATGTGGTGACCGTGACGGGAACAGACAATACCATCTTTGTCATGGAAATGACCGTTGACGTGCCACAGGATCCACAAGCCGATGTCTATCTGGCTTGGCTCGACGGCGGCTTGTGGAAGCTGGCCACAGAAGGGAACTACGGCGTAAATACCACCAATCCGCTTTACCTAAACTACCAAGGGACGTGGTTGGCCTCCGGCGCGGGTCTGACACTGGGAGCCTATGGTTACGACGGAAGCAAAGTATGGGCCGTGTTGGACCACAACAGCGAGTTCGCTCCGTTGGAATTCGAGCTGGAAGAAGACGTGGAAATGGTTCCAGAACCCTCCACCCTGCTCCTGCTGGCCATCGGCGGCGTGTTCCTTTTGTTGACAGCCCGCCGTCGCCTGAAGCGCTGAACATCCACGGCTTTTTCTCCAGGCTGAATGGCCTTCAAGGCGCGCCCCCAAGGCGTGCTGCAGGCTTCCAGCCCGCAATGAGAGCCACTTCGACGACGGCCCGGCTTTCGGTCATCCGCTCTCCCGCCCGACTGTGACACCCTGGCAGTTTTGGGCTAGAATCGCGTGCTAACCCTCCCCATATCTCCCCATCCGGTGTGAGAACCATCGATGATGACACCTGCTAGTCGCGTTGGACTCTGCTTCACCATCCTGCTGATTTCGCTTGAATTCGCCTGGGGAGACGTTCCTGGTCTCGATATCGATGCGGCTTTGAAACGGTCTGGAGCGAATCGAGCTGAGATAGAAGCCGCCCTGAGCAAGGCTCCGGCGACTGAGCAGGAGGGGATGCGGTTTCTGGTAGCCCACATGCCCGACCGCGACTTGACCTCGCTCAAGGCCGATTTCCTGTTGGCCAATGTTCACTATGCCTACCAGGCACTGAGCGAGGCGCCTTGGAAGGACCGCGTGCCGAAGGATGTGTTTCTCAACTACGTGCTTCCCTACGCCAGCATCAATGAACGCCGCGACGATTGGCGCAAGGATTTTTACGACAAGTTCAAGCCGCTGGTGGCCGGCGTCACGGAGTCGGGCAAAGCAGGAGCCAGACTCAACGAAAAAATCTTTCCGCTCTTGAAAGTGCGATTCTCCAAGCAGCGCCAGAAGGCCGATCAAAGTCCCTACGAAACCATCGAATCGGGCATGGCCACCTGCACGGGGCTCTCGGTGTTGTTGGTCGATGCCTGTCGCGCCGTCGGCGTGCCGGCCCGCTTTGTGGGTGCGCCGCTTTGGTCGGACATGAGCGGCAATCACTCCTGGGTGGAAATCTTTGACAACGGCCAGTGGCACTTCACCGGCGCAGCCGAGGCCACCGGCGACAAGCTGGACAACGCCTGGTTCGTCGGCCGGGCATCGGCTGCGGAGCGAGACAACCTGCTTCATGCTATCTACGCCGCTCGTTTCGAGCGATCGCCGCAGCGGTTTCCCATGCCCTGGGCGCCGGATGCCGACTATGTCTATGCGGTGAACGTGACCGATCGCTATACGAATAAAGTGCCCAAGCCAGCCGCCGGGGAATTGCTGGTCCGCTTCCAGGTGTTGGATCGTCCTGGCGGCCGGCGGCTGCCAGCGCAGGTAAAACTGCGCGACCCGGACGGCAAGCAGGTGTTCGAGGGAAAGACTCGTGACGAGCGGTTCGACGGCAACGACCATCTGGAAGCCGTACTGAAGCAGGGAATCCGCTACAAGGCCGAGGTGGCGCTGATGGACCAGGTTGCCATGGCGGAGATAGAGCCCAAGAAGGCCGAAGAACTCTTCACGTTGACCATGGCCGGATCCCAGCAAAAACTGCCTACCTGGCTGACGCCGAGCAAGGAAGACATCGAGTTCGCCCAGTCGCCGGCGGGCAAGGAAGTGCTGGCGGCCATGACGAAATACTTTGCCACGGAGCCGGACAAGAGGGGTGCCGTAAAGCTCGATCCGAAGTTCGACGAGTTGGTGCTGAAGCACTCGGCCTCGATCCGCAAGCTGGCCTGGGCGGCCTACTCACAAGGCGTGGAAGCCAAAAAGTTGATCGAAGACCTCAAGCAGAACCGCGTCACGTACAAGGAATACACCTGTCCGTTCGTGGTGAAGGCCGTGGGCACCATGCCGGCCGACGGCTGGCCGCTGTTCATCGCCATGCACGGTGGCGGTGGAGCGCCGAAGGAAGTGAACGATCAGCAATGGCAGCACATGCAGATCTACTATCGCGACCAACCCCAGGCTGGAGGCTATCTCTATCTGGCCATTCGCGCGCCGAATAACGAATGGAACGGCTTTTATGACTGGTACAATCTGCCGCTGACGGAGAATCTGATTCGCCAGTTCGTGTTGGCAGCCGGGGTGAACCCCAACAAAGTGTTTTTGATGGGCTATTCGCACGGCGGCTACGGCGCGTTTTTCATCGGCCCTCTGATGGCCGATCGCTTTGCGGCGATCCATGCGTCGGCCGCGGCCCCGTCCACCGGCAACGAGGTGGGCAAGAATCTGCTTAACACGCGATTCTCTTTCATGGTTGGAGAAAAGGACCGCATGTACGGCCGCTACGACCGGTGCGTGGCGTTCGACAAATACATGCAGGAGCTGCGCGGAGACCGCAAAGGCGTCTATCCCGTGACGTTTGAGATGATCAAAGGCGCGCCCCATTCTGGGCTCCCCGACCGCCACAAAATCAAGGACATGATGGACGCAGTTCGCACGCCAGTTCCCCGCGAGGTGAGGTGGCAAACCTCCTATGACGTGGTCAAGTCGCTGAACTGGCTGCACGTACCCAAGCCGGGCAACGGCAAGGAAGTGACAGCCACCTGCCGCGACAACGTGCTGACGATCGAAAGTCCCAACCTCGACGAGTTGCACGTCTATCTCGATCAGCGCCTGGCGGACTATGCCAAGCCGCTGTCGATCGACGCTTGCGGCCAGAAATCGACTGTGACACTCAAGCCTTCGCTGCGGACGCTGTGCGAGACGCTGGCCGAACGGGGAGATCCAGAATTGATGTTCGCCACGAAAGTGGGGTTGAAGATCAAGCCGGTGGAAAAGAAGAAGTAGTGCCTACTACCTTGCACGCCAATTCGCAAAATCGGCCGCGCGATGACTGTAGTCGCGATATTGGTCGATGCTGGCGCAAGCTGGCGAGAGCAGAATTGCGTCCCCCGATGAGGATCGCTCCCAGCACCACGCGACCGCTTCTTCGAGCCGCTCCATTCGTACACAATTAAAGTCAGCATTGTGCTGGCGGATGGCCGTCTCAAGTTGTGGTCCAACCGCGCCGTAACATGCCACGCCGGCACAGCGAAATATAATCGCCGTCGCAAGCTCATCGAACGACACCCCCTTATCCGCCCCGCCACACAGCAACCAGCACGCGCCTTCGATCGCTGCCAGGGCGGCCATCGTCGCTTCCGGCGTCGTAGCTTGCGTATCGTTGATAAAGCGGCGGCCAGCGACGACCCCGATGGTTTCCAGCCGGTGCGACAGCCCGGCGAATTTGCTCAAGGCAGTCGTGATTGCCTCATCGCCGCACCCTGCCGCACAAGCCGCAGCCGCGGCACACGAAGCATTGATGCGGTTATGAAGCCCCGGAATTTTCAGTGCTGGAATCAGATTCTCGTCATGCAACGGCTGCACCGTACGCAGACAATCTCGACCCCAAGTATCACACAATGCGGGACCGAGCACGGCAGTGCCCGTCGGCGGGCCGCATCGCGCGAAAGTCGTCGGATTCAGCAGCCGTCGCTTGGCGGCCGAGTAGTGAGTGAAATCAGGATGCCAATCGAGGTGATTCGGCGTGCAATTGGTCACGACACTGATGTCTGGCAGGCGAACGCTTGCACTGAGCCAATGCAATTGAAAACTGCTCAGTTCCAGCACCACCCAGTCGTCGGTAGTCATGTTCGGCAATTCGCCCAGCAGGCTGCGTTCGATATTGCCGCCGAGCCAGACCTTGCGTCCGGCTGCGGTCAGAATGGCGGCGATCATGCTGGCCGTCGTCGATTTGCCGTTGCTCCCGCTAACTCCCACGACAGGGCAGGGGACTCGCTCCATCAACAGCTCGATTTCCGACGTGATCCGCGCGCCGTTGCGCCGAGCCAGCTCCACCCAGGAATTGCCGGGCCGCACGGCCGGGTTGACTACGATCAGTTCCGCGTCGCGAAAGCTTTCCTCGACGTGCCCCCCTAACTGCACTTCCGTCAGTGCCAGATCGGCCACCGCATTCAACGAATCCATGAGGCTCGCCGCCGGAGCCAAATCAGTCACCGTCACCCTGGCCCCCACCCCCGCCAGAAAGCGCGTGGCGGCCACGCCACCGCCGTGCCGGCCGAGGCCCATGACCGTAACCCGGCGCCCGCGCAGGTCTCGATCCGCCATCTCCGAACGGGTGACTTCTGCCTCAGTTGGCAACTGTTTCATTCTCGGCTTCCTTGTGAGAGCAAACTACGCCGCCAGCAGCCTCGGCGTCCAGAGCGCCTGGACCCGAAGCCACGTAGTCTCGCCTGCGTTATAATGGAAGCGTTGCCGCGCTCCAAAGCGGCTCGCCGATGGCGAACCGGGATCAATCTTATGAATACAAAGACTCCTTCATCTCGCCCCGTCCATAGGGCGCTGCTGCTGCTCGCAGTGCCCGTGCTGTGTGCTGCCGCCCCCGCGGACCGCCCCCGCCAAAGCCTCCCACCGAAGGAGTGGGACAAAAGTACGCGATCTGTATTCCCCGCCAACCCTCGCTCGCTGCTGCGCGGGGAGCGACCTGCACTGCGCGGCGGCAAAGATGCTCCCGCCAATACCACGCCGGGTGATCCTGCTCCGACCGAGCCGGGTAAGTTCGCGTGGTCGAAAATCATCTCGGCCGAAACGGCAACCAACGAAATCAAATCCGCCCGGGCGGAGGCCGCTGAGAACGTGCGGAACCTCGGGGTCTTCAAGGCGGGAGGGCATCGTCAACTGCGCCGCCAGTTCAGCGTGTTGGCCGTCATGTTTGGCATCATCGCCGAGTACGACCAGTCGATTCGCTGGAAGCAAAACGCCGCCGGGGCCAGGGCGGCGTTCGCCAAGGCCGCTATCAACGCCAAAGCGGCCGACGACAACACGTTCAACGAGGCGAAGGCGCGGAGCCAGAATCTGGACGACCTCGTCCAGGGTGGGAGTGCCGAGTTTCCTCCTCCTCCCAACGGCGACGTCAAATGGCCCGATGTGGCCGAGCGCCGGCAGCTCATGCTGCGGCTCGACGTGGCCTTTGAAAAACGTCTCCGTCCCGCGGTGGCCGACGCCGCCCAACTGACTAAGAATCGAGATCAATCTCTGCACGAAGCCGAGATGATCGCCGCCCTGGCCGAGATCGTCGGCCGCGAAGGCTATGAATCGGCCGATGACGCGGAGTATCAAAAGCACGCCAAGCAGCTTAAGCAGTGGGCTCTGGCCGCTGCCGCCGCCGTGCGCGACAACAACCTTGGCGAAGCCCAGCGAGCCGTGGGCATGATGGGCAAAGCCTGCTCCGAATGCCACGGAGCCTTTAAATAGACCTCTGCGTATAATTCGCAGGGCGGTTGAGGGGCGATAACTTGTCATTCGGAGCAAGAGCCATGAAAGCACTGCTGGTCGGTCTCGTTGGAGTGTTCGCAGCTTGTGTGTTCTTGATCCCCTCGGTTGACGCACAGATCCCCGGCGGGCGGAAAAAGGTTCCGGTGGACGACCAGGGCGTAGTTGAGGCGGCAAAGTTCGCGGTCCAAGCCCATGCGAAGGCCGCGAAGGACGAAGACCTGACCTTGGTGAAAATCCTCGACGCCCAGCGGCAGGTGGTCCAGGGCTATATGTACACAATCACGCTGGATGTGAAATCAGGGAGCCGGACGAAAAAAGCCGTGGCCGAAGTTTGGGTGAAACCCCTGCTCAAAGATGAAAAAGAGGAAGATCGGATCCAATTGAACTCGTGGAAATGGAAGTAAGTGATGCAAACTGCATCAGGAACCGATGGTGCGCAGCTCCCTGAGGGCCGTTCTGGCAATTCGCTCCTGACGCAGTTTTCTTTGGGCCGGATTCCACTACGCTTCCTTACAGCGCCCCTTGTGCTTGGGTTCATGACGCTCGTTCCGTCGTGCTCAGGCAAACCTGCTGCAAATCATACCGCCACAGTCGATGTTGATTTCAACCGGGTCACAAAGATCGTCGAGCAGAAGTTGCAACTGCTGGCCCCTGAATCGAGACCACTGTCGGGGGGGTACAATCTGCATTATTACAGTGACCGAAAGGAATCGCGAAAAATCGAACCGAATCAGTTTGCCGAATATGGAGTCAGCGCAATGGCTCAGCTCGGCGGCCGAGGCTCCAAGCAACCAGTGCGATGCGGAGTCACTCTCAAGAAACTCGCCGACGGAGTAGAAATCCATTGCGAAGGCGCGGCGTGGGATGTGCAAACCTACAACGCTGAGACGTACTGGTCGCCCGAGCGCTTCCTGGAAGAGGTATTGGAAGAACTCCCGTGGAATCAACCGATTCAGTGGGGAGATCCGTCCCGTGGACTTCGGATGGGTGTTGTCATTCGTCCGCATTCGGAATATCCAAAGGTTCGCGTTTACGTTCAGAATGTGAGTTCCACACAGCTAGAAGTTTGTCCTGCGATCAGTAGCCTCCTGGCCAAACGCATCGACGTTGGCGACACGCCCGTAAGAACCCGAAGTTTTTATGTCACTGACACGGAATATGTGGCGACCGATGGCAGGCGATTCGATGCAGTTGTGACTGGGGCATTTATGGCGTCTGGACTTGGATATCACAGCCGAGCAAACCTGGCACCGAACGAGATCTTGCTCTGGGCGCGCGATGACCTGAGGCTTGGCGACGTGGAGACAAACGACAAGAAGGTCATGAACGACGCGCTACCCGTTGGAACTTACCGTCTTTCCATTAGCCTGGCCACGAGCAAGGAATACCCCGGGATTCCAAACAACCGCCCTGGTATTTGGGACGGAAGCATCCAATGCCTGAGTGAGCCCTTCGCATTCAGCAAGTGAGTAAGGCGAGGCTATTTGTCCCAACTTGATTGCTCGGTCAAGTGTTCGACACTATACTCTGGACAGGGGTACGCCTCTTTGAAGGCCAAAAATATGAACCGGGCCCATCGTCGTCAGACGATCCATCCGGCCGATTCTCGGCGCGGATTGACACTTATTGAACTGCTCGTGGTCATCGGCTTGATCGGACTGCTGGTGGGGCTCATGCTCCCGATGACTCGAATGTCACGCGAGTCGGCGCGCCGCGCCAATTGCCAGAGCAATATGCGGAACGTCTCGATGGCCGTCCATGGTTATTCCAGCCAGAACGGCGAGGCCATCCCCGTGGGGATCTACAAGTCGTCACGCTACTCTGCCCAGTCGGTCATTCTTATCCAGTTGGAGTTGGGCATTAGCAACAGGCTGTTCGGCACATTCACTAGCACGGCCGATGCGTCGTCCAATGCAACTTCCAAAAAGTTTCCCATCTATAATTGCCCGAGCGACAATCCCTCCGGCACCTACGCCAGTCCGGGAGGCGGGAAGTATGCCCGGTCCAACTTCGTATTCTGCTTTGGCGCCGACACGCTGGATCCAAGTTCTCAGCAGGATCGGGGTATTTTTCGAATTGACCAGACAGCTTCCTTCGCAGACATGGCCATTGATGGCACCAGCAATACGGTGATGGTGAGCGAAATCATTTCGGGGAAAACGGCGACCGATCCTTCAGGCGCCTGGGGCTACGGCGAGGCCGGTTCCTGCGGATATACGCACAAGAACCTGCCGCAGTCAGGCGCCGGAATTCTGCCGACACTGGCCCACAGCGCCACCGACTTCAGCAACGCCCTGGCCACAGCCAGCAGCATGCACCCCGGCCTGGTGAATGTGATGTACGCGGACATGCACGGGAGCCAGATTGCCACCAGCATCGATCCCGCCATCTGGCGAGCCATGGCCACGGTGGGCGGAGGAGAGAAGTACCAAGCGCCGTGAGGCGGGTGCTTGTTAGTTGGTCCAGGTTCGTTCCCGATCTCCAGGCCCGAAGGGTCGGCAACATGGCAGCCCTGGGCAAGTGATCTGCGGCACCGTCGCCGCGGTGAACGTCGCCCAGGGCAACCTATGACCCGGAACCCTCTCAAAGGGATCCCTGGCAAATCTTCTCGCGGACCGCTATTGCTGTAGGATTTCTCCAGCATGGGTACAAGAATATTATTTCATAGGCAGGTAGAAAATTAGATCGCGCCACTCAGCCGCGACACTACACACAACGACAATCAAAATTTCGTCAATACAAGTTCCAATGGGTGCTGCCGTATCGACGATGATGACTCCCGAGACATGCAAACCCGATCGCAACCGTCCGACGACCTCGCGTGGCATGGTACGTGCGTCGTGTGTCAGCAGGACGCGATTCTGGCCATCAGCCCAATGCAAGATTGCTTCGTCTGCCGCTCCCTGCAAGCCAACATCCTGGGCTCGGACTAAATCCAAGTCTCCCATCTGGCGCAATAATCCACGCACAATGCGGCCGTTGAAATCTTCATCGGCCAGCAGGGAGAGCATGCGACGACCTCGTCAGGCATTTCGATGGAACAAGCGGGCTCGGATCCCGACGGGGTCGAATTGCTTTTCGATGTCTTCCCGCAAAGCCGCGGCATCCTCGACTGCCGCCCCCAGATATGCGTCAACCTCTTCGCGACGCTGAAGATAGAAGTTGACGACGGCGTACACCTGCTGGATCGACAGAGTATCGTAATCCTGCGCGATCTGTTCCGGTGTATCACCAGCCCGGAAGGCGTCAATGACACGTTCCAACGGAATGCGCGTTCCCTTGACGCGAATCACACCCTGGGAGTCCTCTTCCAGCGGTGGTGGGTCTGTTTGCTGCGGGAAATGCATCGACACTTTCCTTTCATGCCTAGAGCGCACCCTCATTTTACCACAGGCCTGTCCAAGCGGCCAATCCGATCTCAGTCGTCATCTAGCCACCCACAATTCCAGGCCGCCCTATGCGACGAAAACGAGGAGCCACCGGGATATCGCAACCATCGAAATTGACGTTGCAAATGGATCGCCTTTGGATACCACACGCAATATTGCCGGCCGACGAAGTAGAACCCGTAGCGAATTTCCAACACAATCGCGGCGTGCTCAGAAGGTGTACCACTTCAGATTTGGCCTCAGAATGCCGTCACGCGCCCCATATCCGATACGACCAAACTTATGCCACCCCCCGTTGCGGATATGCTATGGTTATTCGAGGGGTCAGCAACGCCACACTCTGCTAATGCCGATCCTCAAAGATTTCGTTTTCCCAATACCCTCAAGATCCCTTCGTGGAGACTTTATGCAATCGCCCAACTTTTCGTCATGCCAATTCTGGGTCGCCCTGTTTCTTGTGATGGCTACGAGTTGCCTGGTTGGATCCGCGGTCAGTTGTGCCGCTGAACCGTCCAAAGCGGCCGCGATCACGGAAGACGAAGTGAATGCGGCTCAACAGGCGTGGTGTGACGGGTTGGTGCGGATTAGCAAGATCCACAAGGAGGGGGGCGACTACACGGCCGCGGCTAGCCAATTCATCGACGATCTCTATGACTTCAAGGATGGGAAGGTGTTCTTCCGCCCCACGCTGGCGGTGGCGCCCCAGGCCTTCCGCACGACGAAAGCCGGCGCGCTGGCCTACTTTGTCGGCGGCAACACGGCCTATCCGCATGATAAAGGGTTTGCCTTGTCACCCTGGGTGAAGGCCGAATACGACAACGCCGTGAAGGGATCGAATGCCATACAAATCCACGGCGACATCGCCCTGACCATGGGGAACGTGTACCTGACCGGAGCGGATGGCCAGCAAGTGGTGGTCGATAAGGTGTTCGCGTTCCGAAAATGCGCGGATGGCAAACTGCGCCTCGTGGTCCACAAGTCTGCGTTGCAGAACCAGGCGGGAAAGTAACGCGGACCAAGCTCACTTCAATAGCGCCGCCTTCAGCCCCTTGCGCCAAGCATCGGTCTTCGCGTCGTACGCTCCGAAACCCGAGCAGAACTCCCAGTAGGCCCAACTGAAGCCGCGCGCTTCCGCTTCTCGCACCACGAATTCCGTCCACCTCACCCGGGACGCCAGCGGTGCGTCCTCGTAGGTGCCGAACTCGCCGAGGAAGACAGGGCGGTGGTTTTTCTTCGCCCAAGCCACGGCCTGATCAAGCGACTCGCGAATCGCGGTCTGCTCGGCAGGCGTGCCGGTCCAGGTTTGCCCCTTCCAGCCGTTGGAGCCAGGGATCCACGAAGCGCCTTGATGGGTGAACGTGAACGGCTCATAAAAGTGGATCGTCAGAATCAAGCGGCGGTCGGCGGTCGGCAGCTCGAGGGCTTCCAGTTCCTTCGCTGAGTTCCAATTGACCGGACCCACGATGACCGCCCTGGTGGGGTTTGTATGGCGTACGACTGCCAGTAGCTTGCCAACGGCGGCATTCCACTTGGCTGCAGTCCATTTGTCATTGGGCTCATTGAGCAGTTCAAAGTAAACCGTGGCGGGACGATTGGCGTAGCGAGCGGCAATCTGCCGCCACAAACCTAGCAGTCGCGGAAGATGGCCGTCGGGATCTGCATTGAGATCCTCATAGAGATGAATGTTAATCACGATGTTCAGGTGATTCGCCGTTGCTTGATCGACGGCCCAGTCGACTCGCTTGGCAAACTCCTCGTCGATGGTGTACGGGGCGTCCGCCTTGGCGTGAGCCGACCAGCGGACGGGAAGCCGAACCGTGCTGAACCCGGCCTCTTTGATTGCAAGGAAATAGGCCGGCTTGAGCGTGACACCCCAGTCCCCTTCCTGCGGGGCCTCCAGCGCATTGCCGAGATTCATACCTCGTCCGAGTCGCTGATTGGCGGCGTGAATCTCGGCATCTGAAGGCGGCGGAGGAGCCGGATCGGCCGCCATCACATTGGTGCAGAGCATCAAGCTGGCGGCCAGCAGGAGAGACTTCATCAGGGAATGTTCCAGGAGGATTCGCGAGATATGTCTGTCGTGAAACGGGCTGAAGGTTAGGAGCTGGGCGGCTGGTTCTGGTCGTTCCAACCGGCCTGGCTTCTGATGGCGTGCAGGTTGCAAAATATAATGCATTCCACAGGGCATTAAATATCAGTTAGTCGAACCAAATTGCCCATTTCCGCGTAGAATCACCCGTCCTGAAGGGTCCAACCACTAACCCAGGCTCCAATTGAATGATTGCGGCGGGGCTGAAATGCCGAGATTGGGTGGAGGGCCGTGGCGGCTGAAACAGCGTGAAAAATGGGGGCAAGAATTTTTTGAAGGGGGCTTTGACACACTGGGAAGTTCCGCTACAATAACCTTCCCGACGATGATTATCCCTTGAGGGTATGAGTCGTCTGGAAATTACAGAGCCGCCTCGACTCGGGCAGCAATGACCGAGAAACTTGGTGGCTTTGTCGTTCTTTGGCAATTTGGAAGTATATCCTCATTATCAGTATGAGACTGTACTGTCGGAGTATGTTGGCTTTCACGAGCTGACATGCTTGCGACACTCAAACGTTCAATTGGTTAACGAATCGGGCCGCGGGCTTCGGCAAGCGGTCTGATAAGGAAATATTAATTGAAGGGTTTGATCCTGGCTCAGAATGAACGTTGGCGGCATGGATTAGGCATGCAAGTCGAGCGAGAACCGT
>JAIOPX010000391.1 GCA_021413705.1 Planctomycetota bacterium | reverse complement strand
TCACATAAAAGTCGAACGTGCTGCCCGCAGGAGTTTGCGATGAGGACGAGAACTTGCGGTTGATCCCGCGGACGGCCGAAACACTCACCTGGGCGCCCAGATCAACCATCCACCACTCGATGCCGTCGGCGGTGGTGCCGGCGCTGGTGGTCATGAGATTTCCGCAGCAGGAGCGGGAAAGATTGCTGCCGTTATACCAGGTGATCCAGGCATCGTTGGCCCGCGGGGGTAGGAATACACCAGAGATAAAGTAAGGGGACGAATAGCTCGATGGCATGGCGGCCGCCAAATTGACACCCGCCGGAGAATAGGCTTCGATCTCGACCCATTGGGTGCTGCTGTTCTGCTTGCTGTGGTGGACCAGATAACGGCCGACCACGCCGGAGCCCAAGGGTGGAACGCCTGTCGGAGTTCCGTTGCCTGGACATTGAACGCCCGTGGCCACGCACGGCTCGTCAGCCGGCGAGCCGCCCGTGGTGGTTCCACCTGTGGTGCCCCCCGTCGTAGTTCCGCTCGTTGTTGTCCCACTGGTCGTCGTCGCGCCTCCGGTTGTCGTGCCGCTGGTGGTGCCTCCAGTGGTGGTACTCCCCGCGGTCGTACTTCCGGTACCGCTGCTGGTGGTCAAGCCCGTCGTGGCTCCGCTCGTGGTTGTGGTGGAGCCCGAGCTTGCGCTTCCAGCGCCTCCTGAAGAAGTTGTGCTAGCTCCTCCTCCCGGGCCGGACGTGGGAATCGTCGAGCCGAGCGCCGCGCAACCTGCCAGCACAATTTTCGCATCCCGCACGGGCCGCCAGAACTTCACATAGTAATCGCAATAGCGCGGGTCGATCGCATCCGGGCTCATGGCCCCCACATGCCCGTCACCAAACGCAATATTCTGCTGCTGAAAATGCCGCGGCGCCGCTTGGCTGGGCCAGGTAGCCGTGAGCTGATCCATCGTCCGCCCCACGATATCGGCTTCGAGCGCTTTGTAGTCCAGCAGCACGATCCGACCAATGTCCTGATCCATCATCCGAGTGGCGCGGCTGTTGAGCCCAAAGCTGGCCGCCGAACTAGGCGCTACGTCGTCAGGACAGAGGAATACTTTGCCCTCTTGCTCCACATAGGGCAGAACCTTCTGCGGCCATTGCGAACCGGAGACGGGCTGGGGCAACTTGGCGTTGGCCGTGGTCCAGGCCTTGAAAACCTGGCTCAGATTGCTGCTGCACTGCGCCTGCCGCGCCTTGGCCCGCGCCATGCCGATGGCGGGCAGCAACAGCGCGATCAAGATCACGATGACTGCAATCACCACCAGAAGCTCAACCAAGGTAAACCCGCGTGAGGCACCTTTCGCTTGGCGCGAGTGCCTCACATTCAAAAAGGCGGTACGAGTCATGGGAAGCACCTACTGCGGTAGATTGACGAAATCACTTCACAGACGGATAGATTGCAAGTGCCTTTACGAGACCTGGGTAGATCAGGGTTCGTTCGCCGCTTCGAGGATCAATTTCCCACAGCCCGCTTC
This sequence comes from Planctomycetota bacterium, assembly GCA_021413705.1. GTDB lineage: Bacteria > Planctomycetota > Planctomycetia > Pirellulales > UBA7805 > JAIOPX01. Next base: position 2,761 of record JAIOPX010000391.1, on the reverse strand, counting down.
CTTGAACAGGTGTAGCCAAAAACATGCCACGGACAGTCACTGTGAGCAAAGTCATCTTTTCGGTTAAGAGGAGCGGATTACCTACAGGTCGGAATTGATCCGCCGGCCGATAGCGACGAATCTCCATCGAGCCGGCAGGCAACGCAACGCCGACCAACAAATCTCCATTGGCCGGGTCAATAGCTAAACTACCCGGATCTATATCAGATACCACGGGAGTCAGTTCACCTAACAAATGGTCCACGCGAGCCACGAAATGCTGGGCAACAGCCGCATAGATTTCACCTGCCGGAGAGACGGCTAAACCATTGCAAGTGCCCGGCAGTTCTCCGAGAGTGGTCCGGCGATAATTTTGCTTCGGATCGAGGCGTACGACAATGGTATTCTTCTTGGGGGGTTCTAGATCGCAAGCCAGAAGTGTTCCGTCTGCAGATCCTGCCAGTCGAATGCCCCAGTGGCGAAACCTGGTAGCTTCTTTGGGATGTCCCGGATCCAGCACGTCGATTCTGATGAGCTTTGAAGTTGGGCCAAAGCTCCCCTTCCAGCGATTCTCAATGGTATAGAGAGCCGCTCCGTCAGCACTGAATGCCAAATCCTTAATGTCGCTCCTGGGATTAATGCCTGCGGCGAAGATCGCGCCATCGGAGACACGGCGAATCGTTCGCTCTGGACCATCGACGAGGATGTCGCCGCTTTGAAGAGTAATTGGCTCGTTGATCGAAGAGATAAATCGAGCTGGTTCGGCAGGGATGCGTTGGAGAGACCTGGTTGCCGTGTCGCTACGAACTGCCTGATTAACATCGAGTTGCGTGACTGACGGCACCGCCCCTGGCTGAGCCTCAGTTTCTACTTCCACATTTCCCTTGAGTACATGGACTTCCACGATCTCACCCCCCGTGGCCTCGGGAGCCTTCTCCACAATTACGCCGAACCGAGTCCCGCGGTCAATAATCTTACCGGTAGGGACATCGAGGGTGAATCCGGCCGCCGCAGGTGGAACTTCGGCCGTCAGTTGCCCGGCCTCCAGACGGGCTGCGTTGGAAGTCGTAATGATCAGCGACATCGGAGCCTGAAGCGTTAGCTTGGCTCCTGATGCGAAAGTAATTTCCGCCAATCCCTTTTGCAATTCGAGTCGTTGACCCACGGAAAGTGAACCAGCATCCAGGGCAGAGTATGCAGGGTTCCAAGTTGCCAGCAACGACCGAGTCAAGGTGGCGGGCGCGCTCGGTCGCGCGGGTGGGGCGAGCGTAACTGCCGGCCGGGACATACCCGGGTGGTCCGGTGCATCATGCCGCGAAAGCCATCCCCAGCCAACCACCCATGCTACTGCCATAATCGCCACGATTCCAACGGTCCAGATAAGGAATTGCCCGACGGGAAGACTCCCGACAATCGGGCCGCCGGATTCGGCGGGTGACCAAACTGACTTCCTCGCGTTCGGAACAGGAGTGGGTGCCAAGAGAACTTCTGCTGGATGTGAGGGTTGAAAACCTTCCGAAGTACCCGGGTCTCCCGCAGATAGAGTCGCCGGCTGTCGATGGTCGAAACGCCATATCAGTTGCCCATGCAGAGCCATGAACAGGATATAGCGTTGCTGGGCTTCCCCATCGTCGCGCAACATCTGCACAAGTTGTTCCCACTGGAGACAGAAGTCGCTCTAAGTCGCTGGTGCGATCATTGTCGCTGGCGCGATCATGCTCCCGATTCATTTTCGCCCCTCCGCAGCCAATTTACGCTGGACGCAATCAAGCAAGGCCCGGCGGAGTCGATACAAAAGGTTGGAAACCGCATGGGGAGTCGTTTCCCGTCGTATCGCGATTTCCTTGACGCTGCTACCATTGGAATATCGCTGATTCAACAGTTCTTGCTCTTCGGGCGTGCGTCGCTTCAGGCATTCATCCAGATGGCCTGCAAGTTGTCCCAACGAGACGCTCAGACCTTCTGCCCTGGCGGTCAATTGTTCTACTAAGTCCAAGTCAAAAACATGGCGATCTCTCCCGCGGTCGCGGACAAAAGACGCCACCTGATTTCGGGCAATGGCCCGAGCCCAAGCCAAAAAGTTGGTTCCTTCCGTGAAAGAGGCCGCTTCGCGGCAAATGATCATATTGGTATTTTGCAGCACATCCTCAGCCGCGGCCTGATCTGGCAGGAGGGTCAAAATGAAGACATGCAACGGTCGCTGGCTCGTGGTCAGAAGCCGCAAGAACTCGTCGCTATGGTGTCGATGTGACACGGCAGCCTCAAAATAATGACATCCGATTTCTAACAGATACCTATAGAAAAGTCCGCGAATGGGAGAATTCTCCCTGACTTTTCAGAAAAATGCGGAGGGAATTGTGCAGGAAACTCGCTCCCTTATCTGAAGCCCCAGCAACTCTTTTAGCTTAGGGGAATTGAGACGACAATTCACTTGCCTAGGATCGCCTGGGCCCGCGACGCAGACAACAGGAGGAAATTCGGGAGATCCGATGAACTTCTGGACTATTTAAGGGTGCTTAGGTGCGCCCGCACGTTTGATTTCGGCCAACTTAACATATGCACAAGCAGTAAAGCGACCACCCAGGAGAAAAGGCATGATTCCGAGGAGAATGTTTTCTGGTCTATTGATGCTTGCCATGGCTGAAGTTATCGCACCCGGGGTGGCTGAGGAACTCAACGGACCGTTTGAGAACATTAAGACCGCACCCGTGGCCGTCGTCTGGCAGTACAGCAACGACGGAGGGGGAACTTTCTCCGACAAGCCTCATCCGGCGCCCCCCGC
>JAIOPX010000023.1 GCA_021413705.1 Planctomycetota bacterium | reverse complement strand
GCCGCTGGACAAGGTCGGCACCGATTCCGTGCGGCTGACGGCGCTGACGCCGGCGCATCGCAGCAGTTATGCCGCCAGTTGGTTCAACGAGTTCGGCCGCCAGCCGGTCGATGCCGATCCGGCCGGCTACGTGGCTCCGCCATTGAGCGGCATCTGGGCCTCGGCTCCGTATCTGCACAACGGCTCGGTGCCGACGCTCTGGCATCTCATGCACTCCTCCGAGCGGCCGGTTGTCTGGCGCCGCACACCTGAGGGACGCGAGCAGGAGATCGAAGGCTACGACCGCGAGAAGGTGGGCCTGATGATCGAGTCGCTCGACCAGGTTCCCGCCACCGCCAGTTCACTTCGGCAACGACGCGAGTATTTTGACACACAGCAGCACGGAAAGCGCGCGGCAGGGCACACGTTTCCCGAGCAGCTCAGCGAAAGCGAGAAGCGGGCGGTATTGGAGTATTTGAAGACGCTGTGAAATAGCCGTTTCGCGTTAATATGCTTTGAGCTGTCTTAGCCCCCGGCCGCCGCGGCCAATGGCCGGGGGTCGATTATTGCAACGTAACAGCGCCACGTTTCTCCACGACGCACCCTTTGCAGCGTCAACCCCCGGCGACTCGCCGGGGGCTAAGACGGCAACTCGTCGTGCTTGTGCGGTACATGGCCACCGCATTGCCCATCCGTCTCTCCCGCGTTAGGATTGACGCGGTATCGACAGCACTCGTAGACGGAGCGAAACGCCCATGTCAGAGCCCATCACCCAACTCGAACAAGCCCGGGCCGGCACGATTACGCCGGAAATGCAATACGTCGCCAAGCGAGAGAATCTCGACGCCGAACTAGTGCGCAGCGAAGTAGCCGCCGGGCGGATGGTGATTCCGGCCAATCGCGTCCATCTCACCAAACGGCTGGAGCCGATGGCGATCGGCATCGCGGCCACCTGCAAGATCAACGCCAACATCGGCAACTCTGCCGTCACCAGCGACATCGCCACCGAACTGGAAAAACTGCACGAAGCGGTCCACTTCGGCTCGGATACCGTGATGGATCTCTCGACCGGGAAGAACATCGACGGCATCCGTCAGGCGATTATCGATGCCTCACCCGTGCCGATCGGGACGGTGCCGATATACCAAATGCTGGAAGAGCTTGGCGGCAGCATCGAAGACATGCGGGCGCAGCATTTTCTCGACATGGTCGAGCATCAGGCCAAGCAGGGAGTGGACTACATGACCGTCCACTGCGGCGTGAAGCTGGAACATCTGCATCTGACGATGAACCGCGTGACGGGCATTGTCAGCCGCGGCGGATCGCTGATCGCCAAGTGGATGATGGCCCATCGCAAGCAGAACCCGCTCTATGACTGCTTCGACGATCTGTGCGACATCATGCGGCAATACGACGTGACCTGGAGCCTGGGTGACGGCCTGCGACCCGGCTCGATCGCCGACGCCAGCGATGAAGCTCAGTTCGCGGAACTCGACGTGCTGGGTGAGCTGACCCATCGCGGCCGGGCTCGCGGCACACAGGTTATGGTCGAGGGTCCAGGGCATGTCCCCATGGACCAGATCGACATGAACATCAAAAAGCAGATTGAGATCTGCGACGGAGCGCCGTTCTATGTGCTTGGCCCATTGGTGACCGATATCGCACCGGGCTACGATCACATCACCAGCGCCATCGGTGCCGCCCTGGCCGGCTGGAGCGGCGCGGCGATGCTTTGCTACGTCACGCCGAAGGAACATCTCGGCCTACCCGAGCGGGAGGACGTGCGGGCCGGTGTGATCGCCTACAAGATCGCCGCCCATGCGGCCGATCTGGCTCGGCACCGCAAAGGCGCCCGCGACCGAGACGACGCGCTTTCCAAGGCCCGCTTTGAGTTCGACTGGAACGAGCAGTTCCGGCTGTCGCTCGATCCCGAGACGGCCAAGCGGATGCACGACGAAACGCTGCCGCAGGACACGTTCAAGAGCGCCCATTTTTGCAGTATGTGCGGGCCGAAATACTGCTCGATGAAGATCACGGAAGAGATCCGCCAGATGGCGAAAGAGCAGAACGAGCCGCTGCCGGTGGTGGCCCACGAAGCGGCGGCTCGATAGGAGCTTTTGAATAGTTTTTACCACGGAGGCACTGAGACACGGAGCATGCAGGGAGAGAAATTATTAACAGGAGACAGCAGAGAAAGCAGAGGGGATTCAGGCATAGTGACCCCTGCGAATGCTACTTCCTCCCGTTCTTGATTCTCCGTGCCTCCGTGTCTCCGTGGTGAAATAATGAGCATGGACGCCGACACGATCTCTGACGACGCTAATCCATATCGTTCGCCTGCAACGCCTGATGGTCTGGACACCGTCACGCGTTTGGAAAACATGCCGCCGCTGGCGCGAGATCCGTCGTTCTGGGGAATGACCACCACCCAGTTCCTCGGCGCGTTCAACGACACCGTTTATAAGCAGCTTGTGCTGCTGTTGTGCGTGCAAGTCGTCGTCAGTTCCGGCAAGACGGCCGATATGCAGTCGGTCGCGTTGGCCGTGTTCTCGCTTCCGTTCATTTTGTTCTCCGGGTCGGCGGGTTGGCTGGCCGATCGGATTAAAAAGCGGACAGTGATAGTCGGCTGCAAGGTGGCGGAAATCGTCATTATGGCTGCCGGCGGAGTGGCCTTCGCGCTGATGGCGCAGCCGCAGATGGTGGGCGATCACTATGTTACTAGCGGGCTGCCGCTAGGCGTGTTCGTCGTCCTGTTCCTGATGGGAACGCACAGCGCCATTTTTGGCCCGGCCAAGTATGGCATCCTGCCGGAAATGGTCCGCGGTCGCGATCTGCCCCGTTTTAACGGCGTCATTCAGATGACCACGTTCCTGGCGCTGATCTTCGGCGTCGTGGCCGGCAGCATGTTGGCGGGCGCGTTCCGACAACAACTCTGGATGGCAAGCGTCGTCTGCGTGGTGATTGCCATGGCCGGCACGTTGGCGTCCTTCTTTGTTCGAGGCAACCCGCCGTCGCGACGCGGTTTGAAGTTCACTCCGTCGTCGGTGGCTATATCAGGTGAGACGTGGCGGCTGTTGGCGGGCGATCGCACGCTGTTGGGAGCCTTGCTCATCTACTCATTGTTCTGGTTTCTCGGCGGCGTGGTGCAGCCGAGTGTCAACGCGCTAGGCGTGTTGCAACTGAGGCGGGCCGATTGGGAGACGGGGCTGCTGGCCGCCTGCATGGGTTTGGGCATCGCCGCCGGTTGCGTACTGGCGGGCTGGCTCTCGGCCGGCCGAGTGAATTTTCGCCTGGTTAGGATCGGCGCCTGGGGGATGCTGCTGTGTCTCGTCCTGCTGGCGCTGCCCGGCGGAACGCACGGCCAACTCCTGGGCTATTATGGCAGCATGCCCGTACTGGTGGGTTTGGGTTTGTCCGCCGGTTTGCTGGCCGTGCCGCTGCAGGTATTTATCCAAGCCCGGCCGCCGGAGGATCAGAAGGGGCGGATGATTGGCAGCATGAACCTGGTCAATTGGATCGCCATCATCGGCTCGGCCGGGTTCTATGGCGCTGCCAATGCCATCCTGACGCGCCTCAGTCTCCCGGCCAGCGCTATCTTCGGTCTGACCGCCGTGGTATTGCTGCCCGTGGCGCTGTTTTATAATCCGCGCGATACGGCGCTGTAATTTCAACAGCGGATCGTATGGCTGCTGTGCAAATGTCACGATAGAATGCCGACTATGAAACAACTCTTTGAAAGACACTCAGCCGAACTACGTGACGCCCTCGCCAACCTGGACACCTGGCATGGGGAGGTAGCGCGCGTTGTAGAACTCTTGCGGCAAACATTCGCCGCCGGTGGCACGGTCTTCGCAGCGGGAAACGGAGGCTCGGCCACTCTGGCACAGCACTTGTCTGACGAAATGGTAGGGCGCTACAAAAGCAATCGTCCGCCACTGCGCGTAGTGGCTCTGTCCGCCGACAGCGCGGTGATTACGTGCATCGGTAACGACTTTGGATTTGAGGAGGTATTTGCCCGGCAGGTGGAAGGATTGGGCAGGGCAGGGGACGTCCTGCTGGCCTATTCCACGTCCGGCAACTCGCCAAACATCCTGGCCGCCTGCCGCGCAGCACGGCAACATCAAATGAGCACCGTTGCTTTTACGGGACGCGGTGGAAAGTTGCGCGAAATGGCAGACCTGGTCGTCACTTCACCGGGTCAGAACACGGCCCGGATTCAGGAACTCGATCTGCACGCGATCCATCTGATCTGTGAGGCGTTTGAGCCTTGAGGCTCCCAGGTAAGGCGAGATGATAGCGTATGGTTTTGGTTGACAGCGGCCCACTATCAAATGTTCGGTGGCATGGCAGAGGAGAGCGATGAAGAAAACGCACATCATCGCAGAAATCCAGCGAACCGCCGCGGAAAACGCTGGTGTCGCGTTCGGCTTTGCACGCTTTGAGGCCGCTACCGGAATTAAGCTCGCTGACTGGTTTGGAATCTACTGGGCGCGCTGGGGCGATGCCTTGAGGGAAGCAGGTTTCGAGCCCAACCAAATGCAAGGGGCGTATGGGAAGGAAGAACTCTTCCAGAAGTACGCTGAACTGGCGAAGGAACTGGGCTGCCTCCCTGTGAAAGGCGATCTGCGCATGAAGCGACGTGCGGACCCTGCGTTCCCAAGTTGGAACACGTTCGATCGGCTAGGCACAAAGCTGGAGTTCGTCCGCCAACTTGCCGAGTTCTGCCGTTGCCAAAGTGGATTTGAAAATGTGGTTGAACAGTGTGAGGAATACATCCGCTCCTCAACGTCAGTGGCCGACAAAGACGGAGCGCCACCCGAAGAAGTGGTCATCGGCTATGTCTACCTACTCAAGCATGGTTCTCGTCGCGAGTACAAAATTGGTCGGACGAATAATCGACTCCGCCGAGAAGGTGAGATTGGCATTGAGCTTCCCGAAAAAATCGAACCAATTCATGTAATCGAGACGGATGATCCCGCAGGCATTGAGACGTACTGGCATCGTCGGTTTGCAGATAAGAGATTGAAAAACGAGTGGTTCGCTCTGACGGCCTCTGATGTGCGCGCATTCAAGCGTTGGCGGCGGATTTGCTGAATAATCGCCGAATCAAGCGTCGCAGCCGACCGCTGCATCTGCACAACTTTTGTTATTTTACGAGTATTTCTCCCGCATCTTCGCTCGCACTTCCGGCAGCGGATAATTAACAATCGCATCTTCCGTGTTGACCACTTCTCGCAGCCGACGCCAGCCGCGGGTGACCAGTGTTTCCTGGGCATGCACGTAGACCGGATCGAGCAGGCGCTTGTCGAACGGGCCAGCCACGGTGAGCGGCTCGAAGTCATCTGCCACGATGAACTGCGCCAGAGTGGGATTGCAGAGGATGTGGCGTTCTTTCGTGGTGTGCAGTAATTCTGGATCGAGTGTGCCGATCACATAGCGCAAGTACAGATCGCTATCGGTGATCTCGGCCACGTCCAGGCCGCAAACTTCACACAAGTAGCCTTCGTCGCATTTGGCCATCTTATCACTGCAAATCGGGCGGAAGTGGTTCATCTACCTCGGCCAGTTCGGCCCCTTCCGGCAATGCACAGTAACTGCACGCGGAGGATTTCTTGGACCAGGGTGAACGCCAGATAACGAAACAGCGGTTACAACGTGGACATTTCCAGTTTGCAAACCGGAACATGCTCCAGACCATGACTATTCCCACAATACACATTATCGACAATACAAATCCGAATAATATTCGCGGATGATCCGCGTGAAATTCGAGAAACACCGCCGCGAACACAAAGGCCGAGAAGCCTACAAAACCTACCAGGGCCACGCCACCCCACGAAGCAAGTTTGTAGGTGCGTCTCAATGAGCGCAGCTCAGTCCACTTTGCTTTGAGATCACGCTCGGTCAATTCTTTTTTCACGGCGCGCCCCACAAGAATCGTATTGCTACAAGTGCATTACATCCTTCATCCCATACAGCCCCGGCTTCTTGCCGTGGAGAAACTTGGCTGCGGCCAGGGCGCCGTGAACATAGGCATCGCGGTTGGTGGCGTCTACTTTCAGTTCGATCGTCTCCCCTAGCAGTCCGAAGATAATGGTGTGCTCGCCCGGATTGTCGCCGACGCGCACGGCGTGGTAGCCGATCTCGTTGCGGGGACGTTGGCCGGGGCGGCCTTCGCGGCCGTGCTGGTGGACGGTTTGGCCCATCACTTCGGCGATGATCTGGCCGAACTTCAGCGCCGTGCCGCTGGGGGAGTCTTCCTTGAAGCGATGATGCCGCTCGATGATCTCCACATCGACGCCGCCGGGTTGCCCGGCTAGCGCTTTCGCCGCGATTTCGGTGAGCTTCATCGTCAGGTTCACGGCCAGGCTCATGCTGGGGGACCAGAGCAAGGGAATCGTTTTGGCCGCCTGGCAGATCGTCTCTTCGCCGGACTTGTCGAAGCCGGTCGTGGCCAGCACCAGCGGCAACTTGCGGGCGACGCACACCTCGATCAGTGCCAGCGCGGCCTTCGGCACGGAGAAGTCAATCACCACGTCGAAGCCTGCGGCGGCCGGCACTTGATCGGCGAGCTTTACACCCAGCGTGCCGACGCCCGCCAACGCGCCTGCATCCTCTCCAAGTCGCGGATGCCCGGGTGAATCGACTGCGGCTGCAAGTTGTAGTTCCGGGTCTGCTGCCGCCAGCGCCACTAGCCGCTGCCCCATTCGTCCTGCGGCGCCGTGAATGGCAATTCGTGTCTTGGACATTACTTGATCCTAGAAAGCAAAATGTCGAATATGGCAGAGTAATCACGAAAGCACGAAATCAAGAAAACACGAAATAATGCACCTGAGGATTTTCGTGTTTTCGCTCTATCGTGTTTTCGTGATCCCTTTTTCTGTCGTTAGGGGGAAGGGCTGAGGCTAACTATAAAGCTGAATTGCCCGGATGATTTCTTCCAGGTTGTTCGACACGGCCACGGCCCGGTTGGCGTACGACGCTCGTTTCACGCCGCGGCGGCCCAGCACTTGGTTGAACTTTTCCTGGTCGGTAGTGTGATAGGCCACGGTGGCGTCGGGATCTTTGAGTTGATGGCCCGTGAGGATGCACACCACGCGCTCCTCGGGGCCGATGATTCCTTCGCTGCGCAGCAGCTTCGCGCCGGCCACGCTGGCGGCGCTGGCCGGTTCACAACCCAGGCCACCGGCCCCCACCTGGGCTTTGGCGTCCATGATCTGCTGATCGGTCACTTCGCGGACCACGCCGTCCATGTCTTCCAAGGCGCGTAAGCACTTGTAAAGGTTCACGGGGCGGTTGATCTCGATGGCGCTGGCGATTGTCGAAGCCTTGGCGTGGCTCTCATCCAGTTCGCGGTAGTAGTCATCCACCAGCGCAGAATCCGGCTTGCCGCCGTCCCAGCGTGCGCCTCGTTTTTCATACAGTTCATAGAGCGTGTTGGCGCCTGCCGCGTTGATCACCGCCAGGCGCGGCATTCGATCGATGAGCCCCAGCTCTTTTAACTCAGCGAACGCTTTGCCGAACGCGCTGGAGTTGCCGAGGTTGCCGCCGGGCACGACGATCCAATCGGGCGATTGCCAGCGCAGGGCGTCGAGCACTCGGTACATGATTGTCTTCTGTCCCTCCAGGCGGAATGGATTGACGCTGTTGACCAGGTAGATCCCGAGTTGCTGCGACACTTCGCGGACCCGCTGCATGGCGTCGTCAAAATCGCCGGCGATCTGGATCGTCAGCGCCCCATAGTCGAGCGCCTGCGATAACTTGCCGTAAGAGATTTTCCCGGAGCCGATGAAGATCACGGCACTCAGCAATCGCGTGACCGAGCAAAACGCCGCCAGCGAGGCGCTGGTGTTGCCGGTCGAGGCACAGGCGGCCCGCTTGGCTCCCACGGTCCGGGCATGGGTAAACGCCGCTACCATGCCGTTGTCTTTGAAGCTGCCGGACGGGTTGAGCCCTTCATACTGCAGGTGCAATTCGCCGCCGCTGAGGCCGACATACTGCCCCACGCGATCCGCCCGCTGCAGCAGCGTCCGCCCTTCGCCGATGGTGACCAGCTTGTCCCGCTGGGCGAAAGGCAACAGCCGGTGGAATCGCCATACGCCGCTTTGGGCTTCCGGTTGGCCGGGGATCGTGGCGGCGTCGAACTCCGCCAGGGACGCAGGCGGGGCAAGTCGGTCCCAGTCATAGGCCACATCGAGGAGGTGTCCGCAGCGGCCACATTCCACGCGCACATCCTCGATGCCATACGTGGCGCCGCAGGAAGGGAGTATGCAACGCTGAAAGGCGACGTCCACCCGGGCCGAGACGCTAATGTTCGTCGCCTCCAAAAATGGCAGTAAAAATGGGAAGTTTGAGACGCCGTCAGTCTACGGGCGATCCCCGGTTGATATCAAGGCGTTTGGCCGTGCGAGAGTTGGCGACCTAGGGCAATTTCTCGCCGTTTGACACCCCCCGGCGGGATACCTAAAATAACAAGTCTACCCGGTTCCAGAAGGTGGCCTACAGGCGAGTATCCCTGCGGAGTGCGTGGAACATGAAGAAAGTCGAATTGAAGGTCTATAAGGACATGCTTCTCTCCATGCGGGCGCGCCTGCGAGGGGACGTTACCGCCCTGGCCGACGCCGCTCTGAACAAAACCCGCAGTCAGGCCAACGGAGACCTCTCCAGCATGCCGATCCACATGGCGGATATCGGCAGCGACAATTATGAGCAGGAATTTACCCTGAGCATGATGGAGAACGAGGAAGACACGCTCGACGCCATCGAGGCCGCGTTGGAGCGCATCGAAGCCAGCACCTACGGCGACTGCGAAGAGTGCGGAAAACCGATCAAAAAGACCAGGCTCAAGGCCCTTCCCTTTACCGCGGTCTGTATCAACTGTGCCCAACTTCGCGAACAAGGATGACCGCGGGGAACAACGGCCCTATCCATCGCCAACGGCCGTAGCGCCAGGCGAGCCTGTCGGCCGCAGCGGGGTGTTGCGCGGACGCATGATCCTGTTCGCGGTAATCGCCATCTGCGGCGTCACGGCCGATCTTCTCACCAAGCATTGGATCTTCGGCAAATTGTGGCCCCCCGACGGGAGGAAAATCTGGGTTTGGGAGCCGTTTGTGGCTTTTGAACTGAGCCTCAACCAGGGCGCTCTGTTCGGCATGGGCCAAGGGTTTGTCTGGCTCTTCGCTCTGTTGTCGATCGTGGCGGCGTTGGGAATTTTGTACTGGCTCTTCTATCGAGGGGAAGCCCGCGACCTGTGGTTATGCCTCGCGTTGGCCCTGGTGATGGGGGGCATTTTGGGAAATCTCTACGATCGGATGGGACTGCACGGCCTGCTCCGGCCCAATGGCGAGGGGGGCGTCGAGCGCATTCATGCGGTGCGAGACTGGATTTTGCTGACCTACCAGGGGCGCAATTGGCCGAACTTCAACATTGCCGATAGCCTGCTCGTGTGTGGGGCGGGAATGTTGCTGATCCAGGTTTTCTTCCGCCCAAACCGCCCGGCTGACGCGGATTCGCAAATCAATTGACAGGGAAGTCACATCTTCCTAGACTTCCACTGACGACTGACTGACGAACCGGCAGGGAAGAACGATCGACAAGGATACCCCTTGGCGAGCGGCAGGTTCGAGGCAGACAGTTATGAAATTATCGCGATCGGTGGCGTACGCGCTACAGGCAACCTTGCTGCTGGCCGAATACCCCTCCCGGGGACCGGTTCCGTGCAGCCGTTTGGCCGAGGCGGGCCAGTTGCCCGAGCGTTTTCTGCTGCAAATTCTTCGCACGCTCGTTACGCATGGCATCCTGGATTCCACGCGTGGGGTCGATGGAGGCTACTCGCTGCGTCGCGCGGTCAGCGACATTTCTCTCTTTGATCTGATCGAGGCCGTCGAAGGCCCGGTCGAACCGAGCAGCGTCACGGGTCACGGCCTCTCGCTTGTTTCACAGGAGCGAATGCATGGTGCGCTCCAAGAGCTGACCGCCGTCTGTCGAAAGCAATTGAAGTCCATCAAACTGTCGTCGCTGTTGAATACCCATGCCGAGGCACATTAGCGCTTTGTCAACGCTAAAAACAGGGATTGTGCATATCAGCCGCCGGGCGCTAGCCCCCGGTTTTGTGCCGCACGAACCGGGGGCTAGCGCCCTGCGGCTGATCCTAAAATTAAGCCGTGACATAGCACTAGGTTCTGTCGAGTGAATTGACAGCCAAGTCCTATGCTTTTAGACTGGGCTGACCTACCGGGCGGCGGCCTGGTCCTCTTGATTCGTGCAGCTTGGCGATGGCAATATTACCGCTCCCCGAGGATCGCAAGAGATGAAATTATCACAATCCGTGGCGTATGCTTTGCAGTCGACGCTGCTTCTGGCAAAACTATCATCCAACGGGCCGGTTTCGTGTAATCAACTGGCCACCGCAGGCAAAATGCCGGAGCGTTTTCTGCTGCAAATTCTTCGCAAACTCGTCACGCGGGGCGTGTTGAAGTCCACGCGCGGAGTTGCGGGAGGATATATGCTCCGGCGTCCAACCAGCAAAATATCTTTGCTGGATCTCTATGAAGCCGTTGAAGGTCCAATCAAGCCGACCAAGGCTCCCGGCCGCGGACTGCCCACGGCCTCTCGAAAGCGACTCCACGGCGCCTTGCAGAATCTCGCTGAGGGAATTCAAAAACAACTCCATGCCGTCAAGATTTCATCGTTGTAGACTTCTGGCGGACTGTTATGAGCATCGATCCAACCGCCGTCACTGGCCGACTCGATCTGGCCCGCCGCATCGCCCATGAAGCCGGTCAACTTACGCTCCGCTACTTTCAGCGGCCCGATTTGGCCGTGGACATCAAAGCGGACTTAAGCCCCGTAACGGCGGCCGATCGCGAAGCCGAGCAACTGCTGCGGCGAAAAATCGAGGCCGATTTTCCCGACGATGCCATCCTGGGCGAAGAGTTTGGCGAGCGCGCCGGCCGTTCCGGTTATCGTTGGGTACTCGATCCCATCGACGGAACGAAGTCGTTTGTGCATGGCGTGCCGCTCTACGGGACACTCGTTGGCGTACAGTATGGCGAGCAGGACGTGATCGGCGTAATTTACATCCCAGCGCTCGGCGAGACGGCCTATGCCGCCCGCGGCCAGGGGGCCTGGTATGTTCGTGGTTCCGAGGCGCCCGTTGCGGCACGCGTATCGACGGTCCGCACCCTGGCCGATTCGCTGTTGCTGACGACCGATGCCAAGTCGTTCTCGCTTCGTGCAAGCGGCCAGGGAGCTGCGGCGTATGATGCCCTGCAATCGGCCGCGCGACTGACTCGCACCTGGGGCGATTGCTATGGCTATCTGCTGGTGGCCACCGGCCGCGCGGACGTCATGGTGGACCCCATCATGAACGTCTGGGACGCCGCGGCCGTCGCCCCCATCATCGAAGAAGCCGGCGGCCGATACAGCGATTGGCGGGGCCGCCCCACCATTTCCGGCGGCGACGGCGTGGCCAGCAACGGACTCGTGCATGAGGCCGTGCTGGCCATGTGCGGTACAGCTTGAATGCCGCCCAAATGAAGCAAATGCGGGGAATGATGTACCACGATCACCCTTGCAGGGGTGCTCCCAACCCTCTAAAATCTGTGGTTTGGTTCAAATAGCCCGTGGCGGCGTGTAGTGGAGAAACGGCGATGGCTCGCGAGTGTACGATTTGTGGCAAAGGCCCCCAATTGGGCAATCAGGTAACCACCCGCGGCAAGGCCAAGTATCTCGGCGGCGTCGGCACGAAGATCACCGGTATCACGCGGCGGCAATTCAAGCCCAACCTACAGCGCGTGCGAATCACCACGGCTGCCCGGCAGGCCAAGACCGTGCTGGTTTGTACCAAGTGTCTTAAGAGCGGCGCCGTAGTGAAGCGCGTCAAGGCTGCCCCGTTCCGTCTGCCAGCCCAGGCGGCTGCCGCAAAATAGTATCCATCACGCTCCGCGTGATGTTTTCGTATGGGTACTTTGATTCTCGCATCACGCGGAGCGTGATGGATACTTTGGGCAACACCCATGGCCATCAGTCGCGACGATGTCGAACGTGTTTCGCTCCTGGCCCGCCTGAAACTTTCGCCCGACGAAGTTCAGCGGATGACGACGCAGCTCACCGCGATCGTCGGCTACATCGATCAACTTTCTCAGCTCGATACGATCAACGTCGAGCCTATGGCGCATGCCGTGCCGCTGTCCAATGTGTTTGCGGAGGACATTGTGCAGCCGAGCCTGCCGCGCGAGGCCGCGCTTGCCTCCGCGCCCAAGCACGATGAAGAGTGTTATCTGGTTCCGCCGGTGCTAGGGTAGCTCTTCATGTCCCTGTTGCATCACAGCGCCGCAGCGTTATTGGACCTTCTGAAGGGGAAGCAGATCACATCGGTCGAAATCGTCGAAGCGCATCTTGCGCAAATCGACCGGCACGACGGCGAGGTACATGCGTTTCTTCGAGTTGATCGCCAGCGGGCGCTCGACCAGGCCGCCGCGATCGATCTCCGCCGACAGCGCGGCGAACCGGTCGGCGCGTTGGCCGGCTTGCCGGTGGCCGTGAAGGACTTGCTCTGCGATCAAAATGAACTTTGCACCTGCGGATCGCGGATGCTCGAAACATTTCGACCGCCGTATGACGCCACCGTCGTGGCCCGCCTCAAGGCGGCCGACGCCGTGCTCATTGGCCGAACCAACATGGACGAGTTCGCCATGGGCGGCTCGGGCGAAAACTCGGCCTTCGGGCCGACCCGTAATCCCTGGGATCGCAACCGGATACCCGGCGGTTCCAGCAGCGGCGCGGCGGCCTGCGTGGCGGCGGCGATGGCGCCCCTTTCAATCGGCAGCGACACCGGCGGCTCAATTCGCCAGCCGTCCGGTTTATGCGGCGTCACAGGACTCAAACCCACCTACGGCCGCGTGAGCCGCTACGGCCTGGTCGCGTTCGCCAGCAGTCTCGACCAGCTTGGCCCCCTGGCCGGCTCGGCCGAAGACGCGGCGATCCTCTTGGAAGTCATCGCCGGACACGACCCGAGAGACGCCACGTCGATCGACGCTCCGGTTCCTCGCTATAGCGAACTAGTTCGACAGCCGCTGACCGGATTGCGGCTGGGCGTAGTGCGAGAACATTTCGGGGCGGGCCTCGACCCTGAAGTGGCTGCTGCCGTCGAGACGGCCATCGACGTTTACCGCTCGCTGGGGGCCACGATCTGCGACGTCACACTGCCGCACGGTCGCTACGGCATCGCCACCTATTACATCATCGCGCCGAGCGAAGCCTCTAGCAATCTCGCCCGTTACGATGGCGCTCACTACGGCTACCGCACCGATGAAGCGTCGATGATGGCCGAGCTAACCGCGGAGCAGAAGCAAGTCCAAGCCGCAGGCGATGAAAAAGCATTGGGGCAACTCGACAGTCCCCTGGTCCGCATGTATCGCCGCAGCCGCGCGGAAGGTTTTGGCCCGGAAGTGAAGCGGCGAATCATGCTGGGCACGTACACGCTGAGCGCCGGATATTACGACGCCTACTATCTCAAAGCATTGAAGGTTCGGAGGTTAATCGCTCAGGACTATGAGACGGCGTTTGGCCAGTGCGACATGATCATCGGCCCCGTGGCACCTACTCCTGCATTCAAGCTCGGCGAAAAAAGCGACGATCCGCTGGCAATGTACTTGGTCGATTTGTACACAGTCGGGGCAAACCTGGCAGGCATCCCCGGCATCTCGATTCCCTGCGGCCGAAGCAAGGAAGGTTTGCCCATCGGCCTGCAACTGCAAGGCCCGGCCCTAGCCGAAGACCGCCTTCTGCGAGCGGCTCACATGTTCCAGCAAGCTGCCGTATGGCATAAAGCGCGGGCACTGACATGACATCACATTCAGACAAGCCGCCGTACATCACCGTCATCGGGCTGGAGGTCCATGTCCAGTTGGCTACGGCGTCGAAGCTATTTTGCCGTTGCTCGACGGCCTTTGGGGCGGAGCCGAATACGCAGTCTTGCCCGGTGTGCATTGGGATGCCCGGGACGATGCCGGTGATGAATCGCAAGGCGTTCGAGTTGTCGCTGAAGACGGCCGCCGCGCTCAACTGCCGCATCGCTACGCACACCAAGTGGGATCGCAAGAACTACTACTATCCTGACCTGCCCAAGGGTTATCAGATTAGCCAGTACGATCTTCCCTTTGCCGCCGGCGGCTATCTCGATGCCAGCGACCCGAAAGGGCGATTTCCCACCCGTCGCGTGCGGTTGATTCGCATCCATTTGGAAGAGGACGCCGGCAAGAGCATGCACGACGAGCGGCACGGCACGGCCGACAGCCGTATCGATTTGAACCGCACCGGCACGCCGCTGATGGAGATCGTGACCGAGCCCGATTTGCGCACGCCGGAAGAGGCCAAGGCCTGGCTGACCGAGTTGAAGCTGCTGCTGACCTATCTTGGCGTGTCGGACTGCAACATGCAGGAGGGAAGCCTGCGCGTGGATGCCAACGTGAATCTTCATGTCGAGACTCTCGGCGGCCTAGTGGCTACACCGATCGTGGAAGTCAAGAACATGAACAGCTTCCGCGCAGTCGAGCGGGCGCTGGAATACGAAGCACCTCGGCAATACGAGTCTTGGCAGCAGACCGGGAAAACATTCCAACAGGGAACGAAGCAAACCTGGGGCTGGGACGACACCCGCGGCGTCACCTATCAGCAGCGGAGCAAAGAGGAATCGAGCGACTATCGCTATTTCCCGGAGCCGGATCTCGTGCCCGTGACCGTCAGCGAACAGCAAATCGCCGCGATCCGCGACGGCCTCGGCGAACTGCCGGCCGACCTACGATTACGGCTCGAAAAAACCTGGGGCATCACGCCGTACGACAGCGACGTCCTGGTAAGCCAGGGCGAACCGCTGGTGGACTACTATCTGGCCGCCGCGACGCAATGCGGCGACGGCAAGCTGGTGAGCAATTGGGTGCAGCAAGACGTGCTGCGAACGTTGAACGAGCGCGGCGGCACGATCGCCGATTTCCCCGTCGGCCCCGCCGCTTTGGGCGATTTGCTGACCCGCATCAAGCAAGGCCAGCTCGACACCAGCCGTGCCCGGGAGGTTTTTCAGCGCATCATCACCGACGGCTCGACCGTGGCCGCCGCCGTCGAAGCCCTGGGCATCAAGCAAGTGGATGAATCGGAACTGATCGCCCTGTGTCGAGAACTATTGGCCGCGAACCCGAAGATCGTGGCCGACATCCGCAGCGGCAACGAAAAAGCCGCCGGGGCTCTCGTCGGCCAGGCCCGCAAGCGTAACCCGAATGCCAACCCCAAGCGGGTGCAGGAATTGTGTGTGGAGCTGGCACGGATTGACTAGCCCCATCATCACGCTCACCACCGATTTCGGCGTCGGCAGTCCCTATGTGGCGGCCATGAAGGGAGTGATCCTGGCGATCAACCCGGATGCGAACATCGTCGATATTTCGCACGCTGTCCCTCCGCAAGATATCCTGGCCGGCGCGCACATGCTGGCCGTGGCCACGCCCTGGTTCCCGCCGGACACGGTTCATGTGGCCGTGATCGACCCGGGTGTGGGGACCGCCCGCGGCATTGTGTATGCCCAGTTCGGCCGGCAGCACTATGTAGCCCCGGATAACGGGCTTTTGAGCGGGTTGGCCCGCCGGGGTCCGCCCGATAGAATAATCGCCATCACGCGCCGCGAGCATTGGGCGCCAGTGGTGTCGGCCACGTTTCATGGCCGCGACATCATGGCCCCGGTGGCGGCCCGCCTGAGCAGTGGTTTATCGCCCGATGCGTTGGGCACCCCTCAGGCGGCCCTGGTGGAACTGGTCTGGCCGGAGGTCCGAATCGTGCCCGGGAAGGTGCAAGGGTCCGTCACGGCGGTGGACAGTTTTGGCAATTTGATCACGAACATCACGCAAGAGATGCTCACGGCCGCCCCGCGCGGCGAACAGACGCTGATCACCTGCGACGAGCATCAAACCCAGGGTATTTTCACGGCCTATGGCGACCAGCCGGAAATGACGCTGCTGGCCCTGTTCGGCTCCAGCGGCCACCTGGAACTGGCAATCGTCGGCGACAGCGCCAAGATGATGCTGGGCGTAGGGGTTGGCACGCCGGTGGAAGTGAAATGGTGAGGGAGGGGCAAGGGGTTGGGGGTTAGGGTTGACGTGCAACGGCTGACCAGTCGTTACAACCCGTTTCGCTCCACAAAACGGCCTCTTTGACGTTTGTCCCGCAGTGCCCACGCACTTGCTGCCGTCCCATCGATAATCTAATATCAAATGCTTACTTTACTGCCTCGGACGGCCCGGCCGAAAGCCGCAGTTCCGAGCAGCGCAAGACATTCCCCTGTAGCTCAGTTGGTAGGGTCCCGACCAGTCGGGATTAACCACTGGGTCGCAGAAATGAAAGAGACATTCCCCTGTAGCTCAGTTGGTAGAGTCCCGACGAGTCGGGATTAACCGCTGGGTCACAGAAATGAAAGAGACATTCCCCTGTAGCTCAGTTGGTAGAGCAAGCGGCTGTTAACCGCTGGGTCGTAGGTTCGAGTCCTACCGGGGGAGCTTTTCCGCAGAGGCAGCTCACTGCGGAAACCACTCCAGCAGTTTCGCGGTGACAATCTCGTGTCCTTTGCGGTTGGGATGGACGTACATCGACATGAGATCGGCCAGCTTGTGGCCTTGCCCTTCGTTCACGTAGGCCTTGAAGGCCGCGTAGCTGTCCACCAGCCCCACTTCGTGCTTCGCGGCGAGGCTGCGGATCTGGTTCGCCCGCTGGTTCAGGTCGTCGCCGTCGTTGTTGATGTCCACCCGGCCATCGCCGGTCGGCGTTAGCAGCAGGACCTTGATGTTCTTGGCCTTGGCCTTCTCAATCATCGAACTCCAAGCTTTTTCGGCCCTGTCCAGCGGCAGGGCGCGGTCGTTCAGTCCGTAGTCGATCAGCAGCACGTCAGGGTTATGCACCAGCACGTCGCGCTCGAAGCGCGCCGCCCCCTGCTCCGACTGTTCCCCACCTTTCGCCGTGACGATGACGTTGATGATGGCGTTCGGGTAGCGCTCCTTGAGCGCCGCGTGGAGCAGGTGCGGGTAGGCGTTGAATGTGTCCACCTTGGGCGTGACAAAGAAACCAGCCGGCACACTGTGTCCATGCGCCACGATATTGACGATGCGGTGATGCGGCCAGGTCTTCTTCATCTCACCCGTGGCGCCGGCCAGATAGGACTCCTTAGGCGCGATTTTCGCCCCGGCCGCAGCGCCGGTATCCTTAGCCGGCTCAGCAGCGTATACCGCGGTGGCGGCGGTGAAGACGGCAACGGCGCCTGAACACAATATTCCTTTCAGCGAAAGCATATCTTCTCTTCCTTTGATTGACTCGATAAGCCGCCGGCGCTAGCCCCCGGTTTGTCGTTGGCTTCGGGCACAGAACCGGACACGGGCACCGTCGCGCAGCGATGGTCGGCGTGCCGGCCGATGTTTCCTGGCAAAGCTTAATCTGATAACGATTGTAATTCATCGAAACGCTGATTTTCACCTCGGCGCTGGTGGATGTCAAGCAATGTGCGTTTCGGAAGTAGAACGGGGACGCGGCTCGTTCTCCGGAGTACACGCAAATTCACATTCAGACAAAGACTAACTTCCTATGTCGGTCGAGAAGCGCCGAGTCAGGGCGCCATCGGTCTGGAAGCTGAATCGTCTTGCCTTCATGCCGTGCCAGGCATTCTTCTACAATCGCGCTATCCCGAAAACGATCTACGGACTTCGAGACTTCGATCGTGTAACCCGCGTTGATCATCGGTTCGACCGACGATCTTGCTGCCCGAGTACACGGCACAATCAGCCCGATCCCAAAGGCACTCGCTACTCTTCCAAGCACGGCCCTTGGAAATTAGTCTGGTCCGAATCCCACCCCGATCGCGCCAACGCCATGCGACGCGAAAAACAGATCAAGGGCAAGAAGTCATGGGTCGAGTGAAGTGTCACCTCTCCGAAGCGAGCGAATTTATTTCACTATGCCCAGCGCCGAGTGGACTACCCGCGCTGAGGCTGTCCATGCCAGTCATTACGAGTTCGGTCCCACATACCGAGTCCCATGCGATCCGTCTCGCCAGACCGGATCGATTCCCTCCGGCAAGCGCTCGGCACGGACAAAAATAGTTTGGGGCGCTCGCATGAAGTAGTGAAACAGTGCGGGACAAAGCCAGCACTCCATCACCTCTCCGCTTACTTCCCCCTGGTACCAATTCCCACCCAGGCCAAACGGCAAATCATCACTGCGGAGCCATGTCAACTCGGCATCGTGGCTGTCGAAACGCTCGTCGCTAAAGTGCATGGCGAAACCACGCTGAGCATTGGGAATCTCCTTGGTCTCGACCAGCCGAGAGATCATCTCCGACGCGCCACACACGAAGGCTTCTTCCTTGAGTCCGGTTCTCGCATCATCAAAGACCCAGGTGGGATCGAGAAGATAAGGATAGATCGTCAGCACACTCATGACTCGGCTCCCTCTTCCTTGATCAATGGCCTCAAACTGTACCTACGCCCGACCGGCAGTTCCGTCATAGGAAAAGCCCGGCAATGCCGCGCCGACATCCTACAACGTGCGCAGTCGCCGAGCAAGCAAATTGGGGACAAACGTGGGAAAACGTGGGACAATCAAAACATCGCCGCGATGGGTGTCCCTTGTCCGCTCTGTCCCCAAATTCTCCCGACCGCCAGTTACCGTCCCCGCCAAGTCCTAGCTGCATCTCAGCAAGTGTCGTCAAGACTAGAAGTTCGTTACATTCCTGCGGTCCCGATTCCGGCAGGGGGTCAGTGCCATCGTTAGATCCGCTCCTGGCTAGCCAGGATGCGGAGTAACGGCAGGACAACTTTTAGCACATCAATCTCAATTTTAGCAGCTGAATCCGGTGTGTGCATCGCGATCTCTCGTGCCTGAAACTTCAAGACACTCAGTGTTGTGCTTTCATCTAAGTCCCATTCGTTCTTGAGTGAATTGGCAAGAACTGCATCGCTGATATGGATCAACCTATGGCCGATCGCCTTAAACTTGACCATTGCCTGCAATACTACGTTCTGCCGCAATAGCTGATCCGCGCTCGCTACCACCGCATCGAGGCATTCCTTGGAATCTGACGCTCTGAAGTCTGGCATACTCAACCTTGATTGTCTGCTACATGTAAAAGGTCGCTCATAGGGATGATGATAAGGCAAGCGACATAACGATTACTAGCGAGGCCTCTGTGCGGCGACAAAGCAACATCATTATCGCATTCACGATCCGACATCACCTCCGACAAAAAGGAATCGCACCAAATTGACGCGGAACCAACAAAGTGTTACCATTACCGCGCGAGGCTTACAAAAGCTGCACGAACCACTCATGCGGTTGCCCAGCATGTTGCCCGAAAGGGTATTGAGATTCTTTATTTTTCTGTGAATAACAGTAGGATTTGGAAACTCTTTTCACTTCTGTAACTTGTTGTAAGGCAACAACTAGAAGCATTTTATGTTGTCTTCGAGCCTCTTTTACCGGGGGAGTTTTCAGTATCACCACTCGTTGAAGGGGCGGAGCGTGGGCAACGAAGACGGGCCTTTTTGGGTCTACGTGTTGGAAAACCCTGAAGACCGATTCTACATCGGTTCGGCCGATAATCTTGATGCCAGAGTGCAACGGCACAAACAGGCCGATCCCAAGGGCACACGCTACTCTTCCAAACACGGACCCTGGCAACTCGATTGGTCGGAATCCCACCCCGACCGATTCAGCGCCATGCGATGCGAAAAGCAGATCAAGGGCATGAAGTCTGTCCAGTGGATTCGACAGGAACTGCTCGGCCGAAAAGCTCAGTAGTTCAGTTGGCAGAGTCGCGGTGATCGTTGAATTGAATGTATGTCGTCTGGCTACCGTTCGACACCGGGAACCTCTGATTTCGCGGATGGAGATCCCCAAACTGCATCTCTCAGCTAATTCCGCCTACCTTTCGAGTTCGCACATGGCAACGTCAGAGAATTGGCTCGACAAGTTGGCGAAGCTTCGGGTTGACCGCGCAACGGGAGACCCCGCTCCGCACAAGCCGTTGTTATTGCTCGCCGTACTTGAGTTTGCTGAGCGTGGACAACTGCCGCCAACAATTTTGCCCCTTTCTCCCGAGTTAGCATTCCAGTTTTACACATATTGGACAGTGGTGGCCCACCGGCGTCGACAGCGCCCCGATGTACGGCTGCCATTTCATCATCTACAGTCAGACGGTTTTTGGTCGGTACTCGACGAACACAACCAGCCGTCAGATCAGCCGCGAACATCTAAGTTCGCAGTTCTGCCGCCTGATTTCGTCCGCTTTGCGAATGATCCGGCCTCGCGAGAGCGCGGCCGCCAAATCATCATTGCCAAGTATTTTCGCGAGGAGGAACGAGTAACACTTTACTCCCTTCTTGGGCTGTCGGTCCCCTCAGATGATCAGATCGCGCGCGACGCGGCATATGAACCGGCCGACGCCGCGGTAGAACGCGGACGCGAGGCAAGGTTCCGACTCATCGTGATTCCGGCCTACAATTACACCTGCGCTCTCACGGGATATCGTTTGACCACGATAACATCTGGTGGAATCGTTGACGCCGCGCACATTCATCAGTTCGCCGACTCTCGGAACAATGATCCAACGAACGGAATCGCACTGTGCAAAAATGCGCATTGGCAATTCGATCGAGGTTTGTGGACGGTATCGGACCAGTATCAAGTAATGGTAGCCATGTCGATGTTCTCCGAAGCATGCCCAAATGGGCGGCCTCTTGCGGCTTACCACGGCGAAACGCTCCGACTCCCACCAGACAGATCACTCTGGCCCGACTTACGCCACTTGTCTTGGCATCGAAAGCACCGCTTCCAGCAGGAATGCTGAGCAGCCAAAGAAGAAAAGGGGACGCGGCTCGTTCTCAAGAGTCGTAAAATTTTTCTAACGGCAGGAAAGTGGCTTTTTTTGTTTTCAACAAAATTTCAAGTTTTCAAAGTTATTTGATATTTCTTTCCATGGAAAATGGATCACTGGCCTACTTCTGAATCTTGAAATTTGGGCGCGTTATCGCTATAATGAAATAACAATTCACGCGACTAACAACCCCATGACGTGGTATCATCGCCCCGCCTGAGAAGTCTCGGGTACCAGGCAGAGCCCGCCCGGCACACCGTGCCTCCGGCGGGCTTTTTTTGTTAGGAGTCAGGGGTCAGGGGCGGAAAGACGAATGGGGATCACGAAAATCGAAAGGGGTGAAAGCACGAAAAATAAAAGCTACAGAAGTAAACTTCTGGTGTGAGGCCGGGAGAGTGAGCAGCACTTTGAATGATTCCGCGTAACGACTGCGCTGAAGGTGCGCGCGTTGTAGTACGGCCTTCGGATTTCGCTGATCTAACAACGGAGAGCGACCTGAGAAGCCCGGCGCGCCGGGACCGACCGCAAAAGGGAGATCTTGCGGATAACAAGCGGAGAACAGACGGAAAACGAGCGGAAAACGAGCGGAGAACAAGCGGAGAACAAGCGGAGAACGAGCGGAGAACAAGCGGAGAACGAGCGGAGAACGAGCGGAGAACAAAACCAGCAACCTGTTGTCGTGCAACAAGTTGCGTCGGAGAACACGAGGAGTGCCGAAAGCTCTGTGAGATTCGCGGGGCAGCGGTGGCCGATCGGTGCGAAGCAGCGGTCGGGAGACCGTCCCCTAACAGTGGCCTACCTGAAAATGTGATGCCTACCCTGACGGCATGAGGAAGATCTTTGGCAACTTGAAATATCGCATCGGCTGTCAGCGAGCATGGCGGCCGATGCACAGCAAGCAGTCTGGCCCCAGCAGCGATCTTGATTTGCCGGGCGATGGCCACTCTGGCGAGTTTCGTCGATAGCTTGAGACTTGCCGGCCAACGAAA
>JAIOPX010000399.1 GCA_021413705.1 Planctomycetota bacterium | reverse complement strand
GCCACCACTTCCAATCGCGGATCGAACAGCGCCATGCAGATCGCCAGCGCATCGTCCACGCCAGGGTCGACGTCCAAAATTACCTTCCTGGCCATGGGATCGTCTCGGAGGATGATATGTCGTGCAACAGAGCCCCAGCGATTGTAAGGCGTACCCCCGCAAATCGGCAACCCGTGCTAGAATCGTGAAATCGGGTGGCGTCAGTCGCCCCCTGCCCAGGAAACCATGAGCATGTTCGACGCTTTGTTGGGACAATTGACCGCCGGAGAGGACTTGAGCCTGGATCAAATGTCCGTGGCCATCGACGCCGTCATGCGCGGCGAGATCGACGAGGCGCGCATCGGTTTGCTACTGATGGCACTGCGAGCCAAGGGTGAGACGGTCGATGAATTGGCCGGCGCCGCCTCCGCCATGCGGAAGCACATGACGCCGGTTCGCACCACGCGCAGCGACGTGCTCGACACCTGCGGGACAGGTGGAGACGGCTCGGGCACGTTTAACATCAGCACGGCCGCGTCGCTGGTGGCGGCTGGCGCAGGATTGGCAGTGGCCAAGCACGGGAACCGGAGCATTACCAGCCGCAGCGGCTCGGCCGATGTTCTGGCGGAACTGGGAATCAATATCGAGGCCGAGGTGCCGGTGGTCGAAGCGTGTCTCGCTGAAGTGGGGATTTGCTTCTGCTTCGCGCCGAAGCTGCATCCGGCGATGCGCCATGTGGCGGCGGTGCGGCGCAAACTGGGAGTGCCCACGATCTTCAATCTGCTCGGACCGCTCTGTAATCCGGCTTCGGCCCCGATGCAGTTGTTAGGCTCTGGGAAGCGCGAGACGGCGCGGATGCTGGCCGCGGCGCTGTGCCGGCTGGGGACGCGGCGAGCGATTGTGGTGACCGGCGACGATGGCCTGGATGAGGTGACGCTGGCGGGGCCGACGCATGTGCTTTTGGTTCAGGGTGACGATGTGCAGGAGAGAACTTGGAAACCAGAGGATTTCGGTTTGGCGACGTGCGAGTTGGCTTCCCTGCGCGTCGATGGTCCTCAGCAGAGCGCGGCACTGATTCGCGACGTGGTGGTTGATAGAGCAGTGGGACCTGCGCGAGACATTGTGGTGGCCAATGCGGCGGCGGCCTTGTGGGTTGCCGGTAAGGCCGAGACGCTGGCGATCGGCGCTCGGTTGGCCGGTGAAGCAATCGACCAGGGCACGGCCGCAGAGGTGCTTTCGCGATGGGCACAAGCCAGCCGGGGAGGTCGCTAAATATGTGGGTCACAAACAGCTTTTTGCACTCCGCCCTCGCACCGAGTCCGCCTTTCCTTTCGCCGCGCAGCCTGATAACATGATGTGTTAAGTTACACGACCAAAACCCTACCAGTGGAGATACCCGATCATGGCCAAGCCCCATCGCACGGCAAAGAAATCGAATCACGGCAAGCGTCCCGCCAACAGCAAGGCCCGCAAGGCGAAGCGGCACATGATCAAAACCTAAACCAGTTGAGACGGCGTTAGTGGTGCATGTCTTTGGATCAGGCGTGAGGCCAGAGACTGTATTGTGGATCGTCAGGGGAGTGCGTTGTGCCGGCTAAAGAACCTCTCGTTGATTTCAGCGAGATCAGCTTCGACCGGATCGTCGGCGGGATTGAAGAAATTCGCCGTCACAATCCGCAGCGGTTTGAAATGGAGCAGCTCTCGGGCATCCTGCTCGAAGACCTGAGTCGCGATCTGTGCGTCGGTTTCAAGAACGTCACCGCAGACGAGTTTTGGGTGCGCGGCCACATGCCCGGCATCCCGTTGATGCCCGGCGTATTGATGTGCGAAGCGGCTGCCCAACTGGCCAGCTACTTTGCGCAGAAGAACGACCTGCTGGGTTGTGAGATGGTGGGCTTCGGCGGATTGGAAGACGTGCGCTTTCGCGATCCGGTTTATCCAGGCGATCGGCTGGTGATCATGTGTCGCAAGATCAAGCTGCGCCGCGGGGCCGTGGTCGTTTGCGAGTTCCAAGGCTGGGTGGATCGGCGGTTGGTGGTCGAAGGGGTGATCAAAGGCGTACCGCTGCCCGCCGCCGCGATGCGCGCTCAGCAGTGACGCGTTAACAGTCATGGGACGCCGCGCACTTAAAAAACTCGATCCGACGCTCGACCTGTCGGGCCATTTGCTGGTCAGCCGCCCTGCCCCGCCGGTGCTTGATGCCGCAGGCATTCCTTTAGAACCCAAGCCAAGTTCCGCCTGGGATGCTTCGGCCGTCTTCGGTCGCGTGGCGCCGCTGGAAATCGAAGTCGGCAGCGGCAAAGGTTTGTTTCTGGTTCGCGCAGCCAAGGAGCGGCCGGACCACAATTTTCTGGGGATCGAACTGGCTCACAAATATGCCCGGCACATTGCTGCTCGACTGGCCCGGGCCGGACTGAGCAATGCCCGGATACTCTCCGGCGATGGCTTGGCTTTTTTCCGACAATTGCCGGACGACATTGGCCTGACGGCGGTCCACGTTTACTTTCCCGACCCGTGGTGGAAGAAGCGGCACCGCAAGCGGCGCGTGATGACGGAAGCGTTTGCGCGAGATATCGAGCGCACGCTGGCCATCGGCGGCATGTTGCACTTCTGGACCGACGTCGAAGAGTATTTTCAAGAGACGCTATCGCTGTTGGCGGCCGAAACCAAACTGGCCGGCCCGCTCAACGTGGCCGAGCGCCCTGCCGATGACGATCTTGACTATCGCACGCACTTTGAACGCCGCATGCGGATGCACGAATTGCCAGTCTATCGAGCGGAGTTTCGAAAAGCGTAAAGTTCCCATCACGCTCCGCGTGATGCCTTTCTTCACGCGGAGCGTGAAGGATACTTTCACGCCACCGTTACACTCGCGTCGAGGTATACATCTTGAATGCGATGCAACAACTCGACGCCTTCCTGCATCGGTCGCTGAAATGCCTTGCGACCGCTGATCAGGCCCATGCCGCCGGCTCGCTTGTTGATCACCGCGGTCTTCACGGCTTCTTTTACGTCCGACGCTCCGCCGGAGTTGATCAGACCCGCCCGGCCCATGTAGCAGTTGATTACCTGGTAGCGACACAGGTCGATCGGGTGGGGCGACGAGAGCTTGTCATACACCGCCGGCGCTGTCTTGCCGAACTTCAGCGCGGTGAAGCCGCCGTTGCACTCCGGCAGCTTCTGCTTGATGATGTCGGCCTGGATCGTCACACCCAGGTGATTGGCTTGCCCGGTCAGATCGGCGGCCACGTGATAGTCCGCTTTGTCCGTCTTGAAAGCGTTGTTGCGCAGGTAGCACCACAACACGGTGGCCAGACCTTGCTCGTGGGCCTGCTCGAAAGCGTGAGCAACATCGACAATCTGCCGATCGGCTTCCGGCGAGCCGAAGTAGATCGTCGCCCCGACGGCCACGGCTCCCATGTCCACCGCGCGGCGGACGCTGGCGAACATGATCTGGTCGTACTTGTTGGGATAGGTCAACAACTCGTTGTGATTGAGCTTGACCAGGAAGGGTATCTTGTGAGAGTAGCGCCGGGCAACTGCGCCGAGAACGCCCACTGTGGAGGCGACCGCATTGCAGCCTCCCTCGATTGCCAGCTTCACGATGTTCTCCGGATCGAAGTACAGCGGGTTCGGCGCGAACGACGCCCCAGCCGAATGCTCGATCCCCTGGTCCACCGGCAGGATCGAGACATAGCCGGTGCCGGCCAACCGACCGTTGCCAAACACGCGGCTCAGGCTCCCCAGCACGCGCGGATTGCGATCGCTCGGCTCAAACACCTGGTCAATGAAGTTCGGCCCCGGCAAATGCAACTGGTCGCGACTGATCGTTTGACACTTGTGAGACAACAGCGACTGGGCATCGCTACCCAGCAGATCGGCGATGGAAGCGGTCATGGCGGATGGTTCCTTAAAGTAGCAGCTTAAAGTAGCAGGCACACTCCGTGTGCCGCAGCAAGTTTGATGTTTGGTGCAAATAAGCCGTATAGAGCCCGGTTACGGCACACGGAGTGTGCCTACTACATTGGCGTATTCTACCAAATCACCTTCTCCCATCCGATACCCTCAACATTCGCCTACGCCGGACTTGCCACTGGTCGCCAGGAGTTGTAGGGTAGCCGGAAAGCGGACACCGTATCTCAGCAATAAACCAATCGAATCCCATCTATCCCAACCAAAAATCCCATGACATCACCCTGGCAGCGATTTCAACAGTTCTATTGTTCTTGCCCCGAGATCGAGCTGTCGCTCGACATCAGCCGGATCGCACTGGAGGCAGACGATCTGGCCCACATGGAACCGGCCATGCAGTCGGCCTTTGCCGCCATGGACGCACTTGAAAAAGGAGCCATCGCCAACCCGGACGAAAACCGGATGGTGGGGCACTACTGGCTCCGCAACTCACAGTTGGCGCCGACTTCCGAGATCCGCACTGAGATTGAAGACACTTTGAAGGCGATCCATAAGTTCGTCACCGGCGTCCACGCGGGCGCCATCAAGCCGCCGGGCGCCGAACGATTCTCTAAACTGCTCTCTATCGGCATCGGCGGCTCTGCGCTGGGGCCGATGTTCGTGCATGACGCACTCGGGCAGGTGGGCCGCGATTTAATGGAAGTTCACTTCATCGACAACACCGATCCCGACGGCATGGCGCGGACGATGCAGCGGCTGGCCGGCCGGCTGGAACGCACTCTCTGTCTGGTGATCAGCAAAAGCGGCGGCACGCCGGAAACGCGCAATGGGATGTTGACCGCGCAGGCCGCATGGCAGGCCGGCGGATTGGATTTTGCCAAGCATGCCGTTGCAATCACCGGCACCAGCTCGCATCTCGATCAGCAAGCGGATCGCGAAAAGTGGCTGGCCCGCTTCCCCATGTGGGACTGGGTCGGAGGCCGAACGAGCGAGTTGAGCGCCGTTGGCCTGCTACCCGCGGCGCTCCAGGGAATCGATATCGACGCCATGCTGGCGGGTGCCGCCGCCTGCGACGAGATCACGCGCCGCCACGAGACGCTTAAGAATCCAGCGGCCCTGTTGGCACTGAGTTGGTTCATTGCCACCGGCGGGCGGGGCAATCGCGATATGGTGGTGCTGCCGTACAAGGATCGCCTACTGCTGCTGAGCCGCTACTTGCAGCAACTGGTAATGGAATCGCTCGGCAAGCGGCTGAACCTCAAGGGAGAGCGAGTCGATCAAGGAATCGCCGTCTACGGCAACAAAGGCTCGACCGACCAGCACGCCTATGTACAGCAACTGCGCGATGGCGTGAACAATTTCTTCGTGACATTTATTCGCGTGCTCACCTCTGGCGGCGAGCCGTTGGAAGTGGAACCCGGTGCCACGGCCGGCGATTTCCTTCACGGCCTGT
This sequence comes from Planctomycetota bacterium, assembly GCA_021413705.1. Lineage (GTDB taxonomy): Bacteria > Planctomycetota > Planctomycetia > Pirellulales > UBA7805 > JAIOPX01. Next base: position 1,458 of record JAIOPX010000399.1, on the reverse strand, counting down.
TGCTGGGCACGCGAGAAGCGCTGTGGGAAAACGACCGGCCGTCGATTACGGTCGCCATCAATAAAGTTGACGCCAAAACAATCGGTGTGCTGATCGCACTGTTTGAGCGGGCCGTCGGCTTCTATGGTTCGCTGGTGGGCATCAACGCCTATCACCAGCCGGGTGTGGAAGCCGGCAAGAAAGCGGCGGCCGGCGTTTTGGCTCTACAGCGGAAGATTGCCGCCGCCCTCTCCCCTGCCCCGCAAACAGCCGACCAGTTGGCGGCGGCCATCGGCGCTCTCGAGTCAGCCGAGACCGTGTTTCTGTTGTTAGAACACTTGGCCGCCAACGGCCGAGCCAAAGTGGCCGAGCGAGTCACACCGGCCAAAACAACCTGGATCAAATGACACTCGGGGACTGTCCCCCTAGGTTACGAAAACGACCTGAGTATGAACCTTCCCACCATCTCCTCGCTATTCCTCGACGTCGGCGGCGTCCTGCTGACCAACGGCTGGGACCGCAAAGCCCGGGCTCGCGCCGCGGACGAGTTCGGCTTGAATCTGGAGCAGGTCAACGACCGGCACCATCTGAACTTCGACACCTATGAACAGGGTAAACAGGGTCTCGACGAATATATGAAGCGGGTCATTTTCTACGAGCCCCGCAAGTTCACCGCCGATGCATTTAAGAACTTCATGCTCGATCAGTCGCAGCGACTGCCGCACATGATCGAGTTTGTCACGGCGCTGAAGCAGCGCTACCGGCTGAAGATCGCCGTGGTCAGCAATGAAGGCCGCGAGCTGACCTTGCATCGGGTACAGAAGTTTCAACTCGGCAGCTTTGTAGATTTCTTCATCTTCTCCAGCTTCGTGCATTTGCGCAAGCCCGATCCGGATATCTTCCGCCTGGCCTTGGACATCGCCCAGGTGCCGCCGGACGAAGTGGTCTATCTCGACGACCGGGAATTGTTCGTCTCGGTCGCCCAGGGCTTGGGAGTGCGCGGCATCCATCACCGCGGATATGAAACCTCCCGCGATGCGCTGGCCAAGTTGGGATTGGAACTGGAGGACACGGGCCCGGTAGCTGCGCCGCCGTGATACCTATATGCAATCGATTCGTCCGTTTGCCGGGCAGCCAAGAACTGCTAAAATGGGATTACCATGTCTACCATCACTCCCGTCACCGCCGATCAGTTGCTGAAAGTTCACGCGAACGACCGCTGTGAGTTGATTGCCGGAGAAGTACGCATGATGTCTCCCGCAGGATGGAAGCATGGGATTATTGTCCAGAGGCTAACGATTCTGGTGGGTGGTTATATCGAAAAGCATGGTCTCGGCGTGGCGTTCGGCGCCGAAACCGGCTTTCTCATCGCCCGTGATCCCGATACGGTGCGTGCTCTCGATCTGGCGTTCATCGCCCGCGAGAATCTGCCGGCCATCGAGCCTACAGAAGCCTATTGGCCGGGCGCGCCTGACTTGG
>JAIOPX010000389.1 GCA_021413705.1 Planctomycetota bacterium | reverse complement strand
GGGCCGATGGCATTTTCCTTGACCCCTACGTCATACGATTCAAAATCCTCCGAGAGCAGCACGGTCCGCGGCTTGCCTTGGAGCTTGTCGAGCGCGAACTTGAACGGATCGGCGGCCGGCAGCGGCTGAACTTTGTTGTCGCTGACGGAGGCGGCCTGGCCGGCTTGGAGGATGGTGGATGGAGGATGGGGGATGGAGGAAGTAGGAGCTTGGGCGAGTTGGTCGCCCGGCGCCACGTCCACCTTGCCTTTGAAGACATGCACTTCGGTGACCGGCGGCTGCGTGCCGTCTTGCTGCGGACCGCCACCCGGCTGCTGCTCTTCTTCCCTGGAAGCCTGCTGGTCGGTGCGTGCGGTTACGTACACGCCAAACTCCGTCCCCAGGTCGGTCACGGTGCCGTCGGGCGTGTGGACTTTGAATCCCTTGGCTGGCTCCGGAACATGTGCCGTCAGTTTGCCGTCCGCCAGCCGGCAGGCCCCCGCGTCCATGATCGTGAATTCCGCGGGGCCATCCACAATGATCTTGGCCTGGCTGTTGAATGTGATCTCCGCCGAACCGCTCTGCAGGATCAGGCGCTGGCCGGTAGTAAGCACATGGTTGCCCGCAGGGGAAAACGCTGCTTCCCACTTGGCGTCCGTCAGGTTGGCAATTTTCGCGGCAGGGATCTGCTTAACCACGGGCAGCGCTGCTGGCCCGGACCAGAACCTATAGGCCAGGATGCCGATGGCGACGAACGCTACGACGGCGGCGATGGCGGAAATGCGGAATGCGGAATGTGGAATGTGGATTAAGGCACCCGGAGATACTCCCTCGCTCGCGCTTCGGGCTAGTGTGGCGGGGACTTCTTGACCTCCAGCCTTCAGCCTCCAGCCTGCAGCCTCATCAACTGGTTCAGGACTGGTCGCGGGCATGGCCTCGGCCCATGCGCCCAGCGCCGACGAATCCTGAATATAAAGGGCCACCATCCGACGGGTGGCGGGATTCTCCACGACGAGTCGTTGCAACTCGGCAGCTTCCGCCGCCGATATTTCCCGCTCCAAGGCGGCGCTCACCAGATCATGCACCCTGGAGAACAGGTTCTCGTCATGAGTCTGATTCTGGGCGGGCTGTTGCTGAGTCATCGGGAGGCCCCCTTGCTCAACTTGTCTTCCACGCACTGCAGAAGCCGCCGGCGGATTCGCTCCACCGCCTTGTAGAGAGACCCGGGAGTGCGATTGAGCTGCTGAGCCACCTTCTTCAACGAACTGCCTGGCAGATAGCAGCGCCTAAGCAGATCGCGTGGTCCCTCGGCCAGTTCGTCCACGCAACGGGCCAGCGCGCTTTGTCGCTCGGCGAGGCCGTCGGACACCGCAGCCACTTCCTCGGCCATCGCTTCAAGATATTCAGGACCAATCAGTAGATGGTCCCGGGCAGCCTGTTCGCGGTGCTTCAGCACCATGTAGCGGGCGATCGTGCGCGACCAGGCCCCAAAATCCTTGCTGGGATCGTAATCGTCGAACTGCTCCCAGAGTCTCAGTTTCGTCTCCTGCAAAATATCGTTGGCCCGGTCCCAATCGAGTACCAGCGTAAGCACGCAAGCCGCCAACCGCCGTTCGTGGAGTGCCAGAAGGCGCACGAACTCCGCAGTGTGCGATTCCTCCCTACGCGACTGCTTGCCTGGCTGGGGACTCTCGGGCATCACTGGCAATTCCTATGGTTCGAACCGCCGATGCATCCGCATCGGACTCACCACGAACAGTACCGGCGGACAGCCCAAATTGGACACCCCCTCGACAAAAATTCCGGCATGTGATCGGGGGTGTTAATGCAAGTCTGTGGGAGACGGGAGGTTACGGCGGCGACTATGCCGTAACTGTGGAGGGATTTTATTCAAATACTCGGCTAGGGAGCCACCGAGGCAAACTCCGGCGCGTAGCGCACCAGTCCGGCCGGTTGCGGCAAACTGCCGAATTGGAGTTCCAGAGCCATGAATTCATCGCCGACGCCGTACTCGTTTTGCAGGCCGAAGTTTGACCCGGGGACAAAGCCGAATCGGGTATAGTAGGCCTGTTCACCAAGGACGACGATGAAGGTGAACCCCCCGGCAGCCGCAGCGGCGAGGCAGTCTCGCATCAGTCGGCTACCGACGCCTTGTGATTGATGTGCTGGAATGATAGCGATGGGGCCGAGGCCAACACCGCTGAGCAGGCTCGGATGGTCACGGAGACTCACCGGGCTGCAGGCGACGTGGCCGATGATGGTACCTTGAAATTCGGCGACCAATGAGAGGCATAAATGCCCGGCGGAGCGGAGTGCGTCTACGAGTTGTCCTTCGCCTGGGGTGGGGAAGGCAGACTCGTGGACTTGGCGAATGGCTGTGATGTCGGCAGGAGATTCGGCGCGTATGAGTGCGGAAAGCGGAATCTTCATCCACGGCCTGAAGTTAGATTCCTGATCGGTACATAAGGATCCAGCCCACGCCCGGCAGGCGAGGGCTGCTAGCGGACGCGGCTGACCGATTTGACGACGATCGGCGTGGCGGGCGTAGAGCCGAACTTTTCGGATTTGGTCACGGGAGCGGCCGACATTCGATCGAGTACTTCCATGCCGTCGATCACTTTGCCGAAGACGCAGTAGCCGAACTCTTCCGCCGTGTTGCGCCCTTTTTGATCCAATTGCGAATTGTCCGCCAGGTTAAAGAAGAATTGGCTGGTCGAGCTGTCGACGACATTTGGCCGGCGGGCCATCGAGATGGTGCCACGCTTGTTCTTCAGGCCGTTAGCCGCCTCATTGCGGATCTCGATGTGCGTGGGCCGTTCGGCCAGTTGTTGGTCGTAGCCGCCGCCGATGGCCACGTAGCCGGGAACCAACTGATGGAAAATGGTTTGTTGATACGAGCCGTTGTTGGCGTACCAGAGGAAGTTCTTGACGGTGATTGGCGCGCGTTCGGCGTCCAGCTCTATGGTGATAGCTCCGAGTGTCGTTTCCATCTTCACGACGGGCCGGTGCGATTCTTCGTGGCCCGTCGATTCTTGCGCGGCGGGGCTGCCGCTGACGTCGGTGGACGCACCGGCCACGGAGGCCGTTACACCCCCGGGGCCGTCCCCTTTATTGCATCCCGCGGTTGCAATGAGCACGATCGACAATAAACCCAAGTGCCGCCACCAACGTGCCGTGTGTCGCATGACTGAACGCCTCCTTGCAGATTCGACTCATAGCGGAAGTGCGAGGCCCAACAGGCATCCTTGCCGCTGGCAACCCGACCCCCAAAATACCCGTAGCCGAAGTCGTGAGACTTCGGTTTTACTTGTACTTCTCCCAACCTTTGCAAAGTTTAACGATGCCCCGACCAGCCCAGCCACGGCGCCTGCCCCGGCCGCCGGGGATAGGTTGATCGAGCGGCGTATCATCCGCAGATTGCCGTTTTGACGCAAGCTGAATTTGCCCACCCTTGCGGGGGCAATAGTGAGCTTTGCTAGCAAATAGCTGGCCGGGGGGGAGCCGCGCTGATACATTAGACGGGGGACAGGGAAAGCGAGGCACTGCGATGGGCACGCGGACATTCAATCTCTTGGTGTTAGTATTCTGGCTGGCGGCCACGAGTTGGCTCGTCGTCGAGAAGGTTGTCCCCCACATGCAGCGGGGCAACCCGCCGCAATATCTCATCCCCGCGCGCCAACAGAAACCACGCGAAGAGGTGGTCTGCTGGACGATTGAACTGGTCGCTTCTCAACGGGACCAGCCCGGTGCGGGCGGCAGGCTGGGTTGGGCTGCCAGCCGCATCGTCCCTCGGCAGGGTGGCCGAACTGAAATGCAAAGTCGCGTTCAACTCTGGCGGCTGCCGATTGCCGCCATGGGTGGGCCGATGATGCGCACCATGCTGGGTTTGGCACGTATCGACGATCGGATGGAAATGGGGATCAATAGCACCATTCATCTCGACGAACGTTCACAACTGAGCCGCTTCGAATCGAGCGTGATCATTGGAGACGGACCCGCCTGGTGTACGATTACCGGCACGAACAACGACGGTCAACTCGAAGTGATGGCCCGGCTGAACAAAGGGGAGCCGCAACAGGTGGCCTCCTATTGGCTGGGAGATCAATCGGTCGTGAGCGACGGCAATGCGCCCAGAGGCTATATGCCCGTGTTGACCAAGGGTCAGTCGTGGAAGACGCAGCAATTGAGCCCGCTGAAGGCGGGAGGGTCGGGAGACGTCTCGAGCGAAGACCTTGTGGCTACGGTCATGCGGCAGGAAGACATTCTCTGGGAAGGCCACGGTGAAACCTGCTGGCTGGTGGAGTTTCGTCGCGATTCGGGAGCCGGTTCCCGCTGGGCCGAGACACCGCTGCGGCAAATGTGGGTACGGCCCAGCGACGGCATGGTGCTCCGAGAGGATATTCAAATTCTGGGACGAAAACTGAAGTTCGTGCGACTGCCTGCTGATAAAGCGATCCGATTGGCCGAGGCGCTGGAAAAGAAATGGTCTGCCCACATCGGAGAGGATATTATTCCCCGACATGATTGAGTTCGATAACGTAACACGCAGCTACGGCGCGAAAGTGGCGGTTGACGGGCTTAGCTTGAGTGTCCCGCGAGGGGAATTGTTCGCCTTTCTGGGCCCCAATGGGGCGGGTAAGACAACCTCGATCAAGTTGTCGGTCGGGCTATTGCGGCCCGGTTCCGGGACGGTTCGTGTGTGTGGCTACGACGTAACCGAAGAGCCGCGCGAAGCAAAACGCCGCATCAGCTATGTGCCGGATGAGCCCTATCTGTACGAGAAATTGACGGGGCGGGAGTTTCTGCGCTTTGTGGCCGATATGTATGGCTTGTCTCCAGAGCGGGCCGAGGCCAACCTGCAACGCGAGATCGGCCATTTTGAGCTGGCTCCGTTTGTCGATCACTTGACCGAGAGCTATTCACACGGAATGAAGCAGCGGCTGGTCTTTGCCTCGGCCTTGCTTCACGATCCTGAAGTGCTGGTGGTGGACGAGCCGATGGTAGGGCTCGATCCGCGCAGCATCCGCCTTGTCAAAGATTTACTCCAGAAGAAGGCCAGCGAAGGCGTTACCGTGTTTATGTCCACGCACATCCTGTCGCTGGCTGAAGAGATTGGACAGCGGGTGGGCATCCTCAATCATGGCAAGCTGCTATTTGTCGGCACGCTGGGCGAACTGAAGCAGAGGATGTCTCGGCACGATCAGTCGCTGGAGGAACTATTCCTCCAGTTGACTCAAGGACAGGTGACAGAATCTCTTTTGGGGAGAACAAGTTCTGACGATGTGGCGACAACCAACGGGCATGAGAGTGTGAAGCGACAGATGCTCGAATCGCCGCCGATCGCGGAGGGCATGTAGCAATGTCCCTCGGTTCTGTTCCCTTGCCCGTTGCCGCGTCGCTGACCCTGCCGGTCGATGAAGCCCGACTCTTAAGTACAGGAGAGGAAGCCAGGATTTTTTGGCGGTTGCGTGGGCAGTTGATGCGCTCCACGCTCTTGCAATTGATGGCGGTTGCCCGGCTGAGGCTGTGGCTGACCACCATTCTCAGCGCGCTCTTCTGGCTGGGGCTTTTTTATATGGCCTACGAAGGCTTTGTCTATCTGCGCGCCGAGAGCGATGGGGCCGAGGAGATTGTGTTCAATCTGTTCTACGGCTCGCTGACGCTGATGCTGGCCTTTTCCAGCGGGATTATCCTCTATGGCGGGTTGTTCGATTCGCAAGAGGTCGGCTTCCTGCTTTCCACGCCGACGCGGCCCGAGCGGATTTTCATGCACCGCTTCCAAGAGGCGGCCATGCTCAGCAGTTGGGGTTTTCTTCTGCTGGGGAGCCCGCTCCTGGCGGCTTATGGGCTGGTAGCCGATGCGCCTTGGTATTTCTACTTCCTGCTGTTGCCCTATATGGTTTCGTTCGCGCTGATCCCCTCCGGCCTGGGAGCGATTGCCTGCCTGTTGATCGTGCGGCTGTTTGCCAGGCACCGCAAGTGGGCTCTCGGGGCGCTGTGCGTGTTGACGTTGGCGGCATTGGGGCTGATGCTGTGGTCCGTGATTGCCGGCAACGATGGCAATCTGCTGACGAATCGGTGGTTCGAACAGATGCGCCGTCGAGTCAACAATGTGCCAATTCGGTTATTGCCTAGTTGGTGGCTCTCGGCCGGGTTGCTTGAAGCGGCGCGAGGAGAAGGGCGACTATTAAGCTATCAGCCTTGGGCGCAGGCGATGCTGTTTCTAGCGTTGCTGGTGGCCAATGCATTGGCCATTCATCAAGTAGCCGTCGCGCTCGCGGGCCGAGTCTTGCGCGATAGTTATTATCACTTACAGACGCTCGGCACGCCGAAACGCCAGGCCGGGGCGGCCTTGATCGACCGAGTCCTCGACCGCATCCTGCGGCCGTTGCCTTCCCCGACGCGGCTCTTGCTCCTGAAGGATTTTCGCATTTTTCGTCGCGATCCGACGCAGTGGACGCAGTTTCTCATTTTCCTCGGCCTGGTGCTATTGTTCTTCATGGCCATGCCGTGGCTCACCTACGGCCCGCAACATGCCGTCTGGATCAATGTCGTCAGTTTTCTCAACCTGACGGTCGTGGGCCTGATCCTTTCCACATTCACCACGCGATTCATCTTTCCGATGATCAGCCTCGAAGGACGCCGGTTCTGGGTGTTGGGGCCGTTGCCGATCTCGCGAGATACGATTCTGTGGGGGAAATTTCTCTTCGCCTCGCTAGGGTCGTTGATCCCATGCCTGTTGTTGATTCTGATGAGTGATGTCATGTTGCGCATCAATCCACTCGTGATCTTGGTTCACCAGATTACAGGTTTACTCTTGTGTACGGGGCTGGCGGCTGTGGCCGTGGGGCTGGGAGCCAAGATGCCCGACTTGCGCGAGTCGAACCCTTCCAAGATCGCGGCCGGTTTCGGGGGGACATTAAACCTGGTACTCAGCGCGATTTATGTTCTGGCGGTGGTGGGGCTGACGGCCGTGCCGTGTTATTTCTATGTACAGGCGTTGCGGAAGGTTATGCCGGATTTGACCCTTTCTGAATCACAATATCGGCAGTATGGCTCACCCGGAGGCTTCCATTACAGGGGAGATTACGAACATGAAACGAATTCTTGCGAGTACGCTGGTTGGATTGTCGATGTTCACCATCCTTGCGCTGGAAGCGCCGGCGAAGGATCCTGCGTCGAAGGTGGGTTTTCCATCCGGGTTCACGGTGAAAGCGGGAGACCAGGCATTGCCGGCTCAGCTTTCTGCCAAACTGAGACAACGCGGTAGTGTGTTTGCATTTGATCTGGCGGGTTTGGATTTGGCCACTTCGCCGCCGGCAGCCACTCGACCGCCGCTAACCTTTGAGAGCCTCAAGAAGATGCTCGACGACTTGGGTTATGCGCCGCAGGAGCAAGACATCGGACAGGGGATGAAACGTCTGTTGATTAAGAGTACGCGCAGCGATTGGACAGTTCCGGTCTTTGTCGGCATCGCCCCGCAACAGCCGTACCTGGTGATGGGCACGCCGCTTGCCAGCCAAGTGGATGCGACAGCGGTCAAGAGTTCGGCGTGGCAGGAAATGCTCACAGCCAACGCCGTTGTCTCGCCCAATACCTTTGTCTACATGGAAGCCAGCAAGGATCTGCTGCTGATGCGCGCCGAACGCAATATTGACATCACCCCCGCCTTGATGCGAGCCTGGGTTGATAGCATCATCGACGTGACAATCGCCATGCATCCCAAATGGAATCAATTCAGCCCACCGCCGAAATCGTAGCAGAAATCGTAGGTCAGGCTATTGCCCCACGATTCGGCCTCAGTTAACGCCACGCTCCCATTGCGGTTGCCAAGGAGGGGATCGCGGTTCGATCCCCTTTGTCCCCCGTGGGGCGTCCTCTATAATCCACCTCGGTTGCCGATCAAGCCCCTCTGGCGCGACGTGCGGCCGTTGGCTTGAGAGCTGTTTGAGCGATGAACGTCACCCCCCCTGTTCGCATCGGAGCCGTCAACTATCTCAACAGCCGGCCGCTGGTGTTTGAGTTGCAGCGGCGGGCGCCCTGGGCGGAAGTGGTCTTCGATGTTCCCAGCCGGCTAGCCGACGCCTTGGCCGCAGGATCGCTCGATGTGGCTCTGGTGCCGTCGCTAGTGGCGGCGTTTCACCCGGAATATCGAATCGTCTCGGACGCCTGCATCGGCTGTCGCGGCCCCGTTCTGAGCGTCAAGTTGTTTAGCCGTGTGCCCATGGACGAAATCCGCACGTTGGCTTTGGATGAAGGATCCAGGACCAGCGCGGCCCTGGTGCAGATCTTGCTTGCGAAGCGATATGGATTGCGACCGGAATTGACCACACTGCGGCTGGGTGACGGAATTGAATCGTGCGAGTCCGATGCCGTGCTGTTGATTGGCGATCGGGCGATCCAGTCGCCTCCAGGGCGGTTTGCCGCAGTCTGGGATTTGGGAGATCAGTGGCTACGCACCACAGGACTTCCCTTCGTGTTCGCCATGTGGATGGCGCGCGAGGATGCGCCTCTGGAACGACTCGACGCGCTGTTGAGCGAGACGCGCGATGCCGGCGTGGATCACATCGACGACATTGCCGCGGCCGAAGCGGCGCCGCTAGGTCTCACAGAGCCGCAGTGCGGGGACTATTTGCGCAGGAATCTCAATTTCTATCTCCAGCCAGGCGAACAGCAGGGTCTGGAATTGTATCTTCGCGAAGCGGCGGAGTTGAACTTGGCCCCCTCGGGTGTGGAACTTGGTTTCTTCCATTGCAAAACTGCTGGATAAGGCCGTCGATGGCGAGCGGTTGACGCCAGATGAAGGTCTGGCGCTGCTCGAATCGCGCGATCTCGTTGCGCTGGGAAGAGCGGCAGACCGCATCACGCGCCGGCTGCACCCGGAGAATTTTCGCACCTACAACATCGACCGCAACATCAACTACACCAACGTCTGCTCGGCGGTTTGTGATTTCTGCGCTTTCTTCCGCCGGCCTAAACACGCCGAAGGCTATGTGCTGGAGCGGCAGGTCATCTTGGAGAAGATTCAGGAGATGGTGGACCTCGGGGGAGACCAGATCTTGATGCAGGGGGGAATGAACCCTGAACTGCGGATCGAGTGGTACGAAGAATTGTTGACTGATCTCAAGCAGCATTTTCCCCAGGTTAATTTGCACGCTTTCAGTCCGCCGGAAATCCATGCACTTGCCAAACTAGAAAAACTACCGATTCGGACGGTCCTGGAGCGTTTGAAGGTGGCCGGCCTGGGGAGCCTGCCGGGGGGTGGGGCGGAGATTCTGGTGGACCGTGTGCGGCGGGAGATTACCCGGGGGAAAGTGCTGACAGACGACTGGCTGGAAGTGATGCGAGTCTGGCACCAGATGGGGGGCCGCAGTTCAGCGACGATGATGTTCGGACATGTGGAAACGCTGGCCGAGCGGATTGAGCATTTGGACCGATTGCGCCAGTTGCAAGATGAGACTGACGGATTCACCGCGTTCATCTGTTGGACGTTTCAGCCGGACAACACGGATATGGCGCATATTCCTCCCTCGGGCTCAGCAGAATATTTGCGGACGCAAGCAGTCGCCCGGTTGTATCTCGATAATATCCCCAACATTCAATCGAGTTGGGTTACGCAGGGGCTGAAGATTGGACAGATTGCACTGACGTTCGGAGCCAACGACATGGGCAGTTTGATGATCGAAGAGAACGTGGTCGCTCAAGCAGGCACAGTGCATTATCTGACTCTGAAGCAAATCCGCGCCGCCATTGCTGAATTGGGCTACATTCCTCGTCAACGTAACGTCTTTTACGAGTTGATCGACGAGGCTCCCCCAGTGGCCAGCCCCTCGCTGCCGCCGGCGCAGGCTGTGGTATACTAAGGGCGTCCGACAGTCGGGCAGCGCGTGTGACATCTTGAGCCGCAATGCCGGCATGATCGTTACTCGCTCTCCTGGTGCGTCATCTCTTCCCACGCCTGCCATCATCCGCCATGATTCACGTCCGCAATCTGACGAAACATTATGCGGACCTCAAGCGGGGCAGAGTGGTGGCCATCAACGGCATCAGTTTCGATGCCGGCCCGGGAGAGGTCTTCGGTCTCTTAGGTCCTAACGGTGCGGGCAAGACAACGGCCCTGCGGATCCTCAGCACCGTGTTGCGGCCCACGTCTGGAACAGCGTCGATCAACGGCTTCGACGTGGTCACGCAACCGTCGCAAGTTCGTCATCAGATCGGTTTCGTCTCGGCCAGCACCGCGGTTTACGACCGGATGACGGCCTGGGAGATGGTCGAGTACTTTGGCCGACTCTATGGTCTGGCTAACGACAACTTGAGTACTCGGATGGAAGCGGTATTTGAACGATTGCAAATGAACGACTTCCGCGACGTGCTGGGCGGGAAGCTTTCGACCGGCATGAAGCAGAAAGTGTCGATCGCCCGCTCGATCATTCACGATCCCCCCGTCATTATTCTGGACGAAGCCACGTCGGGCCTCGATGTGCTCGTGGCGCGGGCATTGCTGACCACCGTGGCTGAATTGCGCTTGCAAGGAAAGTGCATCATCTATTCCACTCACATCATGCGCGAGGCCGAGCGGCTTTGCGACCGAGTGGCGATCATGCACCGCGGCCTCGTCCTGGCTGCCGGAACCATCGATGAACTGCGCAACCTGCACGGCGAACCCGATCTGGAAGATTTGTTCTTCAAACTGATTTTGGCCGGCCCGGAAACTTCGGCCAACGTAGGTCAGGCTATTGCCTGACGGAGAAAGTTAGAAGCGAACGTAATTACTAGAGCAGAGAGAACGTCAGGCAATAGCCTGACCTACTTATGAGCTTCACCAACATCAAACTGATCTTCGGCCGAGAGATTCGCGATCAATTTCGCGATCGGCGGACGCTGTTCATGATCGCGGTGTTGCCGGTGCTGTTCTATCCCTTGTTGGGCTTCAGCTTCTTCCAGATCGCCCAATTCTTGCAGGAAGAGCCGAGCCGAGTGCTGGTGGTGGGGCGTGAGGATTTTGTCGATCTCCCTGCCTTGTTTGCCACAGATGGCGGCTTCGACAAGAGCCTCTTTGCGGAAGAGAAGAAGGCCAGGTTAATGAAACTGGAGTTTCGCTCGCTCAAGCCAAGCGCCGACGGTGTGCCGGCAGAGCCGCTCAGCGAAGCCGCCATGCGCGGCATGGTCGAGCGCGGCGAATACGAAGCCATCGTCTATTTCCCCCCTGATTTTGCTCAAAAGCTGGAAGACTATCGAGTTTATTTGAAGGAGCAAGTCGCCGGTCGCTGGCCTCCGAACAAGCCGCGGCCCCAAGTTCCGTCTCCCGTCGTCATTTCCGACAACCGCCAAGCCAAATCGCAAGAAGCCGGCGCCCGAGTGACGGTGCCGCTGACGGCCTGGTCGGAGGATGTGGGAACCACCACGCTCAAGCAGAGCAATGTCGATCCCAAGCCGCCGGTTCTTGTGAAGCGACAGTACGTGGACGGACGCCCCGAGGCAAATATCGACACCTCGCTGTGGTCGAAGGTGCTTCCCTTTGTGTTGTTGATTTGGGCAGTGACCGGCGCTTTCTATCCAGCCATCGATCTCTGTGCCGGCGAGAAAGAGCGCGGGACGTTGGAAACTCTCCTGACCAGCCCAGCCCAACGGGGTGAAATCGTGATGGGCAAACTGATGACCGTGATGGTTTTCAGCATGATCACGGCGGTCCTGAACCTGGTGAGCATGGGCATCACCGGCTTTGTCGTGATGAGGAACCTCGGGGCCTTGCCGCAAATGGCCAACGTAGGTCCGCCACCGTTGGCCTCGTTGTTTTGGTTGGTGCTGATCTTGATTCCAGTCTCAGCCCTGTTCAGCGCCGTTTGCCTGGCATTGGCCGCGTTTGCGCGGAGCACGAAGGAAGGGCAGTACTATTTGATGCCGGTCATTCTGGTGACCATGCCGCTCATATTGCTGCCGATGGCTCCTAGCGCGGAATTGAACCTGGGAAGCAGCCTGATACCCGTCAGCGGTATTGTGCTGCTGATGCGCTCGACGATGGAAGGGACTATCGTTCGACTCTGGCCGTATGCCATACCCGTGATGGCAGTCACGCTCTGTTGCTGCTGGATTGCCATTCGCTGGGCGATCGATCAGTTCAGTTCGGAAGCGGTGCTGTTCCGCGAGGGTGAACGGTGGGATATATCGAGCTGGATGAAGCACCTCATTCGCGATCGGCAACCGACGCCTTCGGTGGCCATGGCAGTGATGTGCGGCGTACTGATTTTGGTGCTGATGTTTTTCTTCAGATTCCTGGTGGCGCCAGATCCTTATGGGCACCAGCCCGATATCGCGTTTCTGTTTAAGGTTGCGATCGTGATAGGCGTGGCCATTGTGGCCACCCCGGCGCTGATCATGTCCGTAATGCTCACGCGAGATCCCGCACGCACTCTTCTCTTGCCGATGCGGCTTAATTTGCGTTCACTCATCGCCTTACTCTCCGCGCCGCTCTTGGCCATATTTCTCTTTCCCGTGATCTACGACTTGCATCTCATCGTGCAATATGTCTATCCTTTGCGCAGCCCGGAGGTGGAACTGTTTTCCAAAGTGGTAACGCAGATCCAGCCGGGGAGCAACTTGTTTTGGCTTGGTTGGTTGGCGCTCGCCGTGACGCCGGCAATTTGCGAAGAGTTGGCGTTCCGCGGTTTCATTCTCTCCGGTTTGCGCCACCAGGGGCACAAATGGCGGGCGATTGCCATTAGTTCCCTGATGTTTGGCGTCGCGCACGGCATCTTGCAACAATCGATCGTCGCAAGTCTCTTGGGATGCGTCTTGGGATATCTGGCCATTCAATCGGGCGCCCTTTGGCCGGGCGTGCTCTACCATTTCACGCACAACTCCATTGCGTACCTCACCGGCCTCTCGGCTTACAAGCTGGAGCATTCTTCGCTGGCCTGGCTACAAGTGGATTACATGCAGGTCCGCGTGTTTCGTGTGGAAGTGCTTTTTGTCTGCCTGCTGTTTGCGGGGTTCATCTTTCTCCTGTTTGCCAGCTTCCCGTATCGCCGGACGCACGAAGAGGCGCTTCAGGAGCGCATGGATCACGAATCGGCTCAAGCTCTGGCAAGTTAGCGATGAACTCGCACACCGAGAACTACGCTCTGCGAGCCCGCTACGTGTTCCCGGTCGAGCGGCCCCCGCTGGCAGACGGTGTGGTGGTTGTCCGCCACGGACACATTCACGATGTTACCACCACTCCGCCACGCGGCTGCCGACTTTATGATCTCGGCAATGTGGCTCTGCTGCCGGGGTTGGTCAACGCTCACGTTCATCTCAATTTCAGCCTTCACACAACTCCCATCGGGCAGCCAGGCATTGCTTTCGCGGAGTGGTTGGATCTGGTGATTCGGCAGCGGCGCATCGCGGTTGTTGCCGATGAAGACGCGGTTCAGCGTAAGGCAGTCCTTGCCGGACTGCGCGAGAGCCGCCGGCATGGCACAACCACGCTGGCCAATATCGCTCGCGATGAGTTGCATGCGCCGAAAGCAGTGAGAGGCACAGAAGGTTGGGCCTTCTTGGAATTGATCGGCTTAACGGTCGAGCGAGCAGAGTTGCAACGGATCAAACTGGACGAGTGGCTGGAAATAGCAACCCAAAGGGCATTCAAGAAAAACGGTCCTTGGAGACCTGGGATCAGCCCACACGCACCCTACACCGCGCGGAATGAATTGGTGATGGCCGCTTGCACGGCATCGCGCAGGCATCGGTTGCCAGTGGCCATGCACCTGGCCGAGTCGTGGGAAGAGTTGGAATTGCTTGATCGCCAGAGCGGTCCTTTGGTCGAAACGCTCAAGCGCTGGAATTCATGGGACGCGAGCGATTTTGAGCCTGGAATGAAGCCGCGAGACTATTTAGAAATGCTGGCGGACGCCGACCGCGCCTTGGTGATTCACGGCAATTATTTGGATGCGTCAGACCGCTCCTGGCTGGCCGCACATTCCGATCGCATGGCCGTGGTCTATTGCCCGCGCACGCATCATTATTTTGGCCATCCGCACTATCCGCTGGCCGAGTTGCTTACGGCTGGCGTTTCCGTCGCCTTGGGCACGGACGGCCGCGGCACGAATCCCGATCTCAGTCTGCTCTCGGAGATGCGACATGTGGCCCGAGTGCACTCAAGCGTGCCCCCCAGTGAGATCGTGCGCCTCGGAACGCTGGGCGGCGCGGCGGCCCTGGGTTGTGCCGATCGGATTGGATCCCTTATGCCTGGGAAGCATGCCAATGTAGTGGCCATCGGGCTCCCGGATCGGGACGACGCCGATCCGCACGCTTTGCTGTTTCAATGTGAAACAGACGTGAAGCTGACAATCTATCGCGGCAAAGCAGTGTACCCCCGGAAAGACCGGGGGCTAGCGCCCTGCGACTGATCTGTCCAATCCCGATTGTTGGCCCTGTTATGGCACGGTCTCCCGACCGTGCCATCCCGCCGACCGTAGGTCTCCGAGGGCGTGGGCGGCGCACAGCGTAGAAGAGGAGACCTTCGGTCACGCGAGTGAAATGGTCGGAGACCATCCCACAACAGTGACCATCCCACAATAGTGCATCAGCGAGGATCCCAACCTACTGAGTCCGTTTCGCATCTCGTCCCCCTTTGACGGAAGTGACTGAAACCTCATACGGTCCGTTTCCTTCCACGAGCCAGCGGCAATAGACCACGCCGTTGCCGGGTACGGACTGAATCTGCAGCGATTCCGGTTCGCGTTTTTGCTCATCCGGCTTCTGAAAGTAAGGATCGTTGTCCGTCATCCCTACCACGACGCGAATGTGCTTGCCGCTGAGCCGCACAACGTCGGGCGACGTCAGCTTGTGCTTGACGTCAAAGATGGCCCGTGTGGGGCAGATCCGGTCGTTTTCAATAATTGCCGTGACCTGCGTCAGCTTGTCCGAGAGCCGCTTCACATCGACGGATTGCACGGAAACCAGTGGCATCTGGTCGGCATGAAACAACGAAAATGCCATATTGCGGTGGCATTCCTCTTCCAGCAAAAACGACGGCGGCTGCCGGCCCCAACTTTTCTTAATGCCGCCAACCTCTATCTTGCCGTATTGCGGATGCGTCACTTCGTGCCAGGGTACGGACCCTTCGTTGAGCAATACATATTTGTCGAATCGCTGAAGTGTTTCATCCTTGGCGAAAAATCCCTGCTCACCCGGGTCGCGGAAGAAGTTGAACGGCGTGAACAGTTCGTTGGTGAACGCATACGCTCCACGCATCTGAAAAAGCCAGTCGATCTCCAGCCCCGAGGCAGGATAGAGTTCGGTCCCGACGCGGCGTTTCTTATAGCCGGGTAGCATGCGCTCACCGATCTCCGCCAGGCGATCGTACGTTCTGACGTCGGCCCCATCGTATTCCTGTGTGGGAACACCCGGGCCGCGCAGCAACATGCCGCCGCAATTGTGATACGACTGCGCGCCGGCGATGTTGGGACGTGTGGCAATGAAGTCGCCAACCATCCGGTTCTCAAGAATCGAGAACGGATAGCGATACGCGCCCCCTTGAAGGTACGGAGGTTGCCAGTTGGAAGGCCAATCGCGATTAGGATCGTAAAAGCCTGGTCCGTCTTCGTTCACTTCGCCGTCGCCGTCGTTGTCGAAACCCTCGTCTCCCAGCAGCCGGTACATCCCCTTTTCGCCCGGTTTGGCCTCAATCAGCAAATTGGGATAGTCAGGGTGCGGCTTGAAGCGGCCATTGGGATCTTTCACGCGCATCATGGTGATATGGCCATCGCCATCGAGATCATCCGGGCCGTCCTCGTCGAACAATCCGTCGCGATCGTCATCCACGGGGCGCAATCCAGTGCGCGGCCCGTGCGTACTGCTGGGCTGATAGAAATGAGCCTGACGAGAATCCGGGCTCATCATGGGCATCATGTAGAAAGTTCGCTCCTTCAACAGGCGATCGATCCATGGATGTTTGCCTGCCCACTCGGTCAGATACCAGGCGGTGTAGAGCACCACCTCCACGGTTTGAATCTCGTTGGCATGGATGCCCCCGTCGAGCCAAAATGCGGGCTTCTCGTCCGCTTTTCCGTGGTCGAAATCGGTGATCGTCAGCACCCACATCTCGTTGCCGCCAAAACTTTTGCCGAGGCTCTGCAATTTGGCGTAGCGAGGATAGGCGGCGGCGATTTGCTTCAGCAGTGCGCCGGCCTGCGGCACGTCGTGATAGCGATTCCACCGGGGGGAAACTTTCGGTTCCGCCGGAGCGCCGGGTGTTTGATACGGCGTGGGCTTGGATGATTTGTCCGCGGCGCCAAGTTGGTGGCACCAGAAGGTGATGATCCCAAGCAAACAGAGGGAGAGTGTAAGAAGTTTCGTCATTTCAATTCCACCTTCGTTTCCACGACGCCAATGCTGGGGGCCGAAACGCGAATGCTGGCATTCGTCGGTTGATCGTTGGGCAAGCGGACGAGCCACGTCCGTTCGGCGGTGCCGCCGTTGCCTTCCAGCCGGTCGATAGCCATGCGAGGGGCTCCCTTGAGAAACTCAGTCTTCTCAGGCAATTCCATTTTCACCTGGACCGGATAGTTCTGCTGCGCGATCCGGCCCATTTCGGTGCTGGTCGGCAGCAGGCCATCGTTGGCCACGCGAACCGTGATGCGATGCACTCCCGCTCCCAGCGGCTCCGTCTTCACGTCGCGAATCGCAATGCGGGGAAACTTACCCAGCACTTCCAGTACGTATGAAGCGTGCTTCTGACCGAGATCGTCCAGTTGCTTTGCCGACGGATTGAGTCGAACCAGCGGCTTGAATCCTCCCACCTCCACGGTCTTGTCCGGAAAGTCGGGATGCTTGATCGGTTTGAACTCCACAAAGCCGTCGATTTTCTCTTTGGCGAACCACGCCAGAGCGACTAGTTGATCTGCTCCGCGTGAATCGTCCGCCGGTTTTGTGGCCGCCGCCTCACTGGATTTCGATTTGTCGCCCTTTGCCACCTCTTTGTCGGCCGGCTTCTTTTCCTCCGGCGCGGCGGCAGGAGCATCTACCTTGGGCATCCACCACGCGCGGGCAGCCAGCGACCAGCGTCCGTAATGGAAATATGCCCAATCGGAGAACGACCCAGCGCCACCGGGAGAATCAGGAGCATTTTCATCGGACCGCAGTTTGCGATACATCTCCGCAAGCTGATCCTGCACGGCCGCATCAGCAGTAAGCAGTCGCGTTTTGGCCGGTTGCCCTTCGCTCCCAGCGTCCGGTTTCCAGGGGCGCACAAGGTTATCCTCGGGCGTAAACGTCAACACCGCCACGATGTTCGGATGATTGAAAGCAAAATCGGCCACGGCCCGGGTTTCAATTTCGGAAACCTGATGCGGTCCCGCGCCTGTCTGGTAGTAGGGATAGTTGAATGTGAAGTTGCGATTGAAGGAGACTCCGGCCGAGCCGTCCTCGGAGAACTTCTCGTCCTGGTCCTTGTCGCGCCCCTCGACAAGCAGCCGATACTTGCCGCGCTCGTTCTTCTTGGGATCGGCCTTGATCATCACCCTGGGATCTTTGGGATGGGCAATATATTCGCCGCGGTCGTCCTCGACCCGCATCATGGTGATCAGTCCGTCGCCATTGAGATCGGCTGGACCGTCCTCGCCAATCTTTCCATCCCGGTCGTCATCGGTCGGGCGTTTGTTGCCTGTTGGCTCGCGAAGCGGCTGTTCCCAGCATTTCTCACTTCCGTCGGGATTCGGCCGAGGAATGACGTAGACGGTGAAACGGTCGAGCAGTTCGCGCGTGGCCGGATCGGCAGCACTTTTTTCCGTCAGAGAACGGGCAATTCGCATCGCCATTTCGGAGCCGACGAGCTGCGCCGCCTCGACGTTTCCGAGTACCAACAGCGCCGGCTTTTGATCCTTGCGCCCTTTGCCGATCGAGAGTAGATAGATCTCGCGTCCGCCGAGCGTCCGCCCGAGCGACGACTGCGTCACCAACTCGGACTTGGCGAGCTGCGAAACTTGCTGGGCGAGCGTCTTGTAGTTCGCATAGCCCGAAAGTGCAGCGTCTGCCGCGGTCACTTGGCAGGGTCGCGCTAGTGTCAAAAATAGCAGGCCGCCGATGAGGGTCAGCCGAGTGCGGCGGGCCGCATGATTCATGGTGTCGGACTCAAGGTGCAATGCAAGCGGGAAAGGCTCTAGGCCGAATAGTCTATTGTAGTTCGAGAGTCCGAAAAAAAGCCTGCGGGATTCCCTTAGGGACGGGCCGCCCCCTGGGCAATTTCCGCCTGTTTGCGGCGCACATGCAAGGTTACGGCTTGCGTCGTGGGGTTTCCCCCCTGCTGGGCGCGGAGATAGAAGACGCGGGTCTGCTCCGGCACACTTTCGTCGGCCGTGATGTAGACGGTTCGCTCGTCGGCATCCTCGGGCACGAAAATGCCATTCAGACCCAGGTTATCTACATATACGCCATACGGCAGATTGAACCCGGCCCCCATGCGGCCAAACGTAACGGCGCCCTTATAGGCTTGTCGCTTGACGTGGATTTGTGCGGCGATTGTTTGGCCGGGAGCAATGGTCAATTCCACGGATTGCCGTGGATCCAGGGAGGCAGTTCCTTCACGCTTCTTGTCGGTTGCAGGAGTAATCCAGGTGATCAGCGGGGCCGACTTGGTGAGCTTGATTTCCGTTGGCCCTTTCACTTCCCGCGTCACTTCGCGGCCGGCAATCTTTGCTGTGGCGGTGATGCGGATTTTTTCCAAGGTCGATTTATCCGGAGCCTTGACGTTGGAGTCTGCCTCCAGAATGGCCGCTGCGAAGTATTGTTCACGCTCGATGGTCGTTGGCAGTGTTGAGGTAAATCCTGGGGGAAGGTTGGTAATATTCAAACGTACTTCGTCTTTGAAATTGTCCGTGCGCTCGATCTTGAACTGAAATTTCTGCCCAGTGCCGGGGCTGATCTCGATTTTCTTGTCGAGAAGCTGCACGGAGAAATCGGGCCGAGGGCGACGGATCGCAAGCTGGTAGCGGTATTTATCTCCTTGAAATCCGCGCACGTCGGTGACGCGCACCAGATACGTTCCGTCTGCCGGGGCCGTGAACGTCAACCGCGAATCGGCGCCAAGTTGTTGCCGTGCGTCGTCATCGTTCTCGAAGTAAACCGGGAACACCGGCAATCCGTTGGGCGTCAGCGTTTCGCTCGGCGCGTGCGGCTCGACAATGTAGCACGGTTCTCCCAACCCATGAGTGGCCGGGGTGGTATCGAAACAGGCGAATCGCCTCTCGTCGATGTTGGGGTAGACCCAGAACCCAGAATCCGGCCCTTGGGGATACGTGTGCAGACGGACCACTTCTCCGTTGGCATAGAGATAATCGCCGATCCGCATTTCCTGGGAATTGTGCAAGCGGTAGTCATCGTCGCCGCGAGAGTCTCGCGAGCGGAACTGAAAGTAAGAGTCGCGGATGGCTCGCAAATTCAGCCGCAGGATGGGCTTTCCAGCTTTGTCGAGAACTTCAACGCGGGAATCCAGGGGCGACTTGTCGCGGGCCGCCCGAACCTCGATGATCCACGATTCGCCGCGCTTGGCCTCGAACCGGTAGAGGTCGGCATCCGCGCGTTGGCCCTGCCGCATGGCCTGAATGACTCCGCGCGCCACAGCCGGCAGCGACAGTTTGTTGGATTTGGCAGCATCGTCGTTCGGCTCGGATTCTTCCGTCTCGGTCGCTTTCTCATCTGCCGGCGGCACGTTTACGCCGGAAGAAGAAACTTCAGCCGCAGCCAGATTCTCCGCTGGCGACTCCTTCGTTGCGAGTCCCACGGGCGTGATCGCGAGCAGTTCGAGCGATCCGTCCATTCTTGCCACGGCCAGCATTGAACCGGACGGCGCGAAATCAACGGCCGAGACAACGTCCGGCTGTTTGGCAAATACCTTAAGAGGCCGATAGTCGCTGGTGTCCCAGAGTTTCACCGTGCGATCCTCCGATGCCGTGGCTAATCGCGTGCCGTCGCGCGAGAGAGCAAGGCGGACGATGGGCGCTTCGTGAGCGAAGCGGGCCGTGACCATCGGATTGATCGCCGGCTTGTCGGATGAAATTATCTGCCAGACGCGCACCCGATTGTCGATGCCGGCCCCCAACACGAAGCGCCCGTCAGGCGTAAAGAGGCAACAGTATTGTTCCTTCAGCGGCTGGCCGAAGGTGTCGAGCCGCTCGCCACTTTCGACGCGCCATAGTTTCAACGTGGCATCGCCACTCGCACTGACAAGATTCTGTCCATCCGGACTGAAGGCAAGGTCGTAGATGGGGTCATTGTGCCCGGTGAGGCGGCGGATTTCTTTTCCCGTGGCGGCATCCCAGAGGATGATATCGCGGTCGTAACCGGCTGTGGCGATCAGTTTCCCGTCCGTGGTAGTTGCCACGGCATAGACCATGTCGCGATGGCCACGCAACTTGGCCACGCGTCTGCCGTCGGCGACGCTCCACACATGGACCTCTCCATAAAGCCCAGCCACACCGCTTGCGGCCAGCAATCGCGCGCCATCCGTCGAAAAGCGAATCGACGTAACTTTGCCGGGCAATCCTTCCAACTTGCGAAGCGGTTTGAGTTGCCGGGCGTCGAGGAATTCCACTTCACCATAGCGTCCAACCGCCAATAGCTTCCCGTCGGGGGAATGGGCGATCGACGTAATTGGCTGCTTGAGATTTTTGGCGGAGGGGATTTGTGGGACGACCAGGGTAGGTTGCGTTGCAGCACCCGATGGCCCCTGCGCACCCGAATCGATCCAGCTTTTCAGGGCGCCAATCTCTGCCTGATTGGGGCGGGGATTGTCTTCCGGCGGCATCGCAGGCTTCGCCAAGCCGGCCAATACGCGATAGATCCGGCTGCTTTGACTATCGCCGGCAATGAAAGCCGGGCCGCTCTTACCTCCTTGTTGCATCGACTCGAATGATTCCAGATTCAACTTGCCTTCGTGGTCGTCGGAGTTATGGCAGCCGATGCAGTACTTTTCAAACATGGCATACGCGCCATGCTTGTAATCGGGCGCCGCGGGCTCCGCGGCATGAGTGGCCGTAGCCGTCAGAAGAACGACGAGAGACAACAGCCCGGTAGGGTGCCACTGCTGGCTCGCCCAGCAGTGTCTTTTCAAGGAATTCTTAGCCATTAAATTACCGAACCGGTGCTTGCGCGGAATGTTCTTGGATTTGTCAGTGTTGAAGTCTCTTTGTTTATTGAGTCTGATTGTTTTCTTGATGGCTAAGAAGTAGCTGAGGATTCACTGCTGGGCAAGCCAGCAGTGGCACCCCATATGCCTCAATGATTAAACAAAAACTCACGGCTGCTCAAAATGCCCCAATAGATATCTTCCACGGCTTGGCGTTTTTCCGAGGGGCGCGTTTCGGCCAGCACTTGCACCAGTCCGGTGCGTTCCTTGGTCGTGGGAAAGCGCGCCAGCGTGCCCAGATAGATTTCATCCAACAGGGCCAGATCGGAATGATCCGCCGCGAGCAATTCGGTAAGCTTATTTTTCTTATCCGCCAGTTTGCCGTTGATACTGCCGCCGTTGGTCAGATTGAGCACTTGGACAATCGACGGCTCGTTGGTGCGGGCGCATTCACAGGCTACCTCGCGCTCGTTGCGACCGAATGTTTTCAGGAAGGGGGAAACGATGGCCGCGTCGTAGAGTTGTAAGGCTCTGGTTCCCGGAGGATAGAACTTAGTATCCTGCGTGGCCCCGTCGATATCGGCCACGCGCTTGAACTCTTCCGGCACGCCCGTTACCTGTACGATGCAGTCCAGGAGCACCTCCGCCATCATCCGCCGGGGATAAAAGCGAGAGTAGAACCGCGACTCATTGCGGTTCTCAGCCAGCGGCTGGCTGCTGCGTTGGTAGGTTTCGGATTGCAGTATCGCCCGCATCAGCGTCTTCAGATCGAACTTGTTCGCTACCAGATATTGGGCCGTGGCCGAAAGCAATGCCTCGTTACTGGCAGGGTTCGACATCCGCAAGTCGTCTACCTTTTCCACCAGACCCACGCTAAAAAAGTTGGCCCACACCCGATTCGAAATCGCCCGGGCGAAGTACGGATTGTCCGGCGAAGTGAGCCAGCGGGCCAGAACCTCACGTCTGTCTTGCGGCGCGTCGAACGGGATCGGCTCGCTATCCAGCGGCGTCGGAGGCTGCGGCTTGCCTGTAGCCGGTTGGATCAGTTCGCCCGAGTCGGCAACATAGAGCGTCCGCAATCCGTCCCCGAGCCTCGCATCGCCTCCCCAGCCTTTGGCGCGAACCCGAGAAAACAGATTGGCCATGGCGTAGTACTGGTCGTTGGTCCACTTTTCCATCGGATGGTTGTGGCACCGTGCGCAGCCGATCGAGAGGCTGAGAAAAGCCTGGCTGACGTTTTCCGTCATTTCCTCGGGCAGTTGGTGTAGTGCGTAGAAGTTTGTCGCACCGTTCTCGTGGCTGCTCCCCTGGGCGGTCACTACTTGCCGAACCATCTCGTCCCAGGGTGTATTCTTTTCGACATTGTTGCGGATCCAGTCATAAAAAGCCTTCACGGCCGGCGGGCGAATCCTCCGTCCACTGATGAGCATGATGTCCGACCATTTGTACGACCAATAATCGACATACTCGCGGCGCGTAAGCAACGCGTCGATCAGCTTGTCTCGCTTATCCGGCGCAGTGTCGGCTAAAAATGCTCTGGCTTCCGCCGCGGTGGGCAACGTGCCGATCGTGTCGATCGACGCCCGTCGCAAAAACTCCTCGTCACTGCATTTGGGTGAAGGGGGGAGTTTCAAATCGCCGAGCTTTGCCAGCACCATGTCGTCAATAAAGTTGCGACGCGGCGCCGAGGCCAGCAAGGCCGGGTCGAGTTTGTTCGGATAAGGCGCCGTGACGTTGGCAATCACGATCCTGCTGAGATACCAGGCCGTAACGGCCCCTTCGCCGTGCCCCACGACGGTTACCTTGCCCTGGGAATCGACCTTAGCCACGGCCTCGTTGGTCGCACTGAAGCGGATCCAATCGGTCACGTCCTCAATTCGGCCATCGGTGAAATGAGCCCGCACCAGGAGTTGATATTCGTCTCCCGGCTTGAGCAAGGCTTTTTGCGGGAGTACTTCGAGCCGCCCGAGCCGGGCATCGCCAGCGGTCGGAGCTTGTGCGCCCGCCGCAATCCACTGAGACAGTGCGCGATATTCATGCGAATCGACGTCGAAGCGAATGCCTCCCTTGTGACGCACGGCCGCCGTCGGCTTGGTGAGAAACAAACTCCGACCCGGATCGGCCAGTTCAATCCGCCGT
>JAIOPX010000388.1 GCA_021413705.1 Planctomycetota bacterium | reverse complement strand
GGCAAACCGCGTCGGATCGGGCTGCTTGGCCGGGTTCTGCCAGCCTGCCGCGCCGGCCACTTTCACGCCCGTCTCCAGCTTCGTCTGCGATTGCGCCACGCTCGTCGGATCGCGGAGGCAGAGGATATAGCGAAACACGTTCTCCTTGGGTGTACGCAACACGCCCGGGCTGATGATCTTGATTGCCTGGCCGAGATACGGCATCGGATCGGAGAGACCCCGCATCACGACACCCGGCACTTCCCAGAAACCGCCAGGGTTCAACTCGCGAGCGCGGGCCTTGCCGTCGTCGCCGCGGCGGCCATCGCCGGGAAATTCTTCGCCGGCCACGGGCACGCCCAGCGCCCGGAGCGTCTGCATCATCAACGACGTCCCGCTGCGCGGGTCGCCGGTGACGACAACGATTTGATTCTTAGGAATACTCATGGATCGTTCTCCCTTCATGACTACCTGCCAAACATTCTGTGAATGTTCCTATTTATCGATTCCCTGGCCTGCTCATTCCTAAAGTTGACTACTGTTGGGAGACCCTCACCCCGACCCTCTCCCTGGAAGAGAGAGGGGGTATGATCAGGTCGGTCCGCGCTGCTCCCGGGTGAGTTGATAAGTCTTGTCGTAGGTCCAAGTGGTCACCATTCCTTCCAAGGCCTGCTCGGTCAGCCGATTGCCCACCTTGTCATAGGTGTAGGTAAACACCGACTTGGCGACGCCGCTGGATTCGAGATTGTGCTTCGTCTCCAGCCAGCCGGCGGCGTTGTATGCCATCGAGGTCCGCAGGCCGCTGGCCATCAGCTTAGCCGTTTCCCGATCGGCCGCGTCGTAGCTCAACGTCGTCGTCTGGTCCTGCGGATTGACCTGCGTTCGCAACCGCCCCTTGCCGTCGTAGGCATAAGTCGTCAGCCCGCTGTCCGGGTTGCTCATCGTCCGGCGGCGTTCTGGAACCGAGTCATACGTCAGCGTGGTCCGCTTCCCGGCCGGATTGGCCGTGCCGAGCGTCTCGCTGCGCGCGGAATACGTGGTCGTGTACACGCCCGTAAAATCCGTAAACAGCGTTCGGTTCCCGACCGGGTCGTACGCGAACGTGCTGCGGCGATTGTCGATAAGCTGCTCGGCCGTCTGCCGATTGAGTGGGTCGTAGGTCATCGTGATCGGCTCGCCGTCCGAGGTCAGTTTGAGCGTCGGATTGGCGACCGCGTCGTAGGCATACGTGCAGCGGCGGTTGAGCTGATCGATCTCCTGGGTCATTCGCCCGGCCGCGTCGTAGACGAACGTCGTCAGGT
Organism: Planctomycetota bacterium; assembly: GCA_021413705.1. Taxonomy (GTDB): domain Bacteria; phylum Planctomycetota; class Planctomycetia; order Pirellulales; family UBA7805; genus JAIOPX01. The sequence continues at coordinate 13,480 of JAIOPX010000388.1, read as the reverse complement.
CGTTGCGGCCGTTGAGCATCGCGATCCGCCGATCGGCCGCGTCATAGATGTTTGTCTTCCGATAGCCCCGAGCGTCCTGCGAGGCGACAACTCGGCCGGCCACGTCATAGACCGTCGTGGACGCGTTTGACTCCGCGTCGGTCGTGGCAATCCTTCGGCTGGCCCCGTCGTAGACGCTAGTGGCCACCGAGCCGAGTGGATTGGTCACAGTCTTGAGTTGACCGTCGGCATAGTAAGCGCTGGTGGTCGTCTGCCCGAGCGGATTGGCCACCGCTTGAACCCGGCCCGCCAGGTCATAGCCGGTCGTCGTCCGATTCCCCAACGGATCGACAGACGTGATCTGCTGCCCGGCGACGTCGTAGACCGACGTGGCAATTTCTCCCGCCGGGTTGGTCATCGTCTGCGGGCGATTGGCCAGGTCGTACGTCGTGGTCGAGCGATAACCGAGCGGATCGATCGACGATTTGCGGCTGCCGTCCACATAGTAGGTGCTGGTGGCAATAAATCCACGCGGGTTTTGAATGGTCTCCACCCGGTTCGCCAGATCGTACGTTGTCGTCGATCGCTGCCCCAGCGCGTCAATCAAGGCTAGCGGGCTCCCGTCCGTATAGTAGATGCTGGTGGCGACAAACCCCCGCGCATTCTGGACCGTGCTTTGCCGGCCCGCCAGGTCGTAGGCCGTCGTGGTGCGGTTGCCGAGCGGATCCTGAAGCAGGACAGCTTGCCCCGCTACGTCGTAGGCGGTCGAGGTCGTTTCGCCGAGCGGATTTTTGTTGGCGATCGCGCGGCTCGCCAGGTCGTAGACTGTGGTGCTGATCTGCCCGAGGGGATCTTGCGACCTGATCGCTTGACCGGCCACATCGTAGCCCACGGTCGTGGTTTCACCCAACGGGTTCCTGCTGGCGATGGTGCGCCCCGCAAGGTCATACACCGTGGTGCTGACACGGCCCAACGGGTCGGTGTTGGTGATCGATTGACCCGCGACGTCGTAACCGATCGTCGTCGTTTCACCCAACGGGTTCTTGCTAGCGATGGTCCGTCCCGCCAGGTCATACACGGTCGTGTTGACGCGGTTCAAGGGATCGGTGGACTTGATGGCTTGACCGGCCATGTCATAGCCGATCGTGGTCGTTTCCCCCAACGGGTTCCTGCTGGCGATGGTGCGCCCCGCAAGGTCATACACCGTGGTGCTGACACGGCCCAACGGGTCGGTGTTGGTGATCGATTGACCCGCGACGTCGTAACCGATCGTCGTGGTTTCACCCAACGGGTTCTTGCTGGCGATGGTACGTCCCGCCAGGTCATACACGGTTGTGCTGACCCGATTGAGCGGGTCCGTGGATGTGATCGCTTGACTGGCCACGTCGTAGCCGATCGTGGTCGTCTCGCCGAGCGGATTGCGATGGGCGATGGTTCGCCCGGCGGCGTCATAGACTGTCGTGCTAATACGGCCCAGAGGATCCGTTTGAGTGATCGGCTGGCTGGCGACGTCATAACCCGTGGTGGTTGTCTCCCCCAAGGGATTCTTGCTGGCGATGGTACGGCCGGCCGCGTCGTAAACCGTCGTCGAGACGCGATTGAGTGGATCTTGCGAGAAAATGGCCTGGCTGGCAGCGTCGTAGCCAATCGTCGTCGTCTCGCCGAGCGGATTGACGCTGGCGATCGTGCGGCCGGCGCCGTCGTAAACCATGGTGCTCACCCGGCCCAACGGATCTTGCGACGCGATCGCCTGACTGGCGGCGTCATAAGTCGTGGTTGTGGTCTCACCCAGCGGATTCTTGGTGGCAATAGTTCGACCGGCAATGTCATAGACCGTGGTGCTGACGCGCCCCAGCGGATCCGTGCTGCTGATGGATTGGCCAGCCAAGTCATAGGCAGTGGTCGTTGTTTCGCCCAGCGGATTGCGGGAAGCAATCGTCCGCCCGGCCGCGTCGTAGACCGTCGTTGCAACGCGATTCAGCGGATCTTGTGACGTGATCGGCCGGCTGGCCGCGTCGTAACCCGTGGTCGTCGTTTCGCCGAGCAGGTTGACGCTGGCTATGGACCTATTGAGATTGTCGTAGACGTTGGTCGTAACCCGCGCCAGTGGGTCTTGAACCGTGCGAACATTCCCCACCAGATCGTAGCCTGTCGTCGTCCGATTCCCCAGCGGATCGACGCTGGCGATCGTGCGATCGTTGACGTCATAGACCGTAGTGGAGAGATGTCCCAGCGGATTTTGGCTGCTTACCAGGCGACCGGCCGAGTCATAGGCTGTCGTGCTGCGATTCCCCAGCGGATCGACGCTGGCAATCCTTTGGTTTGCCGCGTCGAAGACGCTCGTTGTGGCGTTACCCAGCGGATTGGTGACACTGACCTGGTTCCCCCGCGAGTCGTATCCGTAGGTCGTGCGATGATTCAGTGGATCAACCGCGGCCGACAACTGCCGATTCACGTTGTAGACACTGGTCGTGATGAACCCGAGCGGATTCTGGCTGGCCACAAGCTGACCGTCCAGATCGTAGGTATTGGTGACGCGATTCCCAAGTGGATCAACCATCGCCTTCGGCCGGTTCATCAGGTCGTAGACGGTCGTCCAGACGTTCCCCAGCGGATTGGTCAGCGTGACCTGCTGCGCCAGCGCGTTGTAGCCATAAGTCGTCCGCTCCCCCAGCGGATTGACCATGGCCGTGAGATTGCCGACGCCGTCGTAAACTTGCGTGGTCGTCTCACCAAGCGGGTTGACGATGCTGGTCATCAGGCCGCTGGCGTCAAAGCCATATGTGGTCCGCTGGTTCAGCGCATCGATGACGCCCACTCGCAGGCCCGAGTCCCACAGCAACGTCGTGCGACGCCCCAGTTGATCCACCAGCGCCTGCACCTGGCTGTTGCCGTCGTAGACGTAGGTAAATCGGCTCCCGTCGGGATACTCGATCGACTCCAGCGGCTCCGTCCGATCCGTCAGGGCGGCTGCGTAGGCCAGGGTGGTCGTGTGCCCATTGGCATCGGTGACGCTCGCCACCCGGTCTCCCGACCAGGTGTAGGTGGTCTTATGGCCCAACGGGTTGACTTGCCCGATCAAGTGATGAGCCGTGTCATATTGCAGGGTGGTTTTATTCCCCAGCGGATCGGTGATCGCCAGCGTCGAGAAATCGGCATAGGTGTATGTGGTCGTCTCGTTCTTCGGCGTCGTCACGCTGCTCAGGCTGCCGGTCAGGTCGTAGCCGTAGGTGGTCCGGTTTCCCTCCGGGTCGATATAGGCCGTCAGCCGGTGCGCAGCGTCATAAACCAGTTCCGTGATGCACAGCTCGGGTGTAATCCGCTGCGTCAGGTTGCCGCTGCCGTCCACCGTGAACGTGGTCACCCGGCCGCCGGAATCCTGGATCGTCCGCAGCTTGCCCGCGTCATAGGCATAGGTGGTCAAACGGCCCAAATCGTCTGCCAGGGTTTGCAACCGCTGCGAGCCATCGTAGGAAAGCGACCACGTTACGCCGGCCGGCGTGCGGATCTCGGCGAGCCGCCCGTAGATCGTATCCTGCTCTTCGTAAATCAGTTCCAAGCCGTCGGGCTGGGTTTCCGTCCAGCCGGTCATCGTGCGCCGCAGCGAATGGGTTACGCCGGGGGGCGGAACATACAAGCCGCTGCCGCTGTCGCGATCGGTAAAGGTCCAGGCCGTGCCGTCTCCCTTGATGACCAGGGCCGTATCGGCATCCAGCGCCTCGATCGTCTGGGTGAACCGGTCGGCCACGCCCGAGCCGTATTGGATGGACGATCCCGCGGCCCGCAGGTTGTAGGTCAATTGCGACTGGGGATCGAACGGCCCCGCCTGCGGCGGGCCGAGCGACAACAGCAGGTTGCCGCTGGCAGGGTCGAACGTGGCCGGACCGGCCGGCAAGGCCGAGAGCCGGCTGGCTGGGTCTTGCGCCGCCAAGGCCCGGGCTTGCGCATCGCGCAGAGTGGTGTTCAGTGGTTCGGACATGTCTCGTTTCCTTGCTGGCAGGGGCTTTCCACTATGAGTTGCGGAGGGGTTTTTGGGGGCGAACCACATGTTCCACAATCCGCCGGCGCCGACCCGGGTTGACCCAAGTAGCCTTCGGCCCCGCAGGTGGACTGCTGCGAGTTGAGCGAGGTCAGCGTTACGGCAAAATAGTTGGTGTTGGTGCGGGCCGTGCTATTGGTATTGACCCCCATCCCAAATCCAAAGCCGAACTCCATCGTATCGCCGCTGGCGCTAAAGTCTGGGTGTTCGAAGGGAGAAGTTTGTCCGGAAGTCTCGAATCGATAAAAATTCCCTGCGCCTATCGCGGAGGCGCTCAATTGCGTAAACCCGCCTCCCAGCGAGACCGCTCCAAAGCTGGCGACATAGGTCTTGGAATCTTGCCGGATCACTAAAAAGCAGGACATGGAAGCGACCCCTGCCGAGGTGCCCGCAACGGTGAGTTCCGAGGTCAACCACACGGTAACACTCAGCAATTCGCCTAAAACGCTGGGATTGTAGGTTGAGCTCGACTTGATGGCGGCCACGGAGACGTATTTAAAATCCGTCCAGGGACTGTTCGTGATGCCAAAATCACAGCGATAGGCGCCGCTCACGTCGCTGGCGGTGAACGAGCAGGAGCCAGTCTGGCAGATCATCGTCGCCTGGCTATAACTGCCCGTGGTGGGCGCATCGTCAATCCGGGGCTCGATCTTGACGGATTGGACGCGGGGATTCTGGTTGACAGGCATAGTAAGGATCCTCGTTCACAGAAGTATTTTTACGCTGCATCCTCGATTCGACCAGAATTCAGCGGTATTGGGTTTGTCGGTGGTTCATGTGTGGGCAAGGCTTTCGCCGCCGCCAGCAGTTGCATCGTGTGCTGCGCCCCGGGCCGCAACTCCACAGACCGCTCGAAGGCGGCAATCGCCGGTTGGATATCGCCCCTTCTGAGCAACAACGTGCCCAGGTTGTGGTAGGCGGCGGGATCGTCGGGCCGGAGTAGTGTGAGCCGATGTTGATGCGGCAGCGCCTCGTCGATCGGTCCACGCTCGAACAACAGCTTGCAGTATGCCTGCAGGATGTCCGCGTCACCCGTGAACTCTTCCGTAGCGGCCTGGAGCGTGCGGCGGGCTTCATCGATTCGGCCGGTGGCGACGGCCACCTCCGCACTCAGGATCAGCCCGATGGGTCGGGTGGCGGCGTCTTCAACAAGCCTCTCGGCCTCCACTTCCGCCGTAACCAACCGCTTCCAGTCAATAAGCAATTGGCCCAGCGCCTGCCAACCGGGGCGATACATGGGTACTTCGGCCACGGCGTCGCGCCATTGGATTTCCGCCAGATCGAGGCGACCCTGGTCGGTGTAGACTAAAGCCAGATTGTGGCGGGCCTTAAAACCCGTGATGCCCCGGTCGCGGCTAGAGAACTGTCGCTCGCCATGGCACTCGAAAACGGCCCGATACGCGGCTTCGGCCTCGTCAATGTAATTGACCTTGTGTGCCACAATGCCTCGGCGGAACCAAAGTTCGGGATCGTGGGGAAACTGCTCTAATGCCGAGGCACACAGTTCCCTCGCCTTTTCGTTCTGCCCTGTCTCAGCCAAAGAGCCGATCAGCAGCGCGAAAGTTTTCCGCAAGTGCGATTCCTCCGGCGCGGACGCGGCGATGGCACGCTCCAGATATTCGATGGCGTCCGCATGGCGCTGCATGTCCACCAGGGTCATCCCCACATTGAATAAGGCAAAAGGATGGTCTGGCCGATCGGCCAGTTCCAACTCCAGCAACCGCAAATCTCGCTGCTGTTTTCGCTGGCGGCCGGCGGCCGAGTGATCTGACCCCGAGTGGGTCACAAAGATATCGGTCCACTCGATCTGGCCGCCGAGGCGGCGGATGGAGGGCAACAGTTGCTCGTGAATGCGAAATTCAAAGCGTAGCTCCGGCAGATTGCGCACCAGTTTGACGTGATCGACGACCGTCACATCTTGCTCGGGTTCGGCACCCGGACAATGAACCTGCAACACATAGCCGAGCGTTTCTGCCTTGTGCGGACCGTGCGCCAGGTCGCGGAGCCGCTGTCCGCACTCCGGGCTGATCGTGTCATCGGAATCCATCCAGAACAGCCAATCGCCGCCGGCGTGTTTCAGTGATTCGTTTCGAGCGGCTGAAAAATCGTCGCACCAGGGGAACTCGAACAGCCGGGCACCGAACGAGGTAGCAATTTCGCGCGTATTATCGCGAGAACCTGTATCAACGACGACCAGTTCATCAACCCAGGGGCGAACACTTTTTAGCGCAGCCGGCAGTGTTTTGGCCGAATCGCGTACGATCATGCATAGCGATAGCCGTACCACGTCAACCATGGTTTTCTCCTGATTGATTGGTCCATAGGGCCAGGCCGTTGTGAAATGCCGCCACCGCCAGTTCGGCACAGAACTGCTTTTCTGAAGGAAGTCCCCCAAGAACAGATTCGACGTCCAATGCGCTGATTTCTCTGCAGTTCACCAACGAACGACCGCTGACCAATTCCGTCAGTACAGAGCAGCATGCGATTGAATAACCACAGCCGAACGCCTGAAAAGAGGCTCGCTGCACTAAATCGCCTGCAATTTCCAGGTAGATCGCTATTCGCGGTGCACGACCTTCGAGATCGGCCCGGCCGATCACTTGGAAATTGACCAGGATGCCGGCGTTACGCGGTGCGTGAAGGTGTTCGAGGATAGATGCGGAAGGACGTGACACAGGATGGCCCACTCGTTAAATGTCGATGCGCTTTCGAAATTGCGTCTGATGAATATATGCGCTAAGTGGCTGATGTCAAATTTATTTTCGTGTTCAACGACAGCAGCCTGCATTGCTCCGTGTGCGAAAGCAATGGATGAAAGTTCATAACCGCAACATATAGTGAGTTCTGTTCCAAGTTCCACTATTGCAATCACTCCACATTCTCCACATTACCACACGCCAAAAATTAAAAAATAAAATTCTGGTGTAGGTTATTGGAATCAGCCGCGCGCTGGTGTATGACATAAAACCTGGGGCGTGTCATTGCGTCTCGTCAACTGTCCAACGCAATAAAGACCATTCTCTGATGGGGCAAATTCTATCCTTCACAGTTCCCAATTGACAAACCATTCTCGCATTAGATCGAGGAATTGCTGTCCCGTTGGCGTTGAATGCCTCGCAAATCTGATATAGCTCACCGACACAGGAATAAAGTTCCATGCTCACCGGCGTTATTCTCGCGAGAAATGAAGAACCCAACATCGTGGCTTGCCTCAAGGCTTTAGAACGACATGTGGATGAAATCATCCTGATCGACATGGAGAGCGGAGACCGAACGGTCGAACTGGCTCGGCCGTATATTGATCAGCTGCTGAACCATCCCTTGATCCCCAATTTCGATTCGGCCCGCAATTTGGCCATACCCAAAGCACGCTTTGACTGGTTGTGGTTTGTAGATGCGGACGAATGGGTGACCGACCAGGTGGGCCAACTCGTGAACCGACTCATTCGCGAACGAGGGAACACCTTCGAGGCCATTAACATCCCATTTATGTCCCATTTTTGCGGCCAGTGGATGCAACATTGTGGCTGGTGGCCCGGCTATACGTGCCCGCGCGTGCTGAAGCGGGGGCATTTTGAGTATTCCCGTACGCTCCACGGCGGGGTGAAACAGACAGGGCGCGAAATTCGGTTTCCTGCCGACGCGGCCACGGCGATTCCGCACCACAGTTACACGTCGGTCGAACATTGGGTGCGGAAGTGTAATGGCTATACGACGACCGAGTCGCTGCAATTGGCCGAGCGAGGCTGCAGATGGGACTGGCGGCTGGCGTGCCGGATGATGGTCCGCGACCTTTGGCAATACTACGAACGCAATCAGGGCCATCTCGATGGGGACCGAGGATGGATTCTAAGTTGGCTATCAGGCCAGTACCGCTGGCTGTCAGCAGCCAAACTGGTGGATCAGCTCCCGCCCGATTCGCGGCAGAGCGCGCCCAGAGATCTTGACGAGGTCTTTTGCGCGATGCAGGAGGAGTTGGCGCTGTGCCGTCAGGAAGTAAGCGAAGTGGCTGCCGCACCACAACCTGGTCAAGTTCGCTTAGCGTTCGAAGGAGAGTTTTTTGCGGGGCATAGTTTTTCCAATATCAATGAGCGGATCGCTTCGCACTTTGTGGCGGACCGACGGCTGGCCGTTACGCTCGCGCGACGCCGGTCGCTTAAGCCGCTCGACGCACCGGCCGACATGGGAGCATTGCTCGCGCCTTTTTTCAATCGTCCGCTACCAAATGGACCGCAGGTTACTGTGCGGCACGCTTATCCGCCCAACTGGCAGAGACCGGAATCGGGAGCCTGGGTTCACGTCCAGCCTTGGGAATATGGCTCGCTTCCAGCCGACTGGGTCGCACCATTGCGCGACGACGTCGATGAAATCTGGGTTCCTTCACACTATGTTGGACGCATCTATCGCGACAGCGGAATCCCTGCCGCAAAGATTCAATACATTCCCTGGGGCGTCGATTTGGAGTGTTTTTCGCCGACCGCCGCTCCGAGAAAGCTCGCCACCGAAAAATCATTCCGGCTGCTGTTTGTCGGCGGGACGATCTGGCGCAAAGGGATCGATCGCGTCCTGGAGGCATATCTGGCCGAGTTTACGCGCGACGACGATGTGGCTCTCGTAATCAAGGACTTGGGAACTCGGTCGTTCTATCCGGTCAATTTCACGGAGCGGATTGCCGCCGCACAGAACGACCCTCGTGCACCTCAGATCATATATCTGGACGATGAACTGACGCCGAAGGATTTGGCTGGCGTTTATACTGCTTGCCAAGCATTGGTGATGCCTTATCGGGGAGAGGGATTCTGCCTGCCGGCATTGGAGGCGATGGCCTGCGGACTGCCCGTACTCGTGCCCCAGGGAGGTCCGACAGATGATTTTGTGGAGTCGGATGCCGGGGTGCTGCTCAAAAGCCGGCTGGTCGAAACACGTCTTGATGCGGAGTGTCTGCCTGAGAAGCCGTTTACGGTCCTGGAAATTGATACGCCAGACCTGCGCCGGGCGATGCGCCAACTGCAGGCCGACCGGGAAACGTGCGTTCGGATGGGCCGTCGTGCACGAGTATTGGCCGAGCAATTCCCCTGGTCCCGTACGGCACACTTGATGGCCGAACGGGTTGTGGCACTAGCGGCTCGGAATACTGCAGGCTCGGAAATGAACAATGACCTCCAGGTTCAGCAAGTAGTAGATGACCAAATTGGCGCCTGCGTTGTGGTGCGCAACGACGAGCGGCGACTGGCCGACTTGCTCTGCCGGCTGCGCCCTTACGTGAATGAACTCGTCGTGACCGCTGTGGACTCCACCGATCGTAGCACTCAGGTCGCCCTCGAATACGGTGCAAAAGTGCTAACGCTCGACAACGTGGACAACGAAGCGGCATATTTGGAAACAGCACGCCGCATGGATTGTGACTGGGTGCTATGCCTGACGGGTACCGACGGAATTTCGGAACAAGCGACCCAAAAGTTTCGGGAGCGGGCCACAGACGTGCCGCCTGATGTGAACGAAGTGTACGTTTCCAGCGAGTCGGCCCAATCTGTCACGCTGCGCCGACGTGAATCCATGATCGACTCAACCAACACTCTTACTGGAGCGATCGCATGAAACGTGGTGTCTTGATCCAGGCGGCCGACGGACCCCATCGGGGGCTGTTGGAAGTTGCCCACGACCATCATCTAAAGTACGCCGACCGGCATGGACTCGACTATTGGTGTCATTATGGCAATCCGACTGCGCCCAAACGGGCCGGCTGGGCCAAGATCACGCTGCTCCTGGCCGCGTTGCGTATAGGTTATCGCCAGGCTCTCTGGATCGATGCGGATGCGATAATCGTGAGTTCGGAGCACGATATTCTGGCTGCCTGCTCGTCTGGCCTGGGGATGGTTCAGCATCCAAATCCGACGCACTGGAACACTGGAGTGATGGTGGCTAACTATGAACCGGCCGTGGTTGCACTCTTGGCGCGCGTGGAGGCCGAACCTGAAAACGGGAGTGCCTGGATGGAACAGCATGCGCTCAATCAACTTGCGGCGCAGCCGGAGTATATCGATGCAGTGCGCGAGTTGTCCGCTGCATACAATAGCACCATTGGCGCAATTTTGTCGCCAGATCCTGTCATCATGGCGGCCCACGGCTTGCCGATGGCCACTCGCCGACGACTGGTCTGTGAATGGGTCGCGCAAGCGTCTGGCGATGCTCAACAGAATGCACATTCTTCCGGACGAGTCCCAAATCGCCATGCGTTTGGTGACTATCTCAATAGTCGCGGACTGGTAGGTGACGCGGTTGAAGTGGGAGTCGGACGTGGAGAGTTTTCCAAAATACTGCTCGACTCATGGCGCGGCAGGAAATTACATCTGGTCGATCCGTGGCGGCAGATGAATGACTATCAGGACATTGCCAATGTCGGCGAGGCCGAACAGAAGCAACGGATGAACGAGTCGCTGACACGTTTGGCACCGCATTCCGGCCGATTTGAAGTTCACCGTGAGCTATCACTGGAAGCGGCCACGCGGTTTGATGAAGGAAGCCTGGATTTTGTATATATCGACGCCAATCATGCGCTACAGTCTGTGCTGGAGGACATCCACGCTTGGTATCCCAAGGTTCGGGCAGGAGGCATTTTGGCGGGGCACGATTATATCGACGGTGTACTGCCTGAAGGCGTTTTTGGAGTGCGTTCGGCCGTCAGCCAATTCGAGGCCGAGACTGGATTGTCCGCGCACGCGACAAACGAGCGTTGGCCGAGTTGGTATATCGAGAAACCAACGCGGGCAAATACGCGTCACTAATCGAACACCCATGTTGTGCCAGAGGAGGAACTATGACGACTGCTACTTCGAGTGCATCTGCGACCGTTGGTCCAGCGGACCTACCGCCGGAAATCGCGCCGTGCATTGACCTGACAGCCCGGGTGCAAGTGGCTTCGGGGGGCCGTTTCGCTTTCGATGGTGATCCAAAGGCCGAAGCCGTTTTAGAAGGTATCTCTCGCGCACTGTGTCGACGTTCAGCGCGGCATGTGCTGCTCACAGGTGAGCCGGGTGTCGGCCAGACCATGGTTCTGGGCGAACTGGCATCTCGATTGGCAACCGACACAGTTGCCGGCTTAAGTGACCGTCGGGTGCTCCTGGTCGATTGCCGTTACACGGCCCCGGAGCAGAGCCGCCAGAGGCTGTTCGCAATTCTGTCGCTGGTGGGAAGCGACGAACAGATCGTGGCGATCGATGGATTCGCCGCTCTGATGCGCTCGGTCCAAGGGACCAACAAGGCGGTTCTGTTTTCAGCTCTTTCATCGGTGGGCTGTCGTATAATCGGACTGATTACTCCGCATGAATACCAAGAACTCTTTTCAGACGATCCGGCCACGCGCGACTTCTTCAGCCGCGTCGAAATTGAGGAACCGGATGTTATTTCGGCCAAACAGATCGTCAGCAGATTATCCGCAGGTTTGGCACGACAGTACGAACTGGCCATCGACCATGGAGCTACCGATCGGGCGGTTGTGCTTTCGCACAATTACATTTTGAATGAGAGATTGCCGGGTAAGGCATTGCGCATTCTGACACGGGTCTGCGAAGACCTCGACTATGAGCGGGCACAGCTTGGAAGTCAGATCGACAGCCTAACTGCCGACCATGTGATTCGGACCGTCTCAGATATGAGCGGCGTCCCAGAAGAAACGCTCCGTGGCGTAGCCGATCAGGCCGACTACGAACGGAGTATAGGCCAATATATTGTCGGCCAAGAACATGCCGTGCACCAAATTGCTGGGGAACTGAGCCTCATTAAGTCCGGGCTCACCGACAAGGGAAAGCCGGCCACGGTCATGTTGTTCGTCGGTCAGACCGGTGTGGGCAAAACCGAAATGGCCAAAGTCCTGGCGAGGTTTTACTCAAGCTCAAAACGGCTCAAGACATACACGCTGGGGAATTTTATTGAGAGCCATAGTGTTTCAGGAATTATCGGTGTGCCGCCCGGCTATGTCGGACACGAGCAGGGAGGGCGCTTAGTCAACGAACTCAACGCTGATCCTTATGGAGTGTTTTTATTAGATGAAGCCGACAAGACGCACCCAGACGTGTTGCAGCCGTTCTTGAACTTGTTTGACGAAGGATGGATTCGCGACCAGCGAGGCGTAACTGCTTATGCCGACAAGTCAATTTTTATCCTCACGACGAACGTAGGCCAACGGATGTTATCAGACTTAGCGCGTCAGGGCGCCACACCTGAGGTCATGGCGGAGAAGATGAAGGAGGCGCTCACCAAGATCCGGCACACGAAATCGAATCGGCCAGTATTTACACCCGAGTTCCTGGCTCGCCTGAAACGCATTGTGGTGTTCCAGCCACTCACTCAGGCGGCCATGTTGGGAATCGCGCGCAAACTCGTCGCTGAGATGCAGCATACATGGTTTCAAAAGCGAGAGAAACGACTCACCGTCGCAGAGGAGCTAATTTGGTATGTGGCTGACGAAGCCCATCGACTTAACCAATGCTCCGACGGACGCGAAGGAGGCCGGATCGTGCGACGACTACTCGCCGACTTGGTAGAAACACCATTGCAGCGAGAGATTCAGCAGCGATCGGACGAGTATCGAACCGCTGTGGGAGTGACTATCAATGTCCTAAGCAAGAAGCCCACACCAAGGGAATCACCACAGCATGGCAATCAAACGGTTTCAATTCCTCCGCCATCGGTAGCGGTCTGTTTTGTATAGGTGGAATCACAACCATTTGGCAGGCAAGTTAGGCAAGCGAGTGGAGATAGGGATTCGCAGTTATGAAATTTGAGAGAGGAAAGAAACTTTTTTGAAATTTTCTTAAAAGTTGGCAAAAAACATTTTGAAATCAGCCACTTACTCGATATGGTGACAAGTCGTTCAGAAACATTCGCGGCCGAGCCGGGAGGATTCTTGAGTCGCAACACATAGGGCAGTTCTTCAAGTCGGACACTTCGGGAGGCAGGAAGTATTTTGGGATCGTCACAATTTTGCAGGGCTGGCGCGGTTGCGCGCCGGTAGGTTTCGTTCAAACGCAAGAAAGGACATGTCATGCCAGGCTGGGATACACAAAAAGGGGTCACGATTACAGAGGATTCGCCGAGCGGCGACGGCGGCGGGTACCTCAATGAGAACTTTTTGAATCTTCGCAACGAGGCGCCGTACAATTCGGCCAGCGATCCCACGGCAAGCGACGATACCGACGACGGTTTCTTCGCTGGATCGCGGTGGTTCAATACCACTAGCAAGACCTTGTTCGCCTGCATCAGCGCAGGCTCCGGCACCGCAGTCTGGAAGAGCATTTACAGACGAGACTCTGGCGCCCTGGTAACGTGTTTCGCTATATCCTCTGCCTCCGCGATCCGACGAGCGTGGCGCAATCGCAGACGAAGCTGGAGACGGGCGTGAAAGTGGCCGGCGCGGCAGGCTGGCAGAACCCGGCCAAGCAGCCCGATCCGACGCGGTTTGCC
>JAIOPX010000390.1 GCA_021413705.1 Planctomycetota bacterium | reverse complement strand
AATTCCTTGTCGCCAATGATGAGCGACAGATCAACTTTCGAAGAATAGCCCGAATAACTCATGACTGATGACGCCTTGCTATTTCAGCGTGCTTGCCTCTATGCAGAGTCTAAGGCGATTGGCCTCGAAAGTAAAGACCGCCTCGGCCACGGCAGCGATGGATCGGTGTGGAAAAGCTCTGTTCCCACCGCGGTTAAGGCATTGTATTCCCAAAAGAACTACCTCCATGAACTTGAATGTTACACGCGGTTGAAGAATGCAGGCGTACAGCAGATCAACGGCTTTTTCGTTCCAGTGCTTGAGGGCTTTGATGATAGCCTCATGGTTATCGAAATATCAATCGTGAAGCCTCCCTACTTGCTCGACTTCGGCAAAGTCTACATCGATGAGCCGCCCCCCTACTACAACGATGCACAATTGATGGCCAACGCTCAGGCGGAATGGCGCGGGTGGTTCGGAAAACATTGGATCCGCGTGGCGGGCGTGCTCAGGCTCCTGCAAAAATATGGCATCTACTACATGGATCCGCGGCCCAGCAACATCTGCACGGGTGAAGAGGACGACGAAGAGGATGACTCCACAGATTGGAGCGAAATGCCTGCCGAAGAAGAGGACGAGTAAGGGCTTATCTTAGCAGCATCTTCCGGCGCTTGCATTCGCCCCCAGTTTTGCCGAAACTTGGGATGTTTCGTTCGGCTCTTCCGCTCCCCAATTCTGGAGTTCTCAGCCATGGCGCGAACCCTGCTTGCCGCTCTCGTTGCGTTACTCGTGTCTCATGCTTCCGCAAAGGCCGATGAGCCGGCCGCGGAGAAGCCGCCGGCCGTATCGCTGGCCAAGGGGCGCTTCGTGCGGATCAGTTTGCGCGGGATCGACCGGACGTTGGCGCTGGCGGAAGTCGAAGTGCTTGAAACCGGCAGCGGCAAGAATTTGGCGAAGGGAGCCACGGCCAGTCAGTCCAGCACGGCCGAAGAGGGGGAAGCTGGGCTGGCAATCGACGGCAATCGGGAAGGGGATTTTGCCTCGGGCCGATCCGTAACCCACTCTGCAACCGAACAAGATCCCTGGTGGTCCGTGGACCTCGGTGAAATCAAGGACATCGGTGAGATTCGTATTCACAACCGGGGCGATTGTTGTGGCGGCCGGCTCAGCGGGGCGGTCGTCGAAATCCGCGATGCTCATGACGTGCCCGTCTGGACCTCCAGTATCGCGACCGCGGCCGACGGCAATGTGTACGCATTGCGCATCCCGCAGAAGCCTCTGGCCAAGGGGCGTTATATACGTGTGACGCTGGAAGGGATGGATCATGTGCTGTCGCTCTCCGAAGTTCAGATTCGCGAGACCGGCAGTGGCAAGGAACTTCAAAAGACCGGCAAGGCCAGCCAATCGAGCACCGACCACGAAGGAGAGGCGCAGCGCGCCGCCGACGGCAACACAAACCAGGACTTTTACGCTGGCTCGACCAGCCACTCCAGCTTCGAGCAGAACCCGTCGTGGGAAGTTGATCTTGAGGACATCAAGGACATCGGCCAGATCAAGGTTTTCAATCGCGGCGACTCCTGCGGCAGCCGATTGCGCGGGGCAATCGTGGAGATTCTCGACGTCAACTACAATGCCGTCTGGAAGGGAACCATCACGGAGGCGTATGACGGCAGCGTACATGAGTTCTCGGCGCCGTGAAGGGGCTTGGGCAACAATCGCATTGCAGGGGGTATGAGATGAGGAGAGGCAATGTGGCGACATTCTTCATGACGGCACTCCGCAGAGTCATTTCTCTGATTTTCGTTTGCATGTCGGCGCTGGCGCAAGTCCAATTTTCGCGCGCTACGGAGCCGGCGCCTCCTTATGACGCTGGCGAGGTCCGATATCTCGATTCCTTTTCCGGCTCTCAGCGCGCCCGAGAGATGCTGCTGCGACAGGGGTTTGTCGTCACGGGCCAGCAATTTCGGCAGATCTTCGAGGCCTATGTGTCGGCGGAACTCGAACCGAGGATCCCCAACTTTATCACAGAGGACAGCGCCTGGCACACGTATCACGTGCTGCTGGAAGATGGCATCCGGCAGTTGGAACAGCGCGCTACCGAAACCAAGGGGTTGCGACCGCTCGGACCGCGCCGCTTCCCCTCCGCCGAGTTGTTGCAGCGCACGGTGGCTCCCCAGATTCCGAATCGTCCGTTTCCTTCCGGTATCGACGTGTTTGCCGCCGGCCCGCTGGCCTGCGACGCCGGCCGCCTCGCGTTGAAACAAGCGGTCCCCAACGCTGCCACGGCTGCAGCCATCGAAAAGACTCACGGCGGACCGCTGCCCGACAGCCTCCACGGCGATGCGATGCGGTTGCTGACGCTATTGCAAGCGCCGCCTGCCAAGGCCCCCGCCTTCTTCCACACGCCAGCCTGGCAGGACAAGCAACTTGCAACAGGCTTGGCTGCCTGGGCCGAAGAACAGCACCCCTCGGCGCTGCAGACCAAGATCACGGGGGACTATGCAGACTGGTCGTCTCAGTCGCCAGGACACGTCTCCCCATACCCGCAATTTTTCCGGCAACTGGCGCAGTTGTCTCGCCGCGCGGCCAAAGTCCTGGCCGAGGCAACCGGCGCTCCCGACTTGGTTGCTACCGGCCGCGAAAGCCTCATCTCGGGGGAGAAAAGCACGACGGCGTTCGCGCGGGCTCCAGAGGGGGAGGCGGTAGAACTGCTGCCGAAGCTGGCCACGCTCTGCGACCGGCTGGCAGAAATTGCGCAGAAGCAACTTGAGCGTAAGCCGCTCGACAGGGCCGACGTGGAACTGATCCGCGGTTACGGCGCGACGCTGGGGCGGCTCCACTTTTATGGAGCCACAGCCTACGTTAGCCCGCGAGACGACCTCCCCATCGTCGCCCCGGTCTTTGTCAGCACCGAGGATAAACCGGGAGCGAAGCTCTACGTTGGCGTGGCCCGGCCGGAGGCGATCTATGTCATTCTCCACGATGGCAAGCGGCCAGTGCTCCATCGCGGAGCGGTGCTGAGCTATCGCGAGCTGAGGCGGCCGATCGACGAGCCGCTGGACGATGCCCAGTGGATCGAACAGATCCGCGCCGGCAAAGCACCGCCGCCCCCCGCGTTTACTCACTCGTTCCGCGATGTAATCCCGCCGGCGGAATTGGCCGCTCAGCTTCGGGCGGGCACGATCTATCCGGGGCTGCAAGACTTCAAGGGCCGGGAGATCAAGCAGGCGCTGTTGGATGTGCTGGCAAGTGGAAAGCTGGAATACCCCGAATGGTTTGCCAGGCAGCTTTTTGGCCGCGTCACGGTCGATGACGCCCCGGCACTGATCGGGCTAATGGAAAAAGCGAGTTCCAACTCGTTGCACGCTCTCGAATATTGCTTCTCCAAGTTCGATTGGACGCCCCACCGGGTTCGGCTGATGGAGTTGCTGGACCATCCCAGGGACGAAGTGGCCCAGGCGGCGTTCCGCGTATTGGCGGAGTCGCCCGAACGAGTTGACGTGGCCGCACTGATGGAAGGCTACGCGCGCCGTCCTACTCGAGTGAGATGCTTGTATCTCCACCTCCTTGGCAAATCGAAACGTCCCGGCCCCGCTGGCGAGCGGCTTCTTCTGGCGGCACTTACGGACAAGGAACCGAACATCCGCTCAAGCGGAGCGTGGGCGGCAGTCTATGGGGGCGTTCGTAGCCCGGAGGTCGTGGCCGCGCTGACAGCCGGCCTCACGGATGAGAATGGAAACGTGGCGCGTGCCATGGTCTACGCGCTGGCGGCCTTGGACATCCAGGACGCCGCGCCGCGGATCCTGGATAGGCTGAAGGAAGTCCTTTCGCCGGAGCACAGGTTGGTCATGAAGCAACACGCGGCAATCGGGAAAGCCGCCGGCCGTCCCGAAGCCATTGCGCCCCCCGTCAGCGAATTGATCCGCGCTCTTGGCAAGTTGCGTCATCCCAACGCAAAAGTGATGTTCCGCGGCCTGCTTTGCAGGAGCAAGTCGGGAGTGCTTGGCTCGCAAGAACTGGAAACCACCCTGAATGTATTGCTGGAAATGGAACCTGATGGCGGGAAACAGCGGACGTTGCTGCTGGGCATCCTGGGGGATTCAGAAAGTAGTCAAGATTCTATCGCTCTCGCACTGCACTTGATTGAGCAGAGAGGCGATATCGGTTACATCTTGCCCCTCATCCCGCTGATGGAAAAGCCCCATCTTGCACCGGTCCCGGACGAGTACACCCGATGTGTAGCCCATGCGTTGGGGAGCCTCGCATCGCATCTGGACCGCTCCAAGCCGGATGAAGCGAGACTTTGCGACCAGGTCCGCAAACGCATTCTGGTCGAACTGGGCCGGCCGGATCCCGTCAAGGCGCTGGAGGCGCTGTATGCGTTCGACAAGGCGGCCGCCACGAAAGAGGCCCTCGCCGTCGCGCTGGGCAAGCAGCGGCGTGGCCAGGTGCGATCAAGAGCGCTGAACTTGCTGGCCGAGCATCCCGAACCATCCTGCATTCGGCAGGTACTGCCGCTGTTGGATGACAGGTCCAGGATATTTGACGATCCTAATGGTCCGATGCGTAGCGAGACCATCGGCGATTGCGCGGCCGGCGCGATCGGCAAAATTTGCGGGTCGCTGAGTGAAGGGCACGCCGCACGGGACAAGGAGGGAGTGGAATGGGCGCGGGCCGCGCTGACCAAATTGCTCCCTGGTCCGAGCGGCGCGGAGGCGGTCGAGGCTTTGGCGTCGCTCCACGGCGAGGATCGCGATACGTTTCTGGTGGCAACCGCGCGGGACCGGACGTTGCCGGATGCCACGAGGAGCAAGGCGTGGGAGGCGTTGGGCGGCTGCGGCCGAAGTTCCGCAGTCAAACTTCTGCCGTTGCTGGGCGATGTGACTGTCAAAGAAGAGGGTGAAATCACGATCGCCGAGGAGGCACTGCAGACCATAGTCGAGCTGCTTCACTCGCCCAGTGATGCAGACAAGGAGCAGGATGCCGAAATGGTGGATCAGTTGCGGCCAGCGCTGGAACAGGCGATTCGTGGCCCGCACGGGGAGCGAGCCATGGATGCCTTGGCTGCGCTGAACAGTCGGCAGGGCAACGAAGCCCTTTTGCGCGCAGCGGGCGACGGGTCGTTGCCGTTGGTTGTCCGCGGTAAGGCCATTGAATTGATCGGTATTTGGGGCGGCCCACGGTTTTCGGTGAAACTGATTCCCTTGCTGGAGGATCAGGCGAAGCTTCCCCCCGAAGGCGAACGCGAAGACAATTGGTTCACGAAGAAGATCGATGACTGGGCAGCGGCGGCGATCAAGCATTCCTTTGAAAACTCCGAACCGGACTCCCCCGAGCGATTCGAGGCCGCGCAGCTTCTGCGCGGGCCGTTGGAAAAGATGCTTCGGGGACAACGTGGGGAAGTGGTAGTCGAGGCGCTGGCGGCGCTCGATAAAAAAAATCGCCCTGAAGTTCTGATTCAAATAGCGTCAGACCGATCGCTGTTGTTCAGGCCGCGCCGCAAGGCTATCCAGGTACTCGGCAACTTGCACCAGCCCAAGCTGGCGGCCAAGCTCGATCCGCTATTGGACGACATGATCGCGGACCCCAAGGGATCACTATCGATCGGCGAGGAAGCGGCCAACGCCATCTCGCTACTGTTGGACAAGAAAGAGAAAGTCAGCTTGGCCTACACCGAAGCCGCACGGGCCGAGTTCGTCCGCAAAGCCCGCGCTTGGGGGAAGGAGAAGTGAGTGCATCGTGGAATCAAGAGATCGCATCATGATATTGCAACAACGTGTAGGTAGCATAGTCACACTGCTTTTGGTGGCGATCGTCTTGCAACCTGCGACGGCGAACGGGGCTTCGCCCCCGGTCGTGCGGGGGGGGAATCTCGATGCGCTGCAAGTCGGCCAGACCGAGCAACGGATGGTCGTCGCCACCAACCAAGTCCTCTCGCCTGCTGGGCGGCAGGTGACTTTTCCGGGGCGGCCGACCGATGTGGCGCTTTCGCCCGACGGGCGATGGCTGGCCGTGTTGGCCCATGCGCAAGTTCTCTTAATCGACGTCAAAGCGGGTGAAGTTCGCAGTTGGGGGCCGCAAGCCAGCGGCAGTTGCGCAGGGATCGCTTTTACGCCGGATGGCCGATCCCTTCTGGCTTCCAGCGGCACGGGCGGGCTCCATGTATTCACCGTGGCAGCAGGTGGAAAGATTACACCCTCGGGCCGCATCGACCTATCGCTCCCGCGGCCCGCTGCGCCACCGCCGGTTGACGGAGCTAAACCGTCCGCGGTGCCTGCCGAGGATACCTCGAATCGTCTCCCCATCGGCATCGCAATCATGCCAAACGGGAAGCGCGCTTGGGTTGTACTGAACCTTCACAATGCGCTGGGCGAAATCGATCTGGACGAGAGGAAACTGCTGCGCAAGATACCCGTGGGCAATGCTCCGTATGGCGTGGTGATTGTGGGGCGCAAGGCGTATGTGAGCAACTGGGCCGGCCGGCATCCTGGCCCCGGCGATCCGCAGGGGTCCGGCGGGCAAGGAACACCCGTGCGCGTGGATCCGGTACGTAATATCGCGTCCGACGGTTCGGTGTCGGTGGTCGACCTTGAGGCGGGGCGAGAATTGAAGCAGATCGTCGTCGGACTGCATCCGTCGGGTATAGTCGCCTCGCCGGATGGCCGCCACGTCTGCGTGGCCAATGCGAACAGCGACACGGTTTCGGTCATCGACACGACGCGCGATGCAGTGATCGAAACGATTTCCGTCCGCCCGGCAGAGAAGTTGCTGTTCGGCAGCAGCCCCAGCGCGCTGGTCTTCAGTGCGGACGGCAAGACCCTTTTCGTTTCCAACGGAGCGAACAATGCTGTGGCCGTCGTGCGTTTCGATCCGCCGCGCAGCAAGTTGCTGGGTGCGATTCCCACCGGCTGGTATCCGGCCGGACTGGCGTTGGACCCCAAACGCAACTCACTCTACGTCGCCAACGTGAAAGGGATCGGCTCGCGGAACACCGATTGGCGCGGCCGCCGCAAGATCAAAGGGGAAGTCGTGTTTGGATTTAATTCGCACGACTACGAAGGTTCCGTGTCGCTGATTCCGCTGCCCGATGAAGCCTCGCTCAAAAACCTAACGGCCGCGGTGCTGGAGAACAATCGGCTCACGCAGCAGCAGAGCGCCCTGGCTCCGGCGCGGGCTGACGCCCTGCCCCGCCCCGTTCCACAGCGGCATGGCGAGCCGAGCGTCTTCGAGCATGTGGTCTACATCATCAAAGAAAATCGCACCTACGACCAGGTGTTTGGTGATATCGAGCGTGGCGAGGGAGATCCGCGGCTCTGCATGTATGGCCAGGAGGTGACCCCGAACCACCACAAACTGGTGGACGAGTTCGTTCTGCTGGACAACTTCTACTGCAACGGCAGCCTCAGTGCCGACGGCCATCAATGGGCCACGCAGTCGTATACCACCGATTACATTGAAAAGTCCTTCGGCGGCTGGCCGCGCAGCTATCCCTTCGACGGCGGCGATGCGATGGCTTATGCGTCGAGCGGCTTCCTGTGGGACAACGCCCTGAAGCACCGCAAATCACTTCGCGTGTATGGCGAGTTCGTCAAAGCCGCTATTCGCTGGAAGGATCCAACGCGCAAGGGCCGGCCGAGCTTTCTGGAATGTTGGCGCGACTATCAGGACGGCACCGGGTTGATCTCGATCCGCGGCACGCCGATTATCAAAACGCTTGAACCGTACATCTGCCCGACCGCGATCGGTTTTCCAGAAATCGTCTCGGACCAATATCGCGCCTCCGAGTTCATCCGCGAATTGAAGGAGTTCGAGCAGAAAGGCAAGCTGCCCAACCTATCGATCATTCTGCTCCCCAACGATCACACCAGTGGCACGACGCCGGGCATGCCGACTCCGGCGGCCGCCGTCGCTGACAATGATCTGGCGCTGGGACGGATTGTCGAGGCACTCAGCCGCAGCCGCTTCTGGCCCAAGACGTGTATCTTCGTCGTGCAGGACGATCCGCAGGACGGCTTTGACCATATCGACGGCCGTCGCACGGTGGCTATGGCAATCAGCCCTTACTCGCGCCGCGGTGGCAAGGTGGTGAGCGTCAACTACAACCAGAGCAGCATGGTTCGGACGATGGAACTGCTGTTGCGGCTGCCGCCCATGAATCAGTTCGACGCGGGCGCCACACCCATGACCGAATGTTTTGCCGACAGGCTCGACCTGACGCCGTACACAGCGGTCAAGAACAACATCCCTCTGGACCAACTCAATCCGCGCCTGGCGGATATTGACGATCCGCGCCAGCGCCACTGGGCCGAAGTGTCTCTGACGCTGCCGCTGGACGACGTGGATGGCGCGGATGAGGCCCAGTTCAACCGGATTCTCTGGCATGCCGCCCGCGGCCGGGACGACACCTATCCCGCCTGGGCAGTATTGAGTGAAGGGGACGAGGACTGAGTACCTATGGTGAGGTGGCCGTTTGTGGGAATTTCGACACGACGGAACGAACCGAAGTCCCGGCATATGCAGACAATGGCGACCCATTGTATCGCAGTCACGCGACTTGAAGCTGCATTCTAGTTCTGTCAAAGTAGCTGGCGGTCTCCAGCGTATCGTATACCCTCGGTGAGATTGGGTGCTACGTGGCAATCCTGTTACGGCGCACGGAGAGTGGCTAGTACTTTGCCCAAATTTTGCTTTCGATGAAGCCTTTGACCCGCGAACAACTTGAACACTGCGATCGCTCCGCGGTTTGGCATGCCTTCACGCAGATGGCGGAGTACGAACCTCTCATTATCGAGCGGGCCGCAGGCAACACGCTCTACGATCTCGACGGCCGGGCGCTGATCGACGGTGTCAGCAGCTTGTGGTGCAACGTGCATGGGCATGGCCACCCGCGCATTGATGCCGCCATCCGGGAGCAGCTCGACAAGATCGCCCATTGCACGTCGCTGGGGATGTCGAACCCGACGACGATCAAGCTGGCGCAGGGGCTGGTGGAGATTTCACCGGCTGGCCTGGAGCACGTCTTCTTCGCCGGCGACGGCGCGGCGGCGGTCGAGGTGGCGCTAAAGATCGCGCTTCAGTACTGGCAGCAACGGCCCGATCCGCGGCCGCACAAGTCCAAGTACGTTGCCCTGGGAGGCGCGTATCATGGCGACACGATTGGCGCGGTAAGCCTGGGTGACATCGGCCAGTTCCACGCCATGTTCCGGCCGCTGTTGTTCGACGTGCTGCGGTTGCCGGCCCCGGAGTCCTATCGCCTGCCGCCGGGTGTGACGCGCGAAACAGCGGCCGCCCATTATCTTGCGGAGATGGAATCGCTGCTAGCTGAGCATCACGATCAGATTGCGGCCGTCGTCGTCGAACCGTTGGTACAGGGAGCGGCAGGGATAACAATGCAGCCGCCGGGCTACCTGCGCGGCGTGCGAGAATTGACACAATGTTACAATGTGTTGCTGATCGCCGATGAAGTAGCCACCGGCTTCGGCCGCACCGGCACGATGTTCGCCTGCCAACAGGAAGACGTGGCCCCGGATATTCTCTGTCTAGGCAAGGGACTGACCGGCGGCTATCTGGCCATGTCGGCCACGCTGGCCACAACGGAAATTTTTGAAGCATTCCTCGGACCCTATGAACAGTCCAAGACCCTCTATCACGGCCACACCTACGGTGGCAATCCGCTTGCGGCGGCCGCCGCCCTGGCCACGCTCGAGGTATTTGAAGAGGAACAGACTCTGGCCCACCTCCCGGAGAAGATCGCGCGGCTGGAGGAACACTTGGTCCGGATCGCCAAGTTGCCGCATGTAGGCGACGCACGCCACCGCGGCCTGATGTGTGGCATCGAACTCGTTCACGACCGCGACACCAAGGCTCCCTACGATTGGAAAGAACGCCGCGGCATGGCAGCCTGCCGCGTAGCCATCGAGCACGGCGTATTCCTACGCCCTCTGGGCAATGTGATCGTCATCATGCCGCCCCTGTCTATCTCGCTGGATGAACTCGACCAGATCATGCTGGCGGCCGAAGCTGGGATAGTGGCTGCAACAGCACCGTAGCATGGGCTTCCAGCCCGTGTCCCACCGTGTGGCCAGTGTCATCGAGACAATTTCACGCTTTTTTCTTGCAATGTGACGCGTGACAGCAGTAAAATGGCCTTCAATTCGCTGCCGAAGGCCAGCGACACTTCTGCCGCTGATGTTCGCGCAGCATGGGAACAAGGAGAGTTGCTATGAGATGCTTGACCATGGTTGCGGCGGTTGCGCTACTATCTCTGTCCAGCGCTTCGACACTCTCGGCCTGTGACGACCGCGGAAGTGAGCCTGCTCAACAGTATGTTCCGCAATCACAACCCGAGAGTATTCAGGTTGCTGCCGTCGGTGAGGGGGTGAGGATGGCCGGCGCCGGTTTCGGCGGAGCGGCCATAGCGGGTGCGATTGCCTGGTCTGTGGCGCGTCGTAAGGCCTGAGTTGGCAATCGTTCAAGAACGAGTTTCTATAATC
>JAIOPX010000022.1 GCA_021413705.1 Planctomycetota bacterium | reverse complement strand
TTAAGCCCGGCAGCGGCTGCGTCATCATCGGCGACAAGGGTTATCTCTTCTCCCCTGATGACTATGGCGCTCAATACAAGCTGTTTGGCGGAGCCAAGGAAGTTCAGGTGGACTTCGTGCGTTCGCCCGGCCACTTTGTCGGATGGGTTCAGGCCATTAAGGGTGGAAAGCCGGCCATGTCGAACTTCCCCGACTACGCCTCTCCGTTCACCGAGATGGTGCTGGTAGGCAATCTGGCGGTCTGGCTCGGCAAGAAGGTCGAGTGGGACGCCAAGAACATGAAGGCCACCAATGCCCCGGAACTCGACGTGCTAATTAAGCCTGAGTTGCACCACGGGTATAAGCTGTAAGAAAGTAGGTCCAGTCTGCCGGACTGGACCTTTCAAGGTTCGGATTAGGACAGCTAAAGCCTGTGAGCGGGTGGGCGCTAGCCCCCGGTTCGTAGCGTTGTGTGCTGCTCGACGCACCGGTGGCTAGCGCCATTCCGCTCACGGGCGTTCGCTACTTTTTGCGCAACGATTGCACGTCCTGTTCGTACGCGCGCAGATCCTGGAACCAATCCATACCCACAGGCACGTTCGCCTGCGCGCAGTAGTGATCCCAAACTGCGCCAAACGGCAATGTCTTGAGTTCCTCCAGCAGCGCCAGCCGGCCTGTAAAATCCCCCGCCAATTCCAGCTCTCGTAGTTGATCGGTCGGTTCCAGCAGGGCCAATAGCAGAGCCTTCAGCGTGCTGCGCGTGCCGATGACCCAGGCGGCAACGCGGTTGATCGTGGCGTCGAAAAAGTCCAGCCCGATATGGACACGGCCGAGATAATCACCGCGGACCAGTTCCTGGGCGATGGCCTGCAATTCGTCGCTGAGTGTAACAACGTGGTCGCTATCCCAGCGTACCCCTCGGCTGACGTGCAGCAACAACTCCGGTAGATACATCAGCACCGAGGAAATCTTGTCTGAAACCGTCTCCGTCGGATGAAAATGCCCCGTGTCCAGGCAGAGCAGCTTCCCTCGCGAGATGGCGTATCCCAAATAGAACTCGTGCGATCCAACCACATAGCTTTCCGAGCCCAGCCCAAACAACTTCCCCTCGACGGCGTCCAGGTTGTATCGCGGATCGAAGTGCTGAGCAAAGATCGCATCCAGCGATTCCGCCAACCGCTCGCGAGGCTGCCGGCGACTGACGGGCGTATCCTTATATCCGTCCGGAACCCAGAAGTTGGTGACGCAGGGAGAGCCTTGCGCCGCGCCCATGGCTGCGCCAATTTTTCGGCACGCGATCCCATGATCGATCCAAAACTTTCGGACGCCGGCATCGTGATGCGCCAGCGTAAAACCATCGGCGGCCTTCTCGTGCGAAAAGTAGGTGGGATTGAAATCAAGCGCAATTCCCTGCTCTTTTCCCCAATCCATCCAGCCTTGAAAGTGCTCCGGCCCGATTCGATCTCGCTCAACGTATCCCTGAAACTCACCGTAACTGGCGTGGAGATTGAGCCGATGTTTTCCCGGGATGAGTGAGTAAGCCTCCTGCAGATCCGAGCGCAGCTCATCAGGAGTACGGGCTTTGCCTGGATAATTTCCGGTGACCGCCAGTCCGCCTCCAAGGGCCGCCTGAGTTTTTTCAAATCCAGTAACGTCATCTCCCTGCCAGCAATTGAGCGAAATGGGGACCGAGGCCAGGCACTCGATCGCTGCCGCTGTGTCCACACCTAGCGTGGCATAGCGCTCAGCGGCCAGGCTGTGCGCCTCCTCGATACTCGCGCGACTCGGCATCTATGGCCTTTTCTAGAATCGTGACTGCTTGCCTGCCCTCACTCAACCGACTGGAACAATCGACGACTCCGGTTGTTCGATGGAGTAACCAAGCAAGAATTTGACGAGTCCATGCGCCCGGACGACAAAATTCAGACCTTCGCCGCCACCGAGCGCCATCGAGCATGAATTGACTGACATCCACCTGCCGAGTTTATTGAACTTGGCTTGGGTGATTCGCCCTGGCCCCACGAGAGTTAACGAGTCGGGTTTTGGGGAAATGGTTTTGGTGGGGAAAAACCAGACTTCATCAAACCCGAAAAAGATCGGTTTGAGAGCATCCGCTTCCAACAGTAGGTCGGTACGCAGCAACAGGCCCTTCCCTACAACATCCACGATTTCGGCAATCGATTTCAGTTCGGAGCTCTTGTCGAGCAGTGAAGCTGGATTGGGATTGCTGTCGAGACAGGTAATCAGAGCATATTTGGTGCTGGCGGCATTCGGGGACAGAACCTCAAGGAAGTCGTGAATTGAAGTATCTAGCCACCCTGCTACATAATTTTTATAAGACACGATTTTCATCGTCATGAGTTTTTCCTCATTTCGCTGGCCGACAAAGGCCGCCCTGGAAGTCGTATCGGGGGATCTTGGGTCCAATCCCAGTCGTGGCCATGGGGGCATCCAGCGCCATGATCGTGATCGAAATCGATATTGATGATGGCCTTCCCATCACCGCCATAATATCGTCTTTGAATCACCTTGCCCTTGCGATTCAATTTCTCTCTTGAAGTATTGGGATTTCCCGTCGTTGGTAGATCTTGAGGTCGAGGCATGGATCGCTCCACCAGGGATATTCTACACCCAAGGATACGGTCGCAATGAGTCCGCACGAGTAGGACGACTAGGACGCCAACCACTGGAGCCTTTTATTCATGGTACCAAGCCACAATTCCGGCGGCCAGAGCATGAAATCCATTGGGGTGGACAGAGTGCGTCATTTGTTACATAACAATTAGCGACGATCGCCTGTTCTTCATTCACGCTCGACCGTTAACGATCCGAGAGAAACGGCATTATCGCCACTAAATTGAAACCATGAAACGAAAACCGCCCTGGGAGAAGAAGACTGCCGAACTTGCCGAGGAGACTGCGCAGTTTGACAAGGAATTTGCCGCTGATGCGGCCCGCTCGATGACTCCGGCAGAACGAAAACGATGGAACCGGGTCAAGCGGAAGCCAGGTCGTCCGCGCGAAGGAAAGGGATTCCAGCGTATTTCGGTGAGCATCGAGAAGGGACTGCTCAAGCAGGTAACCAAAGTTGCCAAGCAGCGCCACATCAGCCGCTCGAAACTGCTGGCCGAGGCCGTTCAGGAAATTCTTGCGGCGAATGCTTAGGGTTGCTCCCCGTTGATAATCCTCAGTGCCATTAGAATTGCGATTGGCACCTGCTTCCTGGACCCTCTAAACTTAAACCTCCCCTCATCCAGCACGGAGGTCTTGATGGTCGCGAAATCCACGGAAAAACGTCGCTGGCTGCAATTCAGCCTGACTCAGTTACTGACCCTAACCAGCGGAATCGCCATCGGATTGTCGCCTCTAGTATGGCGGTACATCTATCCGCCGCCGGAGCCAAACATCATCGTCGAATTCGCGGCCTACGAGCTTCTTGCTTCCGAAGCGCGAAAACTATCTATCCCAGCGCACACGGCAACTGTCTCTCGCTCCGTTCCCCTCACCCGGTTGGCGCCCGATTTCCAGAATCGTTTGGACACTCTGGTCCGCATGAAGGGGGCTCGACTGCTGGCGAGCCAACACGTAGTGACACACCGTTCAGGGAGTCCCGTCAGCTATTCCTGTGGAGGAATGATTCCCACGGGAACGTGGGACAAGCATGGCGGCGGCAAACTCGAGTATCAAAAGTACGGCATTGAGCTAAACGCCATGACCAATCGGCTGGACGACGGCAGCATTCACGTTGCTGTAGGATTTGAACACACGGAACTATCCCCCACGCAACTCCAGAAGGTCACAGGCTTCGGGTTCACGCCTCTCAAGACTATCAAACTTGCCACCGAAGCTGACGTGCGCAATGGCGAAACGGTGCTAGCCAGTAGTGAAATCCGCAACCAAGAGGACGGCCGCGATGGAAAAGAACTGGTTTGTCTGGTACGTGCTTCGGATGTCAAAAGATAGAACGCACCCCGAATCCCCGCTGGCGGCAGCACCCAGGAGCAAGTAATCTGCTTGCACTGTACGTTAATTCGCCCGTTCTAGCGCCTGCGACAAATCCGCCGTGAGGTCTTCCACATCCTCCAGTCCCACGCTCAGCCGCAGGAATCCCTCGCCGATGTCCTCGGGATAGTTGAGCACGCCTAGCTCCGGATGGTTCCCTTCTTGCGGATAATACTGCACAAGCGACTCGGCATGACCCAGGCAGACGGCGTGGGTGATGATTCTCAGGCTCGCTAGAAACTTGAAGTGTTGCGTCTTGTCGCCGTCGATGGCAAAGTTGATCATTCCGCCGAAGCCTCGCATTTGCTTCCGGGCAATCTCGTGCTGCGGATGGCTTTCGAGGCCAGGGTAGCGGATGAACTTCACCCGGGGATGCGCTTCCAGGAATCGCGCGATCGCCAAGCCGTTCTCGCAGTGTTTCTGCATCCGCATCGGCAAAGTCACCGTGCTGCGCATCAGTAGCCAGGCGGTGAAGGGGCTGATGGTGCCCCCGAGATGCACGCTTGCGGCGTCACGAATCCGCGTGATGATCTGCTTGGGACCGATGATTGCGCCCCCCAGGCCGTCGCCGTGGCCGTTGATGTATTTGGTCAGGCTATGCACGACTAGATCAGCGCCGAGTTGGAGCGGCTTCTGCATTACTAAGCCGGAGAATGTGCTATCGACCGAAAGCAGCACGCCGGCTTGTTTGGCGATGCGCGCGATGGCCGCGATGTCGCTGATGTGCGTCGTAGGGTTGGCGGGCGTCTCGACATGAATCAGCCTGGTGTTGGGCCGCAGTGCCGCCTGGACCTCGGCCGGGTCGTCGGTGTTGACCAGCGTCACCTGCACTCCAAAACGCTTGCCCAGATGCTCTACCAGCAGCCCGTGGACGCCGATGTAGCAGATTCGCGAACTGATGATGTGATCGCCGGCCGACAGCAGCGTGAAAAACAGCCCAGAGACAGCGGCAATACCCGTGGTGAAGACCACGCAGTCTTCACCTTGTTCCATGCTCGCCAAGCGCTCTTCCAGGTACCGGCCGTTAGGGTGGCGCGAGCGGGGATAATTGAAATGATGGGTGTTGTCCCACGAAAACGATTCGGCAAGCGTCTCTTGGGTGTCGTTCAGTTCGAAGCTGTTGGCCAGCACAATAGGGCGGCGGATGGCCTTGGTCTCCGCATCGACGCCTTCGCCAGCGTGAATGGCCCGGGTGGCGGCACCCAGGTGACGCAGTTCTTCCGGCGGCAGGTTCATGATTCAATCTCTGAAGTTGGCTGGGCGGCGTGATCTTGATGAAATTGATCGAACCGAGCGGGATTGGCGACAACTTTGATCGCACTGGCCGCGGCGGCAAGACCAAGCAACAGGGCCGGATATCCTCCAAGATTCGAGAGATTCCGAACCCCCGCCAGTCTGGCATCCGCGACCATGCTCCAGGCCAGGACCGCGATAGCAGTCCCCCAAATGATTTTGATCGACATGCTCGACTCTGGATTGTCTGGAGAAATTCCCTTGGTGCTGATGTTGCTCATCGTATCCGTACAACCATCGGCGGTGGTGACGAAGGAGAGAAACGCCGTGATGAGCAGAATCGGAATGAGAAAGTTCGTCAGCGGCAATTGGCTCAGGAATGCGAACAGGACGCGCGTGGGGTCTTTGTCGTCCAAGAGTCCGGCAAGAACACCAGGGTGCGCTCGCTCCGAAAACACGATCGCGCTGCAGAATATGGCCATCCAGGTTCCGGTGAACAGCGCAGGAAGTGCGACGTTGAAAAACAGGAACGCGCGGACGGTATAGCCGTAGGCAATCCGCCCAAGGAACACACCCATAATCGGCCCCCAGGCAAAAAACGCGGCCAAGAGCATTTGCGTGTAGGTATTGGCAAATTTGTCTTGATGTGCGGCTCCGGTGAACAGGATCTTCTCCACATAATTGCCCAAGAACTGCCCCAATCCTTCGACGGCGAAGTTCAGAATGAAGCGTGTTGGGCCGAGGGAGAAAATCAGTGCCAGAAAACCGATCAGGAACCAGGTGTTCACGTTGGCGATATAGCGGATCCCCTTGGTCACTCCGCTGATGGCCGCCGCGACCGAGGCGACCATGATCGCCCCGATGATGACGGCCAGCATCTGGCTCGAAGGCGCTCCCACGACTATCGGCCCCGAATCAGGCTGGTGATTTATCGTGGCCAGAACATGGTTGATCCCCGAGCCGAGGAGCATGGCGGCGCCGGCCAATGCGGCGGCGATTGCCGCCAGCAACGCATACAGACAGATCGCATCAATGACCTGGGCGACATATCCCTCGCCATGCCGACCCAGCAGCGGCGACAGTGGCGCACCCAGGCTGAACGGTCGCTTCATATTGTAATACGCAAACGCGAACATCAGCCCGATGACCGAGGGAATGCAGTAGGGAGTGAACGTCCAGTGCAGATAGATCGTCGAGATGGCGAAGTGCGCCGCTTCGGGGGAGTTCGCGACGATGCCGAGCGGGGGCTTGCTCAGATAGTTCGTCGGTTCGTAGGCGCACCAAAACAAGATCCCAGCGGCAATATTGGTGGTCAGTACCACAGTAAACATCTGCCACGGTTTCAGCAGGCGCTTGGCGCCCGGGCCTCCCAATACCGTGCGGCCGAAGGGAGAGAGATAAATCACGCAGCACAGCACGACCATCCCAAAGGAGGCCAGCGAAATCAGCCACCCGAATGAACTGGACGACCATTCGGAAGCGGCATTGATGGATTGGTTAAACGACTCTGGGTTTCTGAAACTCAATAGAATTGCGGCCACGCAAATCAGAAATGGCGGGAGAAACACCAGAGGCTTAATCTTGTTCATGATCGGTCATCTTTTCGGAATGTAGCAGGCACACTCCGTGTGCCGTAGCCAAAGCTGTACTCGCATCAAGCAAACCGGAACGCAATCCAATCGTATCTACAAAATCTGTAATTCAATCCTGATTCGTTCTCCGGTTACGGCACACGGAGTGTGCCTACTACTTTAAGAGCCTGTCAATGCGGAGGAAGTCGATCTTCAAGTCCGACTTGCCTTGGGTCGCCAGATCCGCCGCCGCCTCGGCGTAGGCCGGCACAAACTTGAAGCCGGCGCCACACAACGGGCCACAGAGCGTGACCCGCTTCAGTTCCGGGTGATTGTCGATGATCGGCACGTCATCCACCGTGTGGTCGTACATGCAGGTGCGAAGCCCCAGCAGCGGCCCATTGCCGTCTGGGAAATATTTTCGCAGCCCTTTGCGAATGAGTTCTTCGTCACGGGCGTTGGGCTTGCGGTCAAACGCATCCGGATCGACAGGTTGGCCGTACCAATGCAAGCCGATCTTATACCCTGGAACGTCGGTCATCATCGGGAATCCATAATAGATTCCATCCTCGTCGGTGATGCACCAACAGGGCATCGACTCGGGCAGATACGCTTCCATGTTTCTCAGCGGCCATACCCAGCCAAAACTCATCCGGGTGGCCGTGCAGGCGATACCCAGTGCTTTCAGCAGCTTGCCGGTCCAAGGCCCGGCGCAAAAGACAATGCGATCCGCGGTGTAGGTATCGCGATCTTTATTTACCGTCACTCCCCCCTGGTCCGTCTTCCACTCCAGAAGCTC
The DNA here is from genome assembly GCA_021413705.1 of Planctomycetota bacterium. Taxonomy (GTDB): domain Bacteria; phylum Planctomycetota; class Planctomycetia; order Pirellulales; family UBA7805; genus JAIOPX01. Next base: position 3,729 of record JAIOPX010000022.1, on the reverse strand, counting down.
AGTATTTCCAGAGAGCTGGGCGCCGTGTTGCATGGCCAGGCGAACATAAGTGGTGATTGCCATTTCCGGCCGCAGAAGCGCGCCGACAGGATCGTAGGCTCCCCAATAGGGCTCACTCAGTTGAAACTGCGGAAATCTCTGCCGCAGTTGGGCCAGGCCTAGATCCTCAAAGTGGCCGGCATTTTGATGATATCCGGGAAAAGTCCGGTCGGGATGCAGATCAAGAAATCCGGTGGTGACCATGATCTCCTTCTGCCCGGACTCTGCTACCAGTTCGCGCCATAGTTCGTACGCTCGGAGAATAATCGGCTCGTACGGACTGCCGATGTAGGGGGCGATCTTGGTTTGTCGTGAGAACCCGTGCGAGCCGCCTTGTGCATGGGGAATGGCAAAACGCTCAAGTCCAAGCACGCGGAGCCCGCGCTTGGCAAGGTGGTAGCAAGTGGCCGATCCGACCGCACCTACGCCAGCTACAATGACGTCATATGAACCACCGCTCGACGACGAACTACTCATAGGGTTGATACGGCCTACTGGCGAGAGTATTCCCAAGGGTCATACAATGGAACACACGACCATGATGATTCCCTTTCAAAAATAGACAACCCGTGTTGTCCCAAATTGATAGCAATTTGTCCATCGGCGACAATGGATTTCAACTATGCTGAAGGTATGCTGTTGGGTAAATGACCACCAACGTCCCCCTCGGCATGGGCCGAAGGGGTCTTCGTTTTTGGGAGGAATGCGACCGACGAGCCTTCTCTCACCATGCTCGATTTTCAGTCGGTCGTCGATCATGAAAATCACCCCACCGCGGACGCTCCGCACTTTTTCTCAGAAAGCAAAACATGCAAAAGCGAATCGGTTTGACGGTTATTATTATTGCACTGGCACTCCTCGGCGCATCCGCGTCGGCCACGTCGGCTGAACCAGAATCTTCGCCGCCGCTACGAGCGCTGCTCATCACAGGAGGCTGCTGCCATGACTACACCGCGCAGAAGAACCTCTTGAGTGAAGGGATCTCCGCCCGGGCCAATGTCGTGTGTACGGTAGTGCAGCAGGGTGGTGACACCACGAAAACCAAGATTCCGCTGTATGAGAATACCGACTGGGCCAAGGGTTTCGACGTCGTGATCCACGACGAATGTTTTGCGGAAGTGACCGATCCTGCCTGGACCGAACGCATTCTCAAACCGCACCGCGAAGGGGTGCCGGCCGTGATGCTGCACTGCGCCATGCATTGCTACCGCGACAAGACCGATGAGTGGTTCAAGTTTTGCGGCGTCACCTCGCACCGACACGGATCTCATTATCCGTTTGAAGTCATCAGCGTCGATAAGGCCCACCCGATCATGGAGGGATTCGGCGAAAAGTGGCAAACCCCCAAAGAAGAGCTGTATCAAATCGTCAAAGTTTGGCCCAACACCAATCCCCTAGGTAAGGCCCGCAGCCGCGAAACCAAGAACGACGAAGTGGTGATCTGGACGAACACCTATGGTAAGGCACGCGTCTTCGGCACGACGATCGGCCACTACAACGACACTGTGAAAAGTCCGGAATATCTCAATCTTGTTACCCGGGGTTTGCTCTGGTCCGCTGGCAAGTTGGACAAAGAGCATCTGCGACCACTGGCCGCCTCCCCGAGTCCGCAGCCTGCGACTGCCAAAGCAGCCGACGCTGACGGCTGGAAAACAATCTCCAATGGCAAGGATTTCGATGGCTGGAAGCCGAATGAACGGCCCGATTCGTGGAAGGTGGAGGACGGCGCTTTTGTGGCCCACGGCAAACCGAGTCACTTATACTATGTCGGTGAGAAGGAGCCGTTCAAGAACTTTGAGTTTCAGTGCGAGGTGAAAACCTTACCCGGCAGCAACGGAGGGCTCTGTTTCCACACGGGCTGGTTCCCCAGCGGCTGGCCCACGGTTCGACAAGGTCTGGAGTCCCAGGTGGCCAACACCCACGGCGATCAGCAAAAGACGGGCAGTCTGTATGGCATCGTGAAGGTCAATCCTTCGCCGGCGAAAGACAACGAGTGGTGGACCCAATACATCAAGGTTGACGGCAAGCACGTCATCGTCAAGGTCAATGACAAAGTGGTGGTGGACTACACCGAGCCGGCCAACGCCAAGGGACCGAATAAGATCGGCTCCGGATCGTTTTGCCTCCAGGCCCACGATCCCAAGAGTACCGTGTACTACCGCAATATCAAAGTGAAGCGGTTGCCGTAGTCCGGCTCAACGACATTTTAGCAGGTACGCCACAAGGTCGCGCAGCTCGGCGTCGGTCATCATGTCGGCCAGACCATCGGGCATGACTGAGACCGATAACGGATCGACCTCTTCGATCTGATCGCGGTGAATCGGATGCAGTGTGCCGGTCGCGTCGGCATACACGCGCCGGCCGTCTCCTTGCTCTGTAAGTAACAACCCCGTCAGAATGCGGCCGTCACGCAAGGCAATGGACCAGTTGACAAACTGGGGGGCGATTTCGCGACTCGGCGTGAGGATCGATTCCAAAATCCGTTGCGTCCCCATTTGCCCCGCCACGGACAGCTCCGGCCCAATGCGCCCGCCACGTCCGCTGACTCGATGGCATGTTGAACAGCGCGGGCTCTGGGGATGAAAAAACACCCGCTCTCCGGCCTCGGCGTTGCCGCCCGAGAACCGCTCGATCCATTGTGCAGGCTTCTGCGGATCGGGCCGGCCGGTTGGCTTCCAACCTTCCTCGACGAGTCTCGCTACGAGGTCGCGGCTAGCTGGCTGTCGTTGGGCGAGCTTCTCAAGCGACTGTTTTTCTTCGGAAGACAGCACCACCCCGCGGAGCGATCGAAGCGCCTCATCGCGGACTTCCGCTTGCGGGCTTTCTGTCAGAGACAGCAATAAGAGCCGGCTTGTCGCATCGGCAGCGGACAGGCCGACAATGGCTTCCGCTCGCACTGACGCAGAGATTTGCTCGTCGGCCGCCAATCGGCCCAGCATTTCGACTCGTTGCGCTCGATTGCTTTCTCGAAGCGTGCGGATGGCCTCCGTGCGAACTTCAATGGCTGGATCCGCCAGCAATGCAGTTAACCGCTTGGCGGAAAGCGAACTGTCGTCGGGGGGCAAGTAGCGAAGTACACGGGCCAGGGCAGGGGGGGGCAGTTCGGCAATGGTCATCAGCCGCGCGACGGCCTGATCTTCTTTTCGCTCGAACGCAGACGGTTTGCCGCCGCGCTCCAACAGATCGAGCGTGGCCAGAATGGTCTCCAGTATCCCCCCTGTGTGGTCCCCTGCTTTGAGCCGCGCGAGTACTTGATCGCGAAATTGGGTAAGCCGCCCCTCGCCGACCCATTGCACGGCCAGCAGGCGAATCCGGCGGTCGTCATCTTTCAATAGCTGTGATACGAGAGCCGTGGTGCGCGGATCGCCGCTGGCCCGCAACAGTAATGCTATCTCCAAGCGCCGCGTTGCATCCTGCGGTAAGCCGATCTGTAGAAGCTGATCGACGCTCAGCGAACGCGAGAGCGCCGTGCGAGCAGCCTGGCGAATCCACGGATCATCATCCCCCAGCCAACGGAGCACAGCGTCTCGATCCGCGACTCCGTCCAGGCGTCGAATCGCGGCTGCTCGAACTTCGGGCGACTTTGCACCGTCAGCGAGAGCCACGGGATCAAGCATGGCTTTTGAGGCTAACTCGATCGTCAGGGTCTGCACACCCGAGTCCGAATCGAGAAGCGCAGCGGCGACATTT
>JAIOPX010000021.1 GCA_021413705.1 Planctomycetota bacterium | reverse complement strand
ACTTCAGACCATGTCTACACCAACCCATGACCCGGTGGTCTCGCCGGTTCCTCAACAGTCGCCGTCACCGCCACGTCGCTCAGCGCCGGCTTGGATGCCAACGCGGCAAACTGTTTCGTCGGCCGCCGTTCTGGTGGCGATTGCTGGTTTGGCGGCTTGGGGATTTTACAGTGGCTGGCGGTTGCCAAGCTTTTCTGCGTTCCGCGGCTCCGTTGCGCCAACAGCCGAGGACTGGTGTTCCAAACACGGCGTGCCGAGCTCGATTTGCATTGAATGCAAACCAGATCTGCTGCCGAAGCTGACGGATCATGGTTGGTGTGAAGCGCATGGAGTTCATAATTGCCTGCTTCATCATCCCGAGCTTGCGCAAATGAAGATATCGACGGCAATCACACAGGAGCAGCTTGCTCGCACCGAGCATGCCTTGTCCGTGAAGGAAAGACCCCAAAACAATAGTCGGGCCAAATCCTATACCACGAGGATTCAGTTTGTGTCAGAACTTGCGATGGAAAAGGCCGGCGTGGAAGTTGACGCGGTCGAGGAGAAGCCCATCACGGAGGAACTGACTGCCAGCGGGGAGATCAGTTACAACCAAACGCTCATGGCGCATCTTTCCAGCCGCCTGCCCGGCACCGTGTGGCGAGTATCCAAAGAAGTCGGCAACCCGGTTAAAAAAGGAGAGATTCTGGCGCTAATTGATGCTGCCGATTTGGGCAAGGCCAAAGCGAATCTACTCCAGGCAATCGTGCAGTTCAATTTACGAAAGGCGAACTATGAACGACTCCACGGGCTTGAGGATTCGGTGGCCGGTCGCGTCATCCTGGAAGCAAAAAGCGCTCTGAGTACGGCCCAGGTTGAAATGCTCGGGGCTCAACAGGCGCTCGCGAATCTTGGTATTTCCGTTGACCTCGATCCGCTTTCCACGCTTTCCGAAAGAGACATCACTCAGCGGCTTCAGTTTGCGGGCCTGCCACGCTCCCTGGTGGAGACTCTCGACCAGGGTACGGCGACAACGAATCTCTTGCCCATTGCGGCGCCCTTCGACGGCGTCATTCTTGAACGGGATGTCGTATCGGGTGAAGTCGTCGATCTTCAAAAGACCCTATTTGCGATAGCAGACCCACGAATCATGTGGCTCAACCTGCGAGTGCCGCAAGAAGACGCGCAGTATCTCCGCATGGGACAGCCGGTTCGATTCCAGGCGGACGGCGTGAAAACAGAAACCACAGGAAAGATTGCCTGGATCAGCACCAGCATCGATGAAAAGACTCGCACGATCGAAGTTCGTGCCGTGCTGGATAATGAAGCCGGTTTGTTGCGAGCCCATGCTTTTGGAAAAGGCCGAATTGTACTTCGCGAGGAGCCGAAGGCCGTGGTCATTCCCAACGAAGCCATCCATTCCGACGGTTTGTCGAACCTGGTTTTCGTTCGAGACAAGAACTTCTTTACGGAGGGTTCTCCCAAGTTCTTTCATATCCGCGAGGTGCGGCCGGGAGCGACATTCGGCGAGGCAACCGAGATCATCGCGGGGCTATTGCCGGGCGAGGTGATCGCGACCAAGGGAAGCGGTGCGCTCCTGGCCCAGCTTCAAAAGAGCAGCTTGGGTGCCGGATGCTGCGGCAACGATTAACCGAGACGTGGGAGATTATTCGTGCTCAATTGGATCATCGACATTTCGCTTCGGAACCGCGTTGCCGTCCTGCTTGGCGTGGCGGCTCTCGCTGCGCTAGGAGCCTTGTCGCTGCGATACCTGGACGTCGATGCTTTTCCCGACACGACGCCAGTCCAAGTGCAAATCAACACGATGGCGCCCGCGTTGGGGCCTGAAGAGGTCGAGCAGCAGATCACGTTTCCGATCGAGCAGGTGCTAGGTGGCCTGCCGGGGCTGGCCAACCTGCGGTCAGTCTCCAAGTTCGGCTTTTCCCAGGTTGTGGTGACATTCGCTGACGGCACGGATATCTACTTCGCGCGGCAAATTGTCAACGAACGATTAGGCACAGCGGAGCTTCCCCCTGGCATCGCGAGTCCTCGGATGGGGCCGGTCTCGACCGGACTGGGTGAAGTGTTCCACTATGTGCTGACAAGTTCGGGGAACGATCTGACGGAACTTCGCACGATCCACGACTGGGTTGTCAAACCGCAACTCAGAAAAGTACCCGGCGTCGCGGAGATCAACAGTTGGGGTGGCAATGAAAAACAATACCAGGTGCGAATTGTCCCAGACAGGCTCTTAAAATTCTCCCTGACCTTTGAGGATGTGGTTCAGGCGGTCGAACGTAACAATCGCAACGTGGGAGGCGGAAGCATCAGCCGGGGGAGCAAAATGCTCCTGGTCCACGGGCTCGGCAGAACGGTCACCCTGGACCAGATCAGAAACATCGTCATTA
>JAIOPX010000020.1 GCA_021413705.1 Planctomycetota bacterium | reverse complement strand
TCCGACGTTCCCGAGTTCTGCAAGCGGCTCACTGAGTTTGCCATGAATCACAAGTTGCCCGGCGTTTCGTAAATCGACGCCTCGCCGGTATCCGCTTGGCTGGCAAAGTATTTAAGCACCCGCTCGGCATCCGATTCGTGGACCATGTAGGATTGCGGCGCAACCGTGGACGTGCCGGCCCGCTCATCCACAACGCTTCTGCTCACAGCCAGCAGTACCTCAACCTTCTTTTGCTTCAGGTTCTTGACCGCCACAACCTGCGCGGCGTTGACTATCACCAGCGTTCCCTCTGGTGCGCCTTCAGTCCGAAACGCGATAAACGGTTTCATTCTCTCACCCTCCCCTGTAGTGCTTTCCGCCATGGACAGAAACGCAGGCTTGCCCCGGTTAAATTCGTGAACTACTGTTGTTTTCCAGTGCCGAAGACAGGACTTGAACCTGCACGCCCGTGAAGGCGCTAGCTCCTGAAGCTAGTGCGTCTGCCAATTCCGCCACTTCGGCTGGTGGTTGCTACTGAAAAATATATAGGCGAATTCATGCCGATATTCAAGCCACCTCCAGGATGCAAGCCGTTGGTTTTCCGGGAGTTGCCTGACTCCAAGCCGATTGGACTACTTGAAGTTCTCGCCAATTTCGACATTGTCATCCGGCTGTCGCGAAATGACTGCGCGATATGCGGCCGGGTCCACGTCGTTGGCAATCGAGCGCGTCTCGGTGCCGCCAAACACATGGTTCACCAGACCCGGATGCTCACTGCTCGGGCCCCACTGCATGTCATCCGCAATGCCGCCACTGCCGAAATCCCTCCACTGAGCTGCCGTGCAGAAAGGCGTTGCCGGGGCGTGACCGCCCATGTTCAATGCGGGCGCTGCGGTTGGCGGCGATGGCGTGCGGTCGTCCGCTACGTTGCCCGTGGCGGGGTGGAAGCCGGGGATCGAGGCTGTCGTTCCATCGAACCAGGCTGCATATTTCTCCTCTTTCGTCTCCGCCAGCACCGCCGTCTGCGTGGGCGCCTTCAGCGTGTTAAAGCTGTACGCGGCAAAAGGGTGCAGCGTACCTCCGTTGAGGAGACCGTGCGTCACGCTAAATTGATCCTGAAGACAGGCCAAGGTCGTGGCCCCGAGTGCTTTGTAGTTCGTGATGGCTGGGTATTTCGACCCGTACTCCGCGGCACTGCTACTCGCTGGTCCACGATAGCTGGGGCAATTCAACACCGGAACAACTTTGGCAGCCAGGGAAGTGTTACCCGGCGCAAACGCCTCGTTGTTCACAAAGTCGATCTGCTCGTAGAGATGGACTTGCTCGATATAGGGGAGCAGCCTGATGAAAAAACTGTAGGGAGCCAAAGTGGGCCCCGGCGTGTTGTCGCCCGGCTTGACTTCGACCAGTTGCGTTTCCAGATCTCCCAGGTTCTTGCCGTTCTTATAAAACGCCGAGGGAGGCAGCTTTCCGCCACTGTCGTGGTAGGCGTGGAGTGCAATCGCCAGATTCTTCAGCTTCACGGAACATGCTGTCCGCCGCGCGGCCTCGCGAGCTGCTTGAATCGCCGGCAAAAGCAGCGCGATCAGGATACTGATCAGCGCAATCACCACCAGCATTTCGACCATGGTAAAACCGTGTTTTGACAAATGCCGCATAGCCCACCTCTGAACGTATCCATGGGCTCAGTCTGGAGCCGACCCAGGTCGCTTCATTTGCCTATTTTACTTGGGCCATGGAGCCCCTGTATACATTTAGAAGGGGGGTTTCGAAGCATTGCTAGGAGCCAATTGCCAGGTTTTCGGCGGTTTTTCGGCTTTCCCAGTGACTTGCTCAGTAGCGGGGCAGTTGGGGATCGATCTCGACGGCCCACTGGTCGATGCCACCTTCCATCGTGCGTGCGGCAAAACCCTGCTCCCGCAGCCAGGCGGCAGTGCGTGCGCTTCGCCCTCCTAGATGGCAATAAACCACCACCAGTCGCGCTCGATGGGGCTCGAGCTCTGAGACACGAGCGGGCAATTCACGCATGGGCAAAAGCAGCGAGCCGCGCAGCGCGACGAATTGGTGTTCGTCCGGTTCGCGACAATCCAGCAGTAGCAAGTCTTCACCGCCCTGGAGTCGCTGGTGTACTTCCTGACAAGAGATTTCGAGGGAGGATTCTGCTGGATTCATGATCGAGTTGGCTTGCGCCGTGGCCAATAAAGTGCAGGGGAGCAAAAAAAGCTGCCCCGGTCCCATCTGGACCGGGGCAGCCAAAATAAACCACATCCGATTGACGGCATCGACTACTTGAAGAAGTCGCCGATGTCGCCATTGTCTTGCGGGCGACGCGAGATCAAGGCCCGATAGATTTTCGGGTCAATATCGTTCGCGATCGACCGAGTTTCCGTTCCGCCGTTGGCATGGTTGACCAAGCCCGGATGCTCGCTGCTGGGTCCCCACTTCAACTCGACGGTTGTCAAGGTGACGAACGGGGTGACATTCAACAAGACGGTGCCTTGAGTACCGGCAGGTACGCTCGTACCGTTGGCATTGTTCGCGGCTTGTCCTGTATCGTTGGCGTCTCCCGTCAAGCCAGGAATCGAGGCGGTGGTTCCATCGAACCAGGCAGCGTATTCCTCTTCCTTGGTTTCAGCCAGAATCGACGTCTGCGTCGGCGACTTCAACGTGTTGAAGCTGTAGGTCTCGAACGGGTGGATCGTACCGCCATTGAGATCGGAAGCTCTCACGTTTGCCGAAGCTTGCAAGCAGGCCAAAGTGGTTGCACCCAGCGCTTTGTAGTTGGTGAGTGCCGCGGCTTTGCCAGAATAGCCAGCCGTGTTCGTAGCCGAAGGGCCACGATAGCTGGGGCAATTCAACACCGGAATCGACTTCGACATGAACTGGGTGTTGTTGGCGTTGAAGGCTTCCTGAGTATTGAACTGGATCTGATCGTAGATATGACCCTGTTCAAAATAGGGGAGCAGCTTCACCAAGAAGCTGTACGGGGCATCGGCCACCGCACCCGCAACTTGCGACGACATGGTCCACTGGGGAGTAATTTCTCCCATGTTCTTGCCACCCATGCGGAAGGCCGATGGCGGGAACTTCTGGAAATTGTCGTGGTACGTATGGAGTGAAGTCGCCAAGTTCTTCAACTTCACCGAGCACGAGGCGCGACGAGCGGCCTCGCGAGCTGCCTGAATTGCAGGCAGCAATAATGCAATCAAGACACCGATGATGGCAATCACCACCAGCATCTCCACGAGGGTAAAACCTCGCTTCGACGAACGTCTCATAACCCACCTCCGAAAAAAAAGGAATAAATAGAACGCCGCAGCGAACACCGCCGCAACCCAGTTCCCGAGGATAAAAACGCCGATTAGCGAATCGTCAAGTGCTGTAATTGTTCCGTTGCGAAGAGTGCTATTAAATTAACCGGTTGCGGATTCTATGTCAAACAATAAACAGGACTTGGAATAAATTTTAAGAACCGGTAGACACAACGCCCCCCAAAGGGAGTATATGTCGCGCCCCGATGCGCTGGCCTGCCCGGTTCGTCGCACTCTTGCTGTGGTTGAACAAAAAAGGCTGCCCTGGTCCTTGAGAACCAGGGCAGCCACCGGAGTTACAGTTGCTAGCATTGGACCGGCCAAGGGGGCCGAGATCCCATTGCCGGAAGCACTTCAACTACTTGAAGAAGTCGCCGATGTCTCCATTGTCCTGCGGACGTCGCGAGATCAAGGCCCGATAAATCTTCGGGTCGATATCGTTTGCGATCGACCGTGTCTCTGTGCCGCCGTTGGCGTGATTGACCAAGCCTGGATGCTCGCTGCTGGGTCCCCACTTCAATGCGACCGTCGTCAGAGTTACGAAGGGCGTGACATTCAAGTAGACACTGCCTTGAGCTCCCGCAGGTACGCTCGTA
>JAIOPX010000428.1 GCA_021413705.1 Planctomycetota bacterium | reverse complement strand
GTAATGCGCATGGGCTAGGAAGCCCATGCAACGTTCACTACGGCCAGATCATGTCCGTTGATGTCGCTCTTTGATCGCCCCCCGGCAACCGCTATCATGGTGCGCTTACCACTCCCCATTCCCCCTTCCAAGTTCCGCATTATTCATGTCTGAATTCCGCATCGAACACGACTCGATGGGCAACGTCCGCGTCCCCGCCAAGGCTTACTATGGCGCGCAGACGCAACGGGCCATCGAAAACTTTCCCATCTCAGGCACCGCCCTCTCGCCGGAAATGATCCGCGCGATGGGCTTGGTGAAGTACGCCTGCGCCGTGGCCAATCGCGACCTGGGCAAATTGACCGGCAGCGGCAAGCGGCCGCTCGACGCCAAGCAGGTCGAGGCCTTGCTGGCCGCCGCCCAGGAAGTGGCCGACGGCAAATTGGCCGATCAGTTTCCGCTGGACGTCTATCAGACCGGCTCCGGCACATCGTCGAACATGAACGTCAACGAAGTGATCAGCAACCGGGCGATCGAGTTGCTCGGCGGCGATCGGTTTGCCGAAGCAAAGCCGATCCATCCCAACGATCACGTCAACATGGGGCAAAGCACCAACGATATTTTTCCCACGGCGATCCATGTGGCGGTGGCCGTGGCGATCCGCGATCGCCTAGTGCCGGCCCTCTCCACACTCCACCGCGTGCTCAGCGACAAATCACAGCAGTGGGCCAAGGTGATCAAGATCGGCCGCACGCATCTGGCCGACGCTACTCCGCTGACGCTGGGGCAGGAGATAGGGGGCTTCGCTCGGCAGATCGAACTCTCCATCGGACGGGCCGAGCGGGCCATGGAAGCGATTCTGGAATTGCCCGCGGGCGGCACTGCCGTGGGCACGGGCATCAATACGCATCCAGAGTTCGGCCGCCGCGTGGCCGCCGTGCTGGCCCAGCAAACGGGCATCCCACTAGTCGAAGCCACAAACCATTTTGAAGGGAACGCCCAGCGGGATGGGCTGGTCGAGTCGCACGGCCAGCTTCGGGCCATCTCCGTGACGCTCTTTAACGTATCGAACAACATTCGCTGGCTTGGCTCCGGGCCGCGGTGCGGGTTTTATGAACTCATGCTGCCCGACCGGCAACCCGGCAGTTCGATCATGCCGGGCAAGGTGAACCCCGTGATGTGCGAAAGCATGATGCAGGTTGCGGCCCGCGTATTGGGAAACGATCAGACGGTGAGCTTTAGCGGCGCCACGGGGGGACAGTTTCAACTCAATATCATGATGCCGATCATGGGTGAAACGACGCTGATGAGCGTGCGACTTTTGGCACAAGCGACTTCCGCGTTTGTCGATTTTTGCGCCGTCGAGATGGAAGCCAACGAAGCAGCTTGCGAAGCGGCGGTGGAGAAGAGCTTGTCGATGGTGACCAGTCTGAATCCGCACATCGGCTATGAAAAAGCGGCGGCACTGGCGAAGGAAGCATTCAAGTCCGGCAAAACGATCCGCGAACTGTGCGAACAGCAGAACATCTTGCCGGCCGAAAAACTGCGCGAGGCGCTCGATCCCATGCGGATGACGGAGCCGCAGGCGTAGCAAAATCATTTCCACACATGGCGGCGTTAGAAGGAGCTTGCGAGCGATGTCTCAAAACACATGGCGTGCGTGTTGCTGGTCGATATCAAGTCTCGCGGTAACGGTGTTGGCCGCCGGATCGGCAATGGCGCAGCCGCCGGGGACCACAGCACCGGGTGTGCGGCCGGGCCAAACGCCT
>JAIOPX010000376.1 GCA_021413705.1 Planctomycetota bacterium | reverse complement strand
ATTCACGGCTTGGCGCGGCGTGGCCACGCCGCAGGCGCTCACGTTGGGGGACGACACGATTACCTACGACCGGATTGTCGATCGGGCCGTAGTGGACGATCGATTGATTCTTGGCATAGCCAGTCCAGAAACATTGTCGGCCGGCTCAGCCAAATTTTTGCTACCCGGCGGGTTCTTGCCGCTGGTGGTGTACTCGGTAGCGGGGCCTCTGCTGCGGACGATCGACCGCTATAGTTCGTTGGCGCATTGCGAAGCGCATCGCCGGCAACTGACTGCCAACGGAAAGGAAAATGAATACTATTCCATCGACTGCCCCAACTGCCAGGCCGCCGTGGACTTGAGCGAGCTGTCGGAAACCCCCTATGTGTATTGCGGCTACTGCGAATCCATCATTTCTCAAACTGGAGAATTGGTGACGAACGGCCAACAATATCGAGTGTGTGAAGCCTGCCGGATGTTCGATCGCGTCCGCGGCCACACGGAGTTTTACTTCTATTTCCTGCTCGTCGTCTATGGTTTTTCCAGTAATCGAAAGCACGTCTGCGACGCCTGCGCCCACGGGCTATTTATCAAAACGCTACTGGCCAACGCCTTGTTTGTGCTGGGGATCCCCAATGCCATTGCCATCAAAATCCGTTCGCTGACCGGCCGAGACCCGCGGCTCAATCGCCTCTCGCAAGCCAACCGCCTGGCATTGTCGGGTAGCTTCGAGCGATCCACGCCTTTGTATCGCGAAATGCACCAGGCGATCCAAGGGCATCCCGGGCTACTCTACAACGAGGCATTGGGCTATTTTCAAGGCAACCGCACCGACGAAGGAGCCAAGCTGCTGGAGGCCGCACTAAAATCGTGCGCCAATTACGGGCCAGTGTTGCGCATTTTGGCTGAGGCGCATCAGCAAGCGGCTCCTGCCGAGAAGTGATAGGAGCCACGCCGCTGGCCCCGTTCTCCTGCGGGCGATATGATGAGGGGTTGGACTTTGTGATAAGTCGTCCCCAGGGTGAACAGGACGCGGATGATCAGTTCCACGGGTCGGGCCATCGTGCTGCGCGGGGTCGAGGTGCATAACCTCAAGCAGGTCGATCTCGACTTGCCCCACCGCAAGTTCATCGTCTTCTGCGGCCTTTCCGGCAGCGGCAAAACCAGCCTGGCCATCGACACGTTGTATGCCGAGGGACAGCGGCGCTACATCGAGAGCTTTTCGGCCTATACGCGGCAGTTTCTCGAACGGCTGGAAAAGCCTGCTGCGGAACGGATCGACGGCATCCCGCCTGCCGTGGCGGTCACTCGCAAGAACGCCAGCCAATCGAGCCGCTCCACGGTGGCCACGGCCACGGAGATTGCCGACTATTTGCGGCTGATGTATGCCCGGATCGGCCAGGTGCAATGCCCTGGCTGCGGACGGCGCGTCGAGCGCGATTCACCGCAAAGCGTCGCTGCACGGCTGGCCGATCTGCCGGCGGACGCACGCTATCTCATTGCCTTCGACGCCTCGGGCGATGGTCGCAAACCACTGGCCGAGCGAATAGCCGAACTGCGCGAAGACGGTTTCGTGCGGTTGATCGTCGGGCATCGGATGGTCAATCTGGCTGAGGAGTCGGCGGACTCCGGTGACGAATTGACTGCCCTGACTGCTGCCGAAGCTGAAACTACCGATCCCATCTACGTCATTGTCGATCGCCTCACGGGTGGCACAACGCCGCAGCGCGTTCGCGATTCGCTCGATCTGGCGTTTGCAAAAGGAGAGGGATGCTGCTGTGTGTTTATTGCCGAAGTAGGTCCAGTCTGCCGGACTGGACCTTTCGTGGGCGGCCAAGATCACGAACCCGGCAATTCCGCGGAGCATCGACCGTCCCCAACAGGTCCGGCTCGGCAAGCCGGACCTACTGGTGGCATCCCCTGGCCGCTGGATGATCTCCCTTGGCGGCGGATCGGATTTAGCGCCTCCATGCGTTGCGACGACTGCAGCATCGACTTTCCGGATCCTGAACCGCGGCTGTTCAGCTTCAACAGCCCGCTAGGCGCATGCCCCGAGTGCGAGGGCTTTGGCAATGTGATCGACATGGACATGGAGTTGATCGTACCCGACCGGAGCAAGAGTCTCCGCGAGGGGGCGGTCGCACCCTGGAACACGCCGGCTTACCGCCACGAGTTGGACGAATTGCTGGCCTTGGCCGAAGACTGCGGCGTGCCGGTCGATATTCCGTTTCGCGATCTGCCGGAAGCGGCGCTGGCTATCGTGCGCGATGGTGTTCCTGAGCGAAAGTTCGGCGGCCTGAAAGGTTTTTTTCATTGGTTGGAGCGGCGAACGTACAAGATGCACCTCAGGGTGTACCTCAGCCGGTGGCGGAGCTATCGCATTTGTCCGGCATGCGGCGGCAACCGCTTGCGGCCGGAGGCACTGGCCACGCGCATCGGCGGACTGAACATCGCCGACTTCATGCGGCTGCGGATCGCGCAGGCCCGCGACTTTCTCGAAAAACTCTCGCTCACTCCCTACGAGCGCGAAGTCGGCGGCATGATGCTTGGTGAAGTCCGCTCTCGCCTGGGTTACCTGGAAACGGTGGGATTGGAATATCTCACGCTTGACCGCACGTTGCGGACTCTCTCCGGTGGCGAAGCGCAGCGCGTGGCGCTCACTGGCGCTCTCGGTTCCAGCCTGGTCAATCTGCTCTATGTTCTGGACGAACCGTCGGTGGGACTGCATCCGCGCGACGTCGACCGATTGGTGGGTGCGATCCGTGGCCTGCGCGATCGCGGCAACACGGTAGTCGTTGTGGAGCACGAAGAATCGATCCTGCGGGCCGCCGACCAGATTGTGGAAGTCGGCCCTGGCGCAGGTGAGCAAGGAGGCAGAATCGTTTTTCAAGGAACTCCGGAGGAGATCGAAAACGATCCGCGCAGCTTGACCGGCGACTATCTCAGCGGCCGGCGCGGAGTGACGTTGCCCGCCAAGCGCCGCACGCCGCAGCATGGCTGGATTCGCCTGGCCGGCGCTCGGGGCAATAATCTCAAAAACATTACGGTCGAGTTTCCCCTGGGCGTGTTGTGCGTCGTCACCGGCGTCAGTGGCGCCGGCAAGAGCACGTTGATTCAAGACACGCTCTACCCTGCCCTCTGCCGCCGGATGCGCAAGGACGCCCCCAAGCCGCTGGCGTATGACGACGTGTTCGGCGACGGCCAGATCAACGACTGCGTGATGATGGATCAAAGCCCGATCGGCCGCTCCCCCCGCTCCAACCCTGTCACGTACATCAAGGCGTTTGACGAAATCCGCACCGTGTTCGCCGAGACGGTTGAAGCCCGGACGAACAACTACACCGCGGGCCATTTCAGCTTCAACGTCGATGGGGGCCGTTGCACCAAGTGCCAGGGTGACGGAGCGATCCAGATCGACATGCAGTTCCTGGCCGATGTGTATATGAACTGCCCGCAATGCGGCGGCACGCGCTACCGCCCCGAGATCCTCGACGTCAAATATCGCGGCCGCAGCATCGCCGACGTGCTGGAGCTGACCGTCCGCGAAGCCTTCAGCTTTTTCCGCGGCCGGCCCAAAGTGCAAGGCCGGCTCAAGCGACTGATTGACGTGGGCCTCGACTATCTGCGTCTCGGCCAGGCCGCCAACACGCTTTCCGGCGGCGAAGCGCAACGCCTCAAACTGGCCGCCTACATCTCCTCCCACCGCCGCGGCCGAACCCTGTTCCTGCTCGACGAACCGACGACCGGACTGCACTTCTCGGACGTTGTGCAACTGCTGGATTGTTTCGACGCCCTGTTGGCCGTAGGGCACTCGCTGATCGTCGTCGAGCACAATGTGCAGGTCATGAAAGCCGCCGACTACGTAATCGATCTCGGCCCCGGCGCAGCCGACGAAGGAGGCCGGCTCGGCCCCTGCGGCACACCGGAGGTTATCGCCCGCGAGCCGAAATCGATCACGGGCCAGTTCCTCGCCCAAGCGCTGGCGCAGCAGATCGAACCCGTGGCGGAATTGGAGGAGTAAGCGGCCGGTTCCGGCTTGCTGCCCGGGTATCCCAGTTTATTCCCCGGGTGTTCTCTTCGGTAGCCGGAGGATAATGGCGGCTGGGTGTCGCTCGGTTGTTTCTCAGCGACGATTCCAGGCCCAGCCGGTCTGCCGTCCGCTTGAACCATCGTTCGTCGCCGAAGAGGGCGCCGCGGGGGATGCTTCTACGCACTTCCTCCACTTCCCCTTTCGTCTGCGCCGAATAGACTCGGCATCTACCCCGACCACGCGTCTCGCGCCTCTATCCTAACAAGCGATATCAACTATCGTCGGAACGTTTATTTCTTAAGCAGTTTGCCCGTGCCCATGACATCGGCGGGTGCCGAGGAACTTCCCTTGCTGTCCCAATGCTCGATCGACACCCCCTCGTCTTCGAGTGTCAATCGCTCAATCTTCCCATCACCAAAATCCAACAACAAATTATCGCCTTGGTAATACATGCGGCCGCGAAGGGATCGATTGTCCAACCACAAAGCAATTTTCCCCGAAAAGCGATAGGTTCTGGTTGCACCATTGGTATAAGTAATCATCCAAATGCCGCGAGGGAATTCGGGAATTTTCCTTTCAGTATCTGCTCCAGGAGCGACCGTAGGTGGCGATTTAACGTCGGCCTGTACGGGCGGCCTCGCGCCATTTCGCAGCGTTTTGATTGCATCGCGAATGGCCAAAGCGTCGTCGAGATCCTCCGATTTGGTCGCGCTTTTTTCCGCTGCTTGCAGGTTGGCGATCAGCGCGTCGCGATTCTGCTTCCGTTCAGCTTCGTTACTTTCCCGAAGTTTCTTCCGCGCCGCCTGATATTTGCGCGTAACGTCATTGGCTTTGACAGATTTGAAAACCCAATCGATCCCGGAATCGTCGGGCTCGGACCCTTTGGATCCGAAATCCTTGGGCTCCGATTCCTTAGTCTTGGCGGGCCGCGCGTTACCTCCAGGGGGCGGCCGGTGACTCGGCACCGGATGCGGCGCGATACGCGCCAGTTGTTCAGGATCAATCGGTCCCGGAGCAGGACGTGCGGTGGCAATCGCTCGCGCCTCACCCTCCAAGGTCGTTTTGATTTCGTCTGTGTACAGCGCGTAGCCGATATTGTCGGCGCCGCTGCGTTTCAACGTGACAATTCCCAGCACTTCGCCGCTGCTGTTGAGAAATGGCCCGCCGGAATTGCCCGGATTGACCGCCGCATCCGTCTGATAGTACGAACGATCCATGATTCGCGTCCGCTTCGACGAGATGCTTCCACGATTGAACGCTACGTTGGGATCTCTTTCGGACGCCAAGGGAAAACCAATGACGGCCACGGAGTCGCCAAGGTCACCCGCCTTGGTTGCCATTGGCAATGTCGGAAACTGCCGGCCATCGCGAGCGGCGATTTTGAGCACCGCGAAATCGAGCGACGCGTCGTGCCGCGGATAAAAAATCAGGCTGGCCACAAAATATTCGAGAATGTCGGGGTCATTCTGCGAGGGTACGCCCACCAGCAGCGTGGCCGCGCGATCTGGGAGCCCGTCCACGGCCACCACATGCCGGTTCGTGTAGATCACGCCGTCGGCCGAAGCAAGGAAACCCGTGCCAGTCGAGAGCGTGCGGCCCAGGACGCGCAGCTTCACTAGAACCACGGCACGACGGACTTTCTTGACATCGAGTTCCTCGCTGCGGGCCACGCTCGGCCACCAAGCGACGAGGCTCAGCAAGGAAACGAAGAGGCAAATTGCGTGACGACAACTCAAGGCCGAAGGCAATGCAACAGCACGGTCTTGCATAGTACAGTCTCCGTATGGACATTGCCAATCTTGACGGCTACCAGAGGGACTCACTTTTTTCCGCGATTCACCTCGCCCGCAAGCGGCGGCACAAAGTCAACCGGGGGCTGCTCTCCGGCCTTAAGCGCCTTGATGGCATTGCGAATCGCCACAGCATCGTCCAAGTTGCCGGAACTGGTGGCTTCCTTCAAGCATTGTTCCAATAAACCTATATACTTTTCACGAAACTCCTTTTCCTTGGCTCGGTGGGCCGCACCGAGCTTCTGCTCGGTCTCCTCGTAGGACTTCAGCGCCTGCTTGGCACTCGCGGACTTGATTTTGCCTGCAGCCTCCAATTCTTCGGGGCTCAGTGCCGGAGCAGATATTTCCACCGCCCCCTGAAGCTCGAATGGATTATCCATGGGAGCCACCCCGGTCGCGGGTTTCCAACTCTGAATGTACTCCTGATCGGCTTTGGACAACTTCTCCAGCTTCGTTTCGATGTTTGTGCCATCGGCGCGTTTCAGAATGATGGTTCCATCGCTGCGCTTCTCCAAGAGTTCGGCTTCGATCTTAAATGCGCCGTTGGCACTTACCCAGGTGCGAGCCAGAGCATGTGAAGCTCCAAGCAACAACAGAAACGGCGCAACGCCAAGGATTAATTGTCGTAACATGGTTTTTCGCTCCGAACCCACCCTGAAATTGCCCCGCCCAGACGCTGCGGCAGCACATGAACACGCCAGGGTAGAATATAGTGTCCCTCGAAATCATGGTCAATCTACTCTTTTCAGGGTCGTCCACGAGGACGCAGCAACGATTCCACATCCAGCCGGTCCTCCGTCCGCTTGGACCATCGTTCGTCGCCGAAGGAGGCGCCGCGGGCGATGCTTCTCCGCACTGCCTCCAATTCCCCTTTCGTCTGAGCCGAGTTGACTCGGTCCAGCCAGTTGCGCGGACGGGGAATCGGCCAATCGGACAGCATTGCAGCGAGCTGGCCTCCTCCCCGCCAGGCCAGGCTCGACCACGCCCAGTTCTCCGCCTTGCGAACCAAGCTGGCCAGCAACGAAGCGAACTTAAGGGGACGGGAGTCATACCTCTTCTTTTTCCCGGTTGCCGCCCGGGTATCTCAGTTTATGCCCCGGGTGTTCTCTTCGGAAGCCTGAGGATGATGGCGGCTGGGTGTCTCTCGGCTGTTTAGCGCTGGTGCCAGTAGCCTGGCTGGCGACTCGTATGCGCCACCGCAACAATCAGCCAATGTTCGGCCGAAATCGGGCGATAGATGATTTGGAAAGGATATCGCTTCAGCAAATAGTAGCGATGACGATCATCACACAAGGGAAATCGCTCGGGAGCTTTCGCGATCGCTTCCTGAGCTTGGGCGACTGCAGCTTCGAATCTTTCGGCAGCGCGCTCGCTTCGCTCAGCATACCATTGAAGAGAGACGGCATAGTCGTCTTCTGCTGCGGCAGAAATGAACAGTTCAACCATCCAGCCCTGCCCTCCGGCGGGCGCGGGCTTGCACTTCGGGCCAACTCGAGGCGGTCATGCGTCCGGCGTCGAATTCAGCCGATCGACGCTGCGCCTCGGTGAGCCATTCCGTGCTGGGCAACTGCCAGTCGGTCGGCGACACTTCTTCCCAGATGGTATCTACCAGCCGCAAACGCTCTCCAGGGCTAAGGGCTCGCGCCGCACTCAGGATATCGTCAAACGTTGTCATGGCTGGTCACCGGATAAAATTGTAGCGATCCTCTTCTATGGAAAGATAAACCATCAGCCATGCTCGGTCAACAATGCGAGCAGTATTTCACTCCGTCATGCACACGTAACCGTGATTGGTGACGGCATGCCCGCCAAAGAGAACTTAAGGGGACGGGAGTCATACTTCTTTCGGTTTTCCCGGGTGCTGCCCGGGTATCCCAGTTTATTCCCCGCGTGTTCTCTTCGGAAGCCTGAGGATGATGGCGGCTGGGTGTTGTCGGTTATTCGTACAGGAAGACATCGAGCGTCCGGAGTTCTGGACGCCAGCAACACGCGTTGAGCTACCCATTGTTCGGGGGTAAAATGGTTTGAGAAGCGATTGCGCCGCCCCCGTTCCCCTCACGCAAGGCGATGACCATGACGCTGGAACAGTTGGAACAGCGCGTTCATGATTTGGAGCGCCAAGTTGCGTTGTTGCGACAGAAGTTAAAGTCCTTGCGGCCGTTGGGGAGCGTCCAAGACACTTTTGGCATGTTCGCGGCCGATGCGGAATTCGATGAGATCGTGCGGCTGGGTCGTGAATACCGCGATCAAGCCAACGCTGAGGACAAGTGATGCTGGTCCTCGACACGGATCATCTAGTGGAGTATCAGCGCGGCACATCTGCGGAAGCGCGTCGATTGAAGTAGCGGCTGGACGGTACACAGTGGCTAAAGCCGATCCGTTCAGCAGACAGGCCGGTGGATAGCGCCAATCTGCTCACTCAAAGAACCGGTGGCTAGCGCCATTCCGCTCACTAGGATTATGGGGGGTGGCTGATTCTGCATCTTGATTTTTGCCGCGAATCTGATATAATGATGGTGTGTCAAATGGTGGTATTTGCTCCTGGAAGAGCGAAACGCCTGACACGTGCGAGGTATCCTATCAGAGCTTGGGCTGAAGCGTAAAAAACTTCAGGATCAGGTATCAGAAGAGCCCGCCCTAACACGCGTAATTGCGTAGTAGGGCGGGCTCTTTGCGTTTGGGCGGATGATTTTCGACGCCAAGGCGCGAAGAGGCAAAGACCCCGGCGCGCCGGGACATGCTGTGCGCAAAGAAGGAAGAAGGACGGCGATCACGAAAAAGCGAAAGGGGTGAAAGCACGAAAAGGAAAACAACGCAAGCAAGCCACTGGTGTGAGCCAGAGGTAGGGGCGACATTTTGATTCATTTCGTGAAACGACTGCGCTGAAGCTGCGCGCGTTGGAGGATAGGCTTCACGCTGCGCTGACCAAACAACGGAGTACGACCGGAGAGCACCGGGAGAGCAAGCGGAGAACAGACCGGAGAACAGACCGGAGAACAGACCGGAGAACAGACCGGGGAACAGACCGGAGAACAGACCGGAGAACAGACCGGAGAACAGACCGGAGAACAGACCGGAGAACAGACCGGAGAACAAGCGGCGAACACATTCAGCAACCTATTGCCAAGCAACAAGTTGCGCCGGAGAACACGCGGAGAGCCGAAAGCTCTGCCCGACACCCGGACTACGGGGGAGGATCGGCGCGCGTAGGTGGGGCGGTCGAGAGACTGTCCCATAACTGGGCTCTTGTCAGGCTGCGCATGACTTACAGTCTATAACCTCCAGCCTCACCCGCTGAGATCTTTGGCAACTTAAAATCTCGCATCGGCCATCACTGATCTTGGTGGCCGATGCACCCAACGGAATCGGCTCGAAAGGGTTCGGCAGGAACCGCGTAAGTGCAAGCACCCACCCAACGCTTGCGCCACTAAAACACCGCGCAAATCAGCCGGCACTCCGACCATCCGCCGCGGCGGACGGTGCCCGCGTCGGTTTGAGTCGCCAATTAACGAAAGCGGGGACTAACGCCCGCGGGCTGATGAATAATCCGGGCTGGTCTCAGCCGCTGCTTCAGGTGGCCTAGCAAGCTGTGGAAAAGCTGCTTCTCGTCGGACCGAAAGATTCGGTCGGTCATCAGAGTGGTGACCACGAACGCCAAGAATATGACGGTGGCTACTGCCGCGCCCCCCGCCAGCGCCAGTGGCATGATCGCGAGCAGCCATGTGCCCCCGTGGACCTTCATGCCCAGCATCCGGCTGAACCACAACACGATTCCCAGCACTAAGAACTTGCCGAAGGCGGTGGCCAAAACCGCACCCATCAGTCCCAGGACAGGTAGCAGGGCAAGGTTCAGTAGCACGTTGGCCACCAGGCCCGCCAGCAACGCCAAAGTGCTCATTCGAACCCGTTCAGCGCAGAGCAGGTAGTTGACCACGACGAAAGACATTCCGAACCAGGCACAGTAGCTCAAGGTCCACGGCAAGACTTCGAGTCCTCCGTCGTAACGGCCTTTGAATGCCAGATGGAATAGCCAGGGGGATACCCAGAGCACGGCGATCGACCCGGCCATCAAGGCCATGCTCAGCATCTTCAGAGTGAGATTAACTCGGGCGTCGACGTCGCGGCGGCGGCCGGCTTCCCAATCGCGTGACAGGTGAGGCAACACCAACGAGGCCAGCATCGCCGCAAACGATACGAACAACATCGGTACGATCCGCGAGCTGTGATACTGCCCCACCGCCTCCAACGCCTCATGCGGAGTCATCCGACTGCAATGGACGATCATCAGGCGATCGACGATCTCGAATACGTTGGTGAGGATATTGGTCACCCACATCCAGACGGCATACGGCATCAGCCGCTGCCAGAGATCGCGTTGCGGAATATATCCTTCCTGAGTGGGACGGGCCGCGGGGGGCAGTTCGTTCCAAGCGGTATAGATCCACCAACCGCCGGCTGCCGCCGCCAAAAGCGTTGCCACGGAATGGGCCACGATCAAGCTGGCCGGTCCGCGGCTGAACCCCAACAAAAGCAACGCACCCATGACGGCAAAGCAGACTCCTTTAATCACTTGGAGCCCGGACACCACGCGAAACATCCGCAGCGCCGTA
The DNA here is from genome assembly GCA_021413705.1 of Planctomycetota bacterium. GTDB lineage: Bacteria > Planctomycetota > Planctomycetia > Pirellulales > UBA7805 > JAIOPX01. Next base: position 1,215 of record JAIOPX010000376.1, on the reverse strand, counting down.
AGCAATTCGGTGACGAAGCCAAAGATGATCAGCGTGGCCAAGCCGAAAGCGACCAGCCAAATCAGATGCGTGTAGTTGGGACTACTGAAGATCATCCAGGAGAGTGTTGCTCCTCCGTTGGCCACGATCGCTACGGCCAGCATCATCAAGACAACCGTGGCGATTGTGGTGCGACGCAGAAACATCGCCAACTGCCCTCGCTGGGCATAGGTCTCCACATAACGGCCAAATGAGCCGGGGATGCCAAACACCACCAGCGGCGCGGCCAGGGACATGAAGGACAAAGCCATATCCCAGCAACCCATCTGCACCGGCTCCAGCCACCGGCAGAACAACAAGCCCCGGGCGAGCGTCACCACCGGCTGGATGCAACTGAGCCCGATCAAGAACACTACGCTGGTAGCCAGCGTATCGCGGCGCAGACCCGCGGCGGCAGGAGGTGCTTCAGAAAGTATTTCGGTCGAACTCATCGCTTACCCGTTGTACTGATATCGCGGAATTGTCCACAGCTTGTAAGGATCGAGCACGACCGCATTCTTGAGCTTCAGATTTGGGCCATCGACGCACGGACGTTGGATATGAAACGGATCGTCGCCGGGAAAGTTGTATCCGCCGTAGGCCGAGACGACTCCCTCGTACCCGGCTGCTGCGGCCAAGGCAAATGCCTCCTGACTTAAATTGGCATGTTGACCAAAAGGAAAAGCAAAATAGCGGATGCGGCAGTCCAGTGCCTCTTGCAACTCGTCGCGGGCACCGACGACTTCGTCGTATAACTGAGCGGGGTCGTGGAGTTGGCCCAGATTGGCGTGAGTGCGGGTATGTGCCCCGATCTCGACGCCATCGGCCGCCAGATCTCTGACTTGCTCGAGCGTGTTAGGTTCCAGCCGCAGACCCAGCTTCTGGTCGTGCTCAAAGTATTGTCCTTTGAGCACAGCTCCGCTGGTGACGAAGTATGTGAAAGGAATGCGCTCTCTCAGCAGAAAGGGGAGGGCGGATCGGCAGTTGTCGGCATATCCGTCGTCGAACGTGATGCTGACGGTTGGCGTGTGGTTGGTCTTCGATGCCACCCGACGCTGGGCTTCGCTGAGCGATACCAGTTCGAAGCGTTGCCTGAGCCATGCCATCTGACGGCGGAAGACGTCGGTGGCAATGGTCCAATCGGTGGCGGCATCGTCAGCCACGCGGTGGTAGGCCACCACCACGATCGGCGCCCGA
>JAIOPX010000088.1 GCA_021413705.1 Planctomycetota bacterium | reverse complement strand
GGCGTCGTTTCGCGCGCTCGTCTCCTATTCCAACACGATGCTCAAGTGGTCCAAAGTTCCCAATCCCTCACGGCGCAAGCTCTGCCGCCGGATAGAGCGGCTCAAGAAGTACATGGATGAGCAGGATCCCGACCTGTCACCTACTCGGCAGAAGCAGGCCGAGCAGGCGGCGAAGGAAGCGGGAGAGCAGACCGGAGACTGCCCCCGGGACTACCCCCGGGCAGAGCCCGGGGCTATGGGGCAGCAGGCGGAGAACACACCGGAGAACGCCCGGAGAACAAGTGGAGAACAGAATCAGCAACCTGTTGCTGAGCAACAAGTTGCGGCGGAGAACACGAAAAGCGCTCCAAGCTCTTCGAAGCGGCCCGGTAGCGGCGGCGGATCGGCGGGGATCAACGTGGTGTTGATGATGATTTTGTTGGCCACGGTAGCCCTCGCTTGCCGAGCGTGGGCTGGGTATCCGAGTTTGCGCGTCGTGGAGAGTCAGGATCAAGGATCCGCGACGACAATGTGTAACTCAGCGTCGTGCCACTGCTTGAAAGCCGCGTACACCGCACAAGAACCAACCCATGCGGCCCCATCGCGGTTTTCAAGCAGTGCGGTTCAGGCGGCCTCCAAAGCACTGAAGTCTTACGACTTCAGCTACGAGAACCTCAACCTGCAGCTTCGTCAGGCACTGCTTGGCGGACGCATGGTGATGGCAAGGTACTTAAAACAGAAGCTGGCGTCCTTCAAGCAGTGGCACGATCAGCCTTGTCCCACTTCGCGTGGCCTACATCATACAACCTGCAGCCTCAATTCCGCACGGCCCGGTAGCGGCCGATCCCACACGTCTACGGTTTATATCGATTGCAAGGATCATTGTGAGCATTCAGGGCTCCAGCGGCCTCAAAACGGGGTTTCAGCGGGGAAGGGGGGAAGCCTTGCACTTCACAAAAAGCCTGTGGGTTCTGCCACCTGTGCCGCCTTGCTGCCATGCTTGCGTCCCCCGGTGAGTTTTGTGTCGAGAGAAGAGGAGACAGAGCTTGGCTCTCTGCCATGGAATCGTGGGATGGATCGCGGGACGGAGGCTCCAAAACTTGGAGCCACGTCCTCACTGCTCACCAGGACGGACCCTATGCGAACGACGGCTACCTCGATTTTGCTGCTGTTGACCCTATCGCTTCCTTCCGCACAGGGAGCCCCGGTCAAGATGCCGGAGAAACACAGCGACCGGCCGGTACTGAAAACCATTTACGCCAGCACCCATTCGCTCAAGGATTTCAAGCGCGACGGGACCAAGGCATTGGCCATCGTCTTCGTCTGCGAGCATTGCCCTGTCGTGCAGCAATATATGCCGCGGCTGCGGGAGATGTATGACAAATATCACCCGCTGGGGGTGGAATTTATCGCCGTACTACCTAATCGCGGCACGAACATCGCCGAGATGGCCACGTTTGCCCACGACACCGACACTCCGTTCCCCGTGCTGGAAGACGTAGACCACAAGTTGGCCGATCTGCTGGAAGCCAAAGTCACTCCCGAAGTCGTCGTGCTCGACGCCACCTGGGAGAAACGCTACCAGGGTGCGATCGACAATCAATTCACCAAGCGCGGAAGGTTGCGCGAGCCGAGCCAAAATTATCTCCGCGACGCGCTGGACGCCGTGCTGGCCGACAAGCCGGTTGAAACGGCCGACACCCATCCTTCCGGCTGCCCGATCGAACGCCAGAAGCCGAAGAAGGTCACCCGCCAGGTGACGTACTATCGCGACATCGCGCCGATCTTTCAGGCCAACTGCCAAGGCTGCCATCGCAAGGGAGAAGTCGGACCCTTTTCGCTGATGACCTATGACGACGCCTATGACAACGCCACGCGAATTGCCGAGGTGATCGGCGAGAGAAGAATGCCGCCGTGGCATGGCAATCTCAATCCCGATTTCGGCCACTTGCGCAACGACAAGCGAATGAGCGATGAGGATATTAGCACCGTTATGGACTGGGTGGCCCAAGACGCTCCGGCGGGAGACAAAGCGGATGCGCCCAAGCCGATCCAATGGCCAGCTCGGGCCGATTGGGCGATTGGCAAGCCGGACTTTGTGTATAAAATGCCCGAGCCTTTCAAGGTGCCGAAAAGCGGCGTGTTGGAGTATCAGTTTTTCCGCGTGAAGCTGAACTTCCCGAAAGATCGCTGGTTTCAAGCGATCGAGATTAAGCCAGGTAATCCCGAGGTCGTCCATCATGTGTCGCTGCACCTTGTGCCGGCAGGCAACAAGGAGTACGTGGGCTTCGCGGGTATGACAGCCTTGTATGGGCTGAATGCCGGTCGAGCCACGTTGATCAACGACTACGTGCCGGGTGACACGTACAACGCCAAGGTCTATCCGGCAGGCCAGGCGGTGCGGATCCCGGCTGGTTCGGATCTGGTGTTTGAGGTTCACTACACGCCCAACAATAAGGCGGCCACGCTCGATCAGTCGATGGTGGCGTTCCGCTGGGCGAACCAACCGCCACAGGAAGAGGTGCTGACTTCGGTGTTCCGCAAGCCGATCGGGCGGTTTCAGATTCCGCCGCAACATCCTCACTTCCGTGCGGAAGATAGCTACTACTTTGAACACGACGTGTTGGTCGATGCCATCCGGCCTCACTTTCACCTCCGCGGCAAGTCGTTTCGGGTGGACATGATCGAGCGCGATCCGAAGTCGGAAGAAGTGGTCAGCCGCAAGACAGTGCTGACCGTGCCGCTGTACGATCCCGATTGGCAACGCACGTATGAACTGGCCACGCCGTTGTTGGTCAAAGCCGGAACCGAGCTGGCTGTGACCGGACACTTTGACAATTCGTGGCTCAATCCCAACAACCCTGACCCCACCGCCACGGTCATCTGGGGTCAGCAATTTTACGATGAGATGTTCAGCACGCGGTTCAAGTATCGTTTGGCCAACCCTAACGTCTCCCCATCGGCTCCACGGCTCGCGCCGGCGGAGACAGCCGGGTTACGCTCGCTGTTGCCCCAGTAACTTCTTAGATTGTCCGATATCGGATTGCTTACGGTCACTGATAATCCCCTGGTGAGTTGCCTTCCATGAAAATCTCCAACGCCCTCTTTCGCGGTCTGACACGACTCCAGAAGTTCGCCAGCGTTTCGGGCTGCCGTCGAATCGTCTGCCTGACTGTGATTGCGAGCATGGGGCTGGCGGGATACCGAGTTGCGGCCGACGAGACGAACGCCGCTCCGCGTTACAATGCCGGAGGCCATGTCTCGTTGTCGCTGATCAATCTGGTTCTGGAACGGCAGATTCTTGAGAAGCAGACGGTGTCGGATGAAATTGCGGGCGCGAGGACAAGGGCCGAAACGACCACGCGGGGACGCTTGCGGGCGGAGTTCATACCCAGCAATGATCGGGCCGTGGTCGATTTTCGGATGATCGGCGAACTCAGCGCGCCCAATGCGACGGCCACCAAAGGTTCCGTCACGGTGCGGATGACAAGTCAGACCTCGATCGACGCGCGGAAGAGAGTGGTCATCACCGGGGCCGGTTTGTTCCCGGCCGCCAGCCAGGCCGATTGCAACACGGAGACTGAGATCCTGGATGTGGAAGCCTCGCGTCGTGTGATGGAGCGGCTGGGCCGGCGCCGGGCCGAAAAAATGCGCCCTGAAGCCCAACAGAACACTTCGCAACAAGTGGCCGAACGAGTAGAAGCGGAACTGGATAAACAAGCCAATGACCCGCTGACGGGCGCCAACCAATTTTATGCGGACAAGATTCGCCTGCCGCTGGTCAATGCTGGGAGCTTTCCTCGCGATCTACGGCTATCCACTACTGACACGCACTTGGCTATTCGAGTCTTGGCGCAGAAAAAAGGGCAGGACGAAGCGCCTGCCAGGATGCCCCGGCTCAATCCACAATTTGACATCCACGTCTGCGGTCATCAGTCGATGGTGGCGAATATGTCTGAGCCGTTGGTGGGGGGAAAGACGTTTGACGACAAGCAGTTCCTGGATGTGATGAAGATCATGACCGGAACGGCCCAGCGGGGACTGTGGGTTTTCGACGGCCGAGATCGGTGGAACGTGACCTTTACCAAGCAGCGTCCCATTCAGGCGGTGTTTGCCAATGGCACGTTTCGCCTGACGTATAACTTTCAAGCCGCGACTTGCGGGGATGATACGGTGCAAGGGGCGATCGAAGCGACGGCCTTGTATCGGCCGATGATGTCGGCGGAGGGCGTTTATCTGGTGCGGGAATCGAGCCCGATGGTCAGATACACCGACGGCTTGCCCGACGACGACGCCCGCGCGCGAGTTCTCCAGCAGCTCAGCCAGCGTTTTGGAGCCTTCTTTCAAGAATCGATTCACTTCGATGGTCTATCGCCGCCGGCTGGAGGAACCTACGCCAAGCTGCGCGAGCTGAAGATTGTGGAGTTGAAGTGCGAGGACGGCTGGTTCACGATCGGCTACGAACTCAACCGGCCGTCGAAAGTGGCGATCCAGCCGTAGGGATTGCATATCAGCCGCAGGGCGCTAGCCCCCGGTTTTTGCCGAGCTATCGCACAGGACCGGACGCTAGCGCGTGGCGGCTGATCTCAATGCCAAGCTGTGACATACCACTACGGCAGTTCATTTTCAGCGGGGCGCACTTCGATTGTGGCGGGGGCTGCTGCTTCGGCGGGCTCGGTTCGAAACGCGAACACGAAGACCACCGCAGCAATCAGGCAGGCAAATCCGGCTATGTAGTTCCAGCGCAACGGCTCTCGCATATAGAGCAGCAGGAAGACGCAGAACACGGCCAGCGTGATCACTTCCTGCATGATCTTTAACTGCGTGGTGGTGAACTGACCGTGCCCCCAGCGATTGGCCGGCACTTGAAAGCAGTATTCAAAGAAGGCGATTCCCCAACTCACGAGGATCACCAGCCACAGGGCGTGGTCTTTTATTGGCATTCGCAGGAGTTGCGATTCAGTCCTGACTGGTCACCGGTTACGGCACACGGAGTGTGCCTACTACAGTGAAGGTACCTGTTTGGGATCGGGTGCGGCAAGGCGAAGTTTGGCCCGGGGAACTGTGATGCCTGTCGACTTCGCAGGTCGTGGGCAACCATCATGGATAAGTAATCCAATGGTTTGATCTCAAGGGGGAGCGATGTTTGTTTGTTTTCAGATTCGCTGTGGCTGGTTGCTAGCTCTGGCTGGACTTTGTGTGTCGCTTGGCGGCACTGCGGCCGGCGATGATTTTGTCCGCCAGATGCAAATCGATGCCGTGGCCAAAGGGCAGGCCGCGTGGGGTCACTGGGGCATCAATCCCGATCGCTATTCATCGCACCGAACCCACTCCAACCGACTCATTCCGGTCTACACGTTCGGCGCGAAGCTGACGGACTACACTGGCACGAATAGCGCCTATCGCGATCCCAAGTTGATCGAGCGGCTCTATGGCCAATTGCCGGCATCTACGCTCAATCCCACGGCCGCGTATTGCGACCAGACCGATATCTACTACTTGCAGCGGGCGGCGCTGGAAGCTGGCAAGAAATATATCGTGCTGATTGTCTTTGACGGACTCGACTGGGACACGACCCGGGCAGCCGCGATCTACTCCAGCGGCAAGGTGGGTTATGACTCCGAGCGAGGCAACGGCTTGCACTTTCTGGACTATCAACTGGCCCCAACCGATTTCGGCTACTTTGTCACCAGTCCGCACAATGATGGCACGAAAGTGGATGTCAACGGGCAGGTGGTGACGAACGTCGGCGGCAAGCGAGGGGGGGGCTATGACGCTCGGCTTGGTGGCGCCACGCCGTGGAGTGCGCCGAGCGACGCCGGCTATCTGCTGGGGCAATCGCTGCCGGGCAGCACTGCCCATCCGTATACGGATTCCGCGTCGTCGGCCACCTCGCTGACCTGCGGGATCAAGACGTACAACGACGCGATCAACGTGGATTATCGAGGACGGCAATTCAAGTCGATTGCCCATCTGGCGCAGCAAAAGGGCTATCGCGTGGGTACGGTCACCAGTGTGCCGCTGAGCCACGCCACGCCGGCCGCCGCTTATGCCCACAATGTGTGGCGGTCGGACTATCAGGACATTGCCCGCGACATGTTGGGGCTGCGCTCCGTTTCACACAAGGAAACGCCGCAGGCCGGGCTGGACGTTGTCATTGGGACAGGCTGGGGCGCCAAACGAAAAGAAGACTCCGAGCAGGGGACCAACTTTGTGCCCGGCAATCCGTTCCTGGCGGAGGCCGATATGGCGGCAGCGGACGTAGGGCAGGGGGGCAAGTATCGCGTGGTACAGCGCCAAGCAGACGTGGACGGCGCAGCGGCCTTAGCTAAGTCAGCTAACGAGGCTGCTGCCAAAGGAGAGCGCCTGCTGGGTTTCTTCGGCACGGCCGCGGAGCATTTGCCCTATGCCACGGCCGACGGCGGCTACGAGCCAGCTCCAAGCATTGGCGCTGCGGCGGAACAATACAGCGATGCGGATCTCAAGGAGAATCCGCGGCTGAAAGATATGGCGGCGGCGGCGCTGACGGTGCTATCGGCAGGGGACAAACCGTTCTGGCTGATGATCGAGGCCGGCGACGTGGATTGGGCCTGCCACGCCAACAACATCGACAACGCGATCGGCGCGATTCGCAGTGGCGACGATGCCTTTCGCACGGTGGCCCAATGGCTGGAAAAGCGCAATGCCTGGAAGGACGCCGTGGTGATCGTCACGGCCGACCACGGTCACTATTTCGTGCTGAGGGATCCGAAGGCGTTCACCGGCCGCTAGTGCAGGGCTGTCCGCTTGCGGGCGTGCGGGCTAAAGCCGAACCCTGACGCTCGATGGCTACAACCTACGAAAATGGCGATCGTGCAATGATCCCATAAAAAAGGGACATTCCACTTTTTAGTGGAATGTCCCGATGTCGGGGCGACAGGATTCGAACCTGCGACCCCCTGGTCCCAAACCAGGTGCGCTAGCCAGACTGCGCCACGCCCCGCGACAAATGTTCCTGTCAATCCTAGCGTCGATAGCCGATGGTGGCAATCGACCTGCAGGAAGGACAGTTCAGGGAGATACGTGGTTCGCGCTGGAAATGCGTACTTAGTACCGGGGAACGCAGAATGCCTCCGGGCAGAGAGTACCCCCGGGTAGAGCCCGGGGCTATGGATGCGCAAGCATTGGTTCTGAATCAAGCCCCGATCGTCCCTAAGCCGATGAAAGACCGTTGAGTCGGTGGCCCTCCCTGCGCCTAACTCTGGTCTGACATGCGGCGAATGCTTCAGAAAACTGGTTTGAAATTAGGTGGGATTTCAGAGTATCTGGAACCCCTCGTCCGTCGCGTGGGAAAGCGCCGCCTAACGCTTCTATGTCGTGTAGGGCTGGTTCTCTACCTGGTGGCTCTGGGGCTGGCGACGCACATGCCGCCACGTCAATTGAAGCGATTTTCCCTTCACATTGATGTACCCGACAAGTTGGCCCATTTTGCCTGCTATGCACTGCTGGCGGTGCTGGCCGTGATCGCGGCGTACTCCTTCGGCGTGGTGAGGCGGCTGCGGCCGTCGGGTTGGGCCGCCATCGTCATCAGTGGATTGCTTGTGCTGGCTTGCCTCGGCCTGATTGACGAAGCCACCCAGCCCGCCTTCGGGCGTCAATTCGACTGGCTCGATTGGACCGCCGATCTGGCCGGCGCCGCGACAGCCGCGACGCTGGCGGTGGCTGTGTTGAGCCTGCGACGTCGTAGTGTGGCACACACGTAGGTCAGGCTATTGCCTGACCTACTTTTACTGCACGGGCTGGAAGCCCATGCTACTACTTGCCGATGCAGAACCGACTGAAGACTCGGTCGAGGATATCATCGGTGTAAATGGCGCCTGTGACATTACCCAAGGCATTGAGTGCGGCGCGAATTTCGGCAGCCAGCAATTCTTCCACACCACCAGCGGATACCAGTCGCTGGGCTTCGCGCAAGCTGGCGGCGGCCGACATCAGGCTATCTCGGCAACGCTGAGCTGTGGCGGCTACGATGGCAGCTTCGTGTTTGCCAGTATTGCCTAGCGCGGCCCGAATGGCGTCTGCGAGCGAGAGAAGGCCCACACCGTTGGTTGCACTGGTCTGGATGGCAAGGCATGCTTCCGAAAGGTTTGCACTTTCGATCCGTCGCGGCAGATCGCACTTGGTCAGAGCAATCAACACAGACGGGTCAGTCTGATTTTCTGGCAGCATCGACGGTACATCTGGTTGCGAAGCGTCGAGACAGTGGATTTCAACATCTGCCCTGGCAATCTGCTGGCGCGTCATCCCTTGTGCGTCTCGGTCGGGACCAGCAAGCCGGCTGCCCTCATCCAGGCCCGCGGTGTCGATGAGCTCGCACTCCATTCCCTCCAGCGACAACCGCACAGTCAGATAATCGCGTGTTGTGCCCGGTTGAGGAGAAACCAGCGCGGCTTGCCTGGCGGACGAGGTATCGGTTCCATATCGTTCGACCATCGCGTTGAGCAGGCTGCTCTTGCCGGCGTTTGGGAGGCCGCGAAGCACCACCCTGGGGACGCTGCTCGCTTCAGTTCGCGAGGTCATTTGGGCGGCTAACGATTCCACCTGGATGAGGGCCGCCGCCAGGCCATGTTCCAACTCTGAAGCCGAGATGAAGTCGATATCCTCCTCAACAAAATCCAGCCCGGCTTCCAAGTGGGCCAGCAGTTCGAGCAACTCTTCGCGCAGCCGTGATAGCGGATGGCTGAGTCCACCCGACAGTTGCTCCAAGGCTACTTGAAACTCCTGTTGACCAGGGGCATCAATAACCCCCAGCACGGCCTCGGCCTGGGCCAGATCGATCCGGCCGCCGAGAAAAGCTCGCAAGGTGAATTCGCCAGGCTCCGCCGCACGTACACCGCCGGCACAGACCGTGCGCAACACGGTGGCCAACAGCGGCGGCGATCCGAGAGTATGGATCTCGGCCATGGGTGATCGACAATAACTGCGCGCTGTTGGCCACAAATAGAGCTCGCAAGGAACCTCGCGCGCTCCGAGTTCGGCAAGCTTGAGCTTTCCGCGGACACACTCGGGCAAACGATACTCCGTCAGCGGCTGGCCGTCTTCAGCAAGAAAACAACCCGCCAGAGTGGCAACAACGTGCGGGCCTGCGATGCGCACGATTCCTCGAAGGGATCCCCCGGGCGCGCTTGCGATGGCGGCGATAGTGTCGTCGGCGTTGTAGTCGGTCAGCGATCATCCCTTGTTGCGACGCTTGCGGCGGCGGGCGGCGGCGGGAGACTCCACCTTGGAGTCAATCACCGTGGAAGCTGGCATTGCGGCGGCAGAGGCGGCGGCCGCTTTGGGAAGCAACTTCCGTTCAGCAATGCCCCATAGGCTGGAAACGATGAAGTATAAACACAATCCGCTGGGCACCGTGAAGAACATGTATCCCATGAAGATCATCATGTACTTCATCATCTTCTGCTGCATGGCCGCATTTTCGTCGGCCGGCGGCGGCATGAACATCTTCTGCTGCCAGATAAACAATCCTACGGTCAGGATCGGCAAGAGATTGAAGTACGGACCGACGTGGCTCACAACGAAGCCAGGCATGAACGCATCCCAGCGGAATAACTTGTCGGGGGCCGCCAGATTGGTCGCCCAGCCAAAGCCCTCGCTGATCAACGGAGCCTGCCGCAATTCGATGTCGATCGCCAACGCCTTGTACAAGCCAATAAAGATCGGCATCTGAATCAACATTGGCAAGCAGCCGCTGAGCGGATGGTAGTTGTGTTTACGATACAGATCCTGCAACGCCTTGGTCTTTTTTTCCAAGTCGTCTTTGTATTTCTCGGAGATCTTTTTCATCTCCGGCTGCAATTCCTGGACCTTCTGAGCCCCGAGCGCCTGCTTGCGCGACAAGGGCAACATGCAGGTCTTCACCATGACCGTTAGGAGAATGATCGCCAGCGCATAGTTTCCCAAGAACGAATAGAAAAAGTGCAACACATGGGCTAGGATCATCGCGCAAGCGGCCCAGGGCTGCCAGCCGTAATAGATCAGCTCCGCCAGGTTAATCGAATCAGTCTCTTTCGGCGGGCCATATTGACTCAGCAAATCGCGTTGCTTCGGCCCTGCGAACAACTGATACTCATGTTTCAGCGGTTTCTCGCGGGAGATGGTCGTTGTCTCGCTGGTCAGCTTGCAGGAAACATTCGTCAGTCGGATGTTATGGCGGCGGTCATTGGGATCCCTCGGCAGCGTGCCGACACCTACGGCATCGATCCGGCGGTGCCATTTTTCGCCGATTTTTTTCTGAGGAATCAAGATCGCGGAGAAATACGGCGTATCGACTCCCACATAGGCCAGCGGCTCTTTGTCCCAAAAGGTGGGTTTTCCCGTCTTCGTCTCTTCAGCCACCGTCTTACATGGAATCAGGTCTGGGCCGCGCCCCTCGACGTGTACCGCCACGTCGCGCATACCCGCGCCGCCCCAGCCGCGACTGATCTTGTTCAGGTACCACCAACCTTCGGTCGGCAGGCCATTGGGGCCGCTGAGTTGATAGGCCACCTCGATCGGCGTGTCATCGTCTCGGCGGATTTCGATTCCCACCATCACATGATAAGCCTTGAATTGCTGGTTGCCGATCGACTCCGCCGGCACTTCAGCCAGTTGATAGCGCTTAATGACCGTCAGTTTTCTCTGCGGAAGTTTCCGCGAAAGCTCGACAAAATCAGGTCCACGGTCGGTGATTTCCCAATTCACATCGTAAAGCCCCACGCCAGGCAATTCCTGTTGGGTGGACTCGATTTTCTCTTCGCCTGCTTGAGATAAGGTCAGAAGCATCGACAGTGGATCGTGCTTGGTCGATGGAGATAACAAGTCAACCGGACTTGTCTCCCACTCCGGCCGGATCAATTCCAGCGGGCGGCGGATAAGCGCGGCAGTTACTGTGAGTTTTTGTCCGCTGCGAAGCACGGCCAGGTCAACATTCTCTCTCGGCCGATGTTTACGCACCTTGTCAAGCAAATCGGCCGCACCCGAAACAGATTCGTTTCCCACGGCCGTGATGACATCGTCCACTTTCAGCCCAGCCACCGCAGCGGGCGTGCCGGGGCCGACGACCTGCACTCGAGCACCCCCTTTTGCATCTACGGGCAACAGGTGACCCAAGTATCCCGCCTCATCATCCTGATCTCGGAAGCGGGCCTGATTCAACTCCGCCCGCACGACTGCTGCCCCTCGATTCGTAATGGTGACCAACATGCGGTACGGCTGCTGAGGATCGAGCGAGCCAAGCGTGACAAACTGTTCCGGCAGTTTAGGGTCAGGTTCAGAAGGGACCGCGGATACATTCTCGCCGATCGTAGCGACGGTCGGGCCGGTGCCTTGGGCTACCGCCACGGTGCCAGTTCCCTGGGCGGCCGCGATTGTTGCAGTGCTTTGGACAACCGCAACGGTCCCTTTCCCTTTGTCCGCCTGCTTGCCGACAGGCTTCGGAGGATTGATCCAGTGCATCAGCAATTGGGAGCCGACGAGAATGCCCACGGCCAACAACATGAACAGCGGCAACCGCTTTTCCATAACAACAATGTCCTTCGTAGCTTTTGGCTCAATAGTGGTTGCGGTAGGAATAAGCGGGGCGAATGAAATCCCGGCAGGTCTTGTTCCGGGGCTTCGCCTCGCAGGAGGCTCGGCTCCAGTCCCGGCCACCCAACCGGGACTTCGCCTCGCCGTCCCGGCCACTTAAAGCTACGCGCTCTGCGCGGACTACACATCCAGCCGCGTTATCTCCCCTCGCGCAAGCGGTCGCCGAGAAAGTTATCCAGTTCCGGCGTTTCGTAAATCTTGCGGATTGTTTCGTCCAGATTGTAAGGGACGCGGCGAAAACGGACTACGTCATCCTCCAGAATCACATAGCAGGCCCGCGAATCTCCGTCTCGAGGTTGACCGACCGATCCCACGTTGACCATCGTTTTCTCGCCGCCGAGCTTGTACTCGTAATTCAACTCATCCGGCGAGTGGAATCGCAGGCTTTCGGTAAATACTCCCGGCACATGCGTGTGCCCCTGAAAACAATGCCGCTCGATCAGGCTGTAGATCTTTTCCATCTTCCGCTGATTGTAGATATCTTCGGGAAAGACATATTCGTTCAGCGGATTGCGGGCCGATCCGTGGACAAACAAAAAGCCGTTTTCACGGACATTCCTGGGGAGTTCTCCCAGAAAATCCCACCGCCGGGCGCTGTCGCGCGGATTGCCGTGGGCGTTTTCCAGTTGACTGCGAGTCCAGAAGATCGCCCGTTCAGCCCCCGAGTTGAATCCCTCTGGGTCGAACAGAGCCCCCTGATCGTGATTGCCCAGCAGGCAAACCTTACACTGCATGATCAGGTCGATGCACTCACAGGGATTGGGGCCGTAGCCCACGATATCTCCCAGGCAGTAGATCTCACTGATCCCCTGCTCGCGGATATCGGCCAATACGGCTTGCAATCCTTCCAGATTGCTATGGATGTCACTGATCAGAGCACGCTTCACCAGATAATTCCCCACAATCACTAGACCTTCGGTTCAAACCTGTACAGTATAGCGTCTCGGACCGCCGCCGGGAAACCGCCCTGGAACGGGATTTCCCGGCCAGAATTGCTTTCCCCGTAGCCGGAGTCGTAAGACTTAGGACTGAGCCCCTCTGAAGTCTTAGGACTTCCGCTACGATATGCGTTAGACAACGCTATGCACATCCTTGCCCTGGAAACCACTGAAAGAGCCGCCAGCCTTGCCGCCCTCGATGGCTCGCAAGTACTGCTGGCCAAACGCCTCGATCCCAAGCGCCGCAGCGCACAGACGCTTATCTCGGGCATCAGCGAGTTGCTCCAAGAAGTCGGCTGGCGGCCGGCTGATATCCAACTCATCGGCCTGACCATTGGTCCCGGGTCGTTTACGGGTCTGCGCGTCGGAGTGACCGCGGCCAAGACTCTGGCCTATGCCACAGGTGCTGAGGTGTTGGGCCTCAATACGCTGGAGGTGATCGCCGCGCAAAGCTCGTCCGATTCTGCCGCCGTGTGGGCGGTCTTGGATGCCCAGCGGTCGCAGGTGTATGCCGCCCGATTTGGCCGCGACGGCGATCGGCTTGTGCAGGTCCGCGAAACCAAGATCGAAGACATTGAAGCATGGTTGGCTTCGGTCCAACCCGAGGTTTCCGTCAGCGGCCCCATCCTGAGTGTTTTGGCCGATCGCTTGCCCCCTGGCACTCGAGTGCCGATTCCCGAGCAGTGGGCTCCACAAGCAGAGCATGTGGGCCGCATCGCCTTCCAACACTACATGCTCGGCGAACGCCAGAATCTGTGGCAGCTTGTACCGCACTACTATCGCCAAAGCGCCGCCGAGGAAAAACTCGCACAGCGCGATTCAGCACCGCTTAATGTCTCGCTACCGAGAGCCTAGCGCTGGGCCACGTTGCCTCGTGCTGTTCGCAGGGCTGCATTGAGTGCCTCGTCCGCATCGGCAGCGGGAATGAGGCCGTCGGCAGCAGGGCGAGCGGTGGAATGAACCACCACATCCGGCGTCACACCCACATTGCTGATCGGGCGGCCACTGGGGCTGTAGAACTTGGCCGTGGTCAACCGAACGCCGCTGCCGGCAATGCTCAGCGGGAAGATGCCTTGGACCGAGCCCTTGCCATAGCTGCGGCTCCCTACGATGGCGCCCCGGTGATGATCGCGGATGGCTCCTGCGAAGATCTCGCTGGCACTGGCGCTCTGGGAGTCAATCAGCACGACGAGCGGCACACGCCACGTCGAGGGCTGGCGGGCCGAATAGTCGTAGTCCTCCAGCTTGTTGCGTCCCCGAGTCGAAACAATGGTTCCCTGCTGAAGGAACCGGTCGGCCGCATCGACGCTGGCGGTGAGCAGCCCACCCGGATTTCCACGCAAGTCGATGATCAGGCTCCGCATCCCTTGTCGCTGAAGGCTCCACAGGGCGGCGTCCAACTCCTTCAACGTATTGCGCTGGAACGAGCAGAGCTTCAGATATCCGACGCCACTGGCCGGGTCGGCAATTTTCACCTGTTCAATGCAGGGAACTTCAACGTGCTTGCGGCGGACCAGTAATTTGCGGGGCGCTTCGTTCCCCGTCAATACCGCCAGTTCTACTTCACTATTCTCCGGCCCCTGCAACAGCGAGGCGGCCTCGTCGGTGGAGATACCTCGCGTCGATTGTCGTCCTACGGCCAGGATATGATCGCCGGCTTGGATCCCCGCGGCCTGGGCGGGGCTGCCGCCAATGACGTTCACAATCAATAGGGCCTCTCGGTCCGCTTTGAGTTCAATACCCAGCCCCACGAAATTGCCGTCGATCTGGGCGTATACGTCACGCAACTGATCGCTGGTCAGAAACGCCGAGTATGCATCCAAGGCATCGACCGCGCCGCAGACGTATTCCAGGATCACAGCGGTTGGCGCAATACCCAGGTCACGATCGGCCAGGGTGGCCGCGGCAGCCACAGCGGCACGGGCGTCTTGTCGCGAGCGCACCGTCTGGCCACGGATCAAAGCGTCGAAATGCTGACGGAAGGTGCGGATGCGGTCGGGCGATGCGTCGCGTAAGTGAACGTCGGCAAAACAGCGTTCTTCCACGGCCACCTGCACGCAACGGGTGCCAAAATCGACCAGGTGCTGCCAATCGACATCAACCACATAGTGGGAATCGATCTTCAGCAGGATTTCGCTATAGCTGTCCAGCGCGTCGCTGGGCTTCAGGGCAAGCAGATTGCGGCGGAAACTGTTGTCGTGATAGCGACGTCCCAGGTCGTAGTGGATCTTGGCCACATCGTGACGCTCGCGCAACTGGGCGTCCTCGGGCGCGTCGCGCAGCGCGTCTTCGTAGTGAGAAAGTGCATCGCCCCACTTGCGCTCGGCTTCCAGATCGGCGCCACGGCGCAGGACGCCTTCGACGCCGACAGAAGGCAACGCCGAGGGGAGGATGCGAATTTGCGCATTCGCAACGCTAGCCGGGGAGAGCCAAGTGAGGAGCAAACCGAGCGCTAGAAAGAGCGCTGGCGTATTACAACGCAGGACCCGTCGGTGCATGATGTAAGACCTGTTGGGGAGAGGTCCGCATCAACGGATTGCACCCTGGAAGGCCAATCCGTTGAACGCAGTGCCCCTGGCGGTGCAACCTCTTGGCGAGAGGCTACGGCGCTAGGGAGCCAAAATCGATCCGTCCGCTTCCTTTTGGCCGCCAAGACGGGTCCGGTCTGGTGGCCAAAAGGAATATAGAACACGAATGGCTGGTCGTCAAAAAGGCGGGAAAGAAATTTTTACAGGCTTTCTCGGCACAATCGATTCGGACCGCACCACATGCACGAAATTCGGGCTGCTGGCGCGGGTAATACGGCCCTCCGCAGATACTCCGTGGACACCGCCGATACCGGACACACCGAATGGTCCGAGCGTAGGGGCAGATAGTACCCATCACGCTCCGCGTGATGACAGGCGAATTCCTTGGATGGCATCGGGTGGCCGGGATTGGAGTCGAGCCTCAAATAGAGTGGCCGGGATTGGAGTCGAGCCTCCAATAGAGTGGCCGGGATTGGAGTCGAGCCTCCAATAGAGTGGCCGGGACTGGAGCCGAGCCTCCGGCGAGGCAAAGTCCCGGAGTTTTCAGTTAGCGGTAACCCAGGGGGACAGTCCCATTTTGCTGGGGCAAAATTGGTACAGTCCCCCCGCTTATGCGGCTACAGCCGTTCCGTCTTCCCCGTAGCCACGCTTCGGGCTTCTTTTTGGCAGATGGTTACTGCGTCGGCGGCCAGCCGGCCGGCCAAAATGGGCGATTCCCGCCCCTGGCGAACGGCGGCCACGACTTCCTTCAATTCGGCCGCAAAAGCGTCCACGGGATCGCCGGAGCCGAGTTGCGGTCGAAGCACTTTCCCGCCGGATTCGACCACCGTCAGCGGCATCGACATCTCTCCCTTGCCGTCAATCACGGAGAAGTCGAAAAACATGGTGGCCTTTTCCAGATGAATTTCAAAACCGTGGGAGAACGAGCGGCCTTGTTGGTTGATCGCGCCACTGGTTGCCGTGACGGCCAGGCGTGGATTGTCAAACTGAAGTTGTGAACTGAAGAACTCGACCAGATTGCCTCGCATCCGGCCGATGGCCGTGACTGCCCGCGGCATCCCACACACCAGCCGGATGAAATGGGCATCGTGGACATGCAGATCGAGCATCGGCCCGCCAACGCGATCCGCTTTCCAAAAATCAGCCAGCCAACTGGGATCCGAAATGATCCGCTTGAAGTGTCCGCCCAGCAGTTTGCCGTAGCGTCCGTGGCTGATCGACTTATAAGCGAACTGGTATTCGGGGAAGAAGGGCAGCACATGGCCGATCATCAACAGCCGCCGAGCTTTGGCCGCCGCTCGCAGCATTCGCTGAGCATCGGCCGTGGTCAGTGCAATCGGCTTCTCGCAAAACACATGCTTGCCGGCGGAGAGCGCCTTGATCGCGACGTCCGCGTGCCAGGCCGGGGGCAGGCAGATGTCCACCATGTCAACTTTTGGATCAGCCAGCAGTTTGTCCAACTCGTCGTACTGGGCGACGCCTTTGAGGTTCATCTCCTCGCCGCGAGGGCCAAAGTTCCCCTGGATCGTCCGCCAATCTCCCGCCAGGCGTACCGGATCTTTTTCGCACAATGCCACGACCTTCGCCCCGCGGAGCTTTTGGTACGTGAGATAGTGAATCATCCCCATGAAGCCGATACCGGCGATGCCGACGTTGATCATAGATGTTCGTCCAAGTTGCGCTGTCTGTACTACCGCGATATCGTAGTATACCTTCCGTACGCCTCATCCCAGCGCTCGCTCTGCTGGGGAGTATATTCGACCACGTCGAAGCTACGCCGAATGACTTTTCGTGCCTGCCGGATATCGGCAACTTGGCCTGCGGCCACGGCTTGCATCATGAGATTGCCGATCGCAGTGGCCTCGACCGGTCCGGCGACCACCAGCCGCTTGCAGGCGTCGGCCGCCATTTGGCAAAGCTGTCGGTTCTGTGTCCCGCCGCCTACGATATGAACGGTTTCGATCCGCCCCTGGGTCAGTTCTTCCAACATGCCAACCACCTGGCGGTAGCGCATCGCCAGACTTTCCAGCACGCAACGGACTACGGCCCCCTTCGATTCCGGCACCGGTTGCCCCGTTCGATTGCAGAACTCTTGGATGGCCTGCGGCATATTGGGGGGAGCTGTAAACGAAGCATCGTCGGGGAAAATGAACGATCGCAGTGGCTCGGCTTCAGCGGCCATTTTGGTCAGTTCTTCCCAGCTATGCTCGGCCCCCTGATGCTTCCAAATGCGACGGCACTCTTGCAACAGCCACAGGCCGCAAATGTTTTTGAGCAAGCGGATCGTGCCACCCACGCCTCCTTCGTTGGTGAAGTTCAGTGCCCGGCAACGCTCGGTGATGACCGGTTGCGGTACCTCGACACCCACGAGCGACCAGGTGCCGGAACTGATGTAACACCAATTCGGTCGATCTGAAGGGGCAGAAGCAGTTGGCACAGCCATCACGGCGCTGGCCGTGTCATGAGTTCCGGGAAGCACCACCTCCACTCCCGTCACGCCTGTTTCGCTGGAGACAGATTTGCGAAGTGGACCCAACTTGGTCCCCGGCGGAAGCACGTCGCCAAACAAGCTGCTCGGTATCCCGAGCTGCTGAAGCATGTCTGCCGCCCATTCTCGTGTGGCAGGATTGTAGCACTGTGAAGTCGAACTGATCGTAAACTCGTTTCCCTTCTGACCGGTCAGCATCCAGTGGAACAGGTCGGGCATGAAGAGCAAACTTTCGGCGGCGTCTAAGAGTGGCGAGTTGCCCAGCTTCATAGCCAACAGTTGGAACAACGAATTGAGTTCCATGAATTGCAGACCCGTCTGCGCAAAGATCTCCTCGCGCGGGACAAGATGGAAGGCTTTGTCCATCATCCCCACGGTGCGCGGATCGCGGTAGTTGTACGGATTGCCCATCAACTCGTCTCCTCGGCCCAGCAGACCGAAATCAACTCCCCAGGTGTCCACGCCGAGCGACTTCAGCCGACCGCCGTAGGTCGTTCCTGCGGCACGAAGACCTTTTTGAATGTGTTGCCAAAGTCCAAGCACGTCCCAGTACATATGGTCGTTGACATAAACCGGGCCGTTGTCGAAGCGGTAGACCTCCGCCAGATTCAGCCGTGAACCGTCAAAGAGGCCAGCGACATGCCGTCCGCTTGAGGCCCCCAAGTCGATTGCCAGATAGACGTTGTCCGCCATGTGTTCGCTCCAAAACTAAACCCGGACTGGGGAGTGAAGAGCCTCCGATGGTTACGCGCACAAGAGTCGGCGTCAAGCAGCCGGGGGCGACCTTAGACGGGGGGGCAAAAGGTTTCAGTCGATTCGGCTAAAGTCTTACGACTCCAGCTACGATGGACCCCCAATTCCCCCGCCAAAATCCACATGATCCGTACAAACTGAATTTCCGGGTCCATTCGGACGATATTCAATCTATACTTGACTAAGATCATTAACATACGTATCATTCGCTCCAAATGGGCGGTTTTCGACTTCGGAGCGAACCGAGCATGAGCATACCCCCCACCAAGCCACTGATACGAGCCATGACACGCGAAATTGGGCCGGCAGGATTGCCGCCCGCGCCGCCGCTTGAAGCGACGCCAGAGTTCCTGGAGGAACTAGCGGCCGCTAGCCAACGTCTCGAAGCGGCCAGCCCGGAAGAAATCATTCGCTTTGCGGTCGAGCGATATTTCCCTCGGTTGACGATGGCCACGGCCTTTGGGCCGGAGGGGTGCGTGATCCTCTACTATCTAGCCAAGGTCGAGCCTCGCACCTACGTGTTCAATCTGGACACCGGCTATCAATTCAAAGAGACGCTAGAACTCCGCGACCAAATTGCGACGAAGTATGGAATCGAAGTCGATATGCGGCAGCCGGAACTTACTGTGGCCGATTACGAGGCTCTGCATGGCGGGCCGCTCTATCAAACCAATCCCGACCAGTGCTGCTTCGACCGCAAGATCAAGGTATTGCGCGAGTCGGTAGGCGGGATGCATGCCTGGATGAGCGGCATCCGTCGAGATCAGAGTCCCGATCGTGCCGTTTCGCCGATCGTTGGCTGGGATCGAAAGTTTAGCTTGGTCAAGATCAGCCCGTTGGCCAATTGGACTAAAAAAGACGTTTGGAAATTGATCACCGAGGAAGATATTCCTTACAACCCGTTGCACGACAAAGGCTATCCCAGCATCGGCTGCTGGCCCTGCACACGGAGCGTCATGTTCGGCGAAGACGAACGAGCGGGGCGCTGGAGCGGAACCGCCAAAACTGAGTGCGGTCTGCACACGATCGAGAAATGAGCCAGTCCCGTGAAAATCTCGGCCAAGACAGAATACGCCTGTATCGCAGTCCTGGAACTGGCGATCCGCCATAGCTCGGGCGAGCCGATTCGGATGCGAGAATTGGCGGATGCTCACGGCATCCCCACCCAGTTTCTCGTGCAGATTCTGCTGCAACTCAAAGGCGCGGGATTGGTGACCAGTACGCGCGGAGCCTCTGGCGGCTACCAGCTTGTGAAATCGCCGGAGCAGATCACGCTCGGCGAAGTTATGGCGATCGTAGAGGGTGAAAGCACGCCGCAGAGCAACGTGAGCATCGAAACGCCACTGGTCCAAGCCTTGCTGGGAGCGTGGCGTAAAGCCGATCAGAAGCTCAGCAACTCGCTCCGCTCGGTCACGTTTGCCGACTTAGTGTCGCGAGCCGATTCTCAGATCGAACAGATGTACTACATCTGACGCTCATCTCGTAACAGCCCCGGCCAGAGCAATGGGTTGGCCGCTGGGGACGATCCAAGCCACTGATGGCCGGGGCTGATTGAGAGCCCTAGAATCCAATTCCAAACGACACGTTGCGACCGGAGTAGTAGATGCCTGGCGCACTGTAGACTACTGGGGGACGATAGCCGGGCCAGTAGGGCGTGTGCCGCCGAGCAATTGGGACCGGGCGGTGAACCCGATAGTCGTTCCCACAGCTATCGAAGCGGTTGTAACCCCCTCGATAGGAATGGCCATGATCAGCCATCGACGGGGCGGCGGCAAAGCCGATCCCCACCATCGCAACAAAGGCCAAAAGCAACATCTTCATCTTTTCACTCCTGTACAACTCACTGACGCTTGAGACCGCACTTGGTTTTCCCCGGCCAATCGGAGTCCAGCGGCTCGGACGGGTTGTATCTAATGCAGCCGCCGTGCCATAATGTTGCGGTACTTCACCCAACTTGCAGTGGGGCAACCAGTTACGAATAATCGCGGCCATTTTGGGCCGCATCCACCACGGCTGGCCTGTTGTCGAACTGATGACAGGCCCGATCGGTTTGACTACGGATGAATTGGGAGCCAGCACAGACTGATCCACAACATGCCCGACTTACGGTGCTGGGCATCATGGCGGGCGTTGCCCTGTTTGCCGTGATCGTGGCCATCGGCGCCTATCTCAAGACGGGAAAGTTGCTGGCAGTGCCCGTCGTGTTGGGTACCGTCGGGGCGTTTTTGTTGGTGTGGTATCTGGCATGGCGAAGGTCCATTGCTGAGGCCGAAGCCGATGCTAGCGATGAAGACTGAAAACAGCGGAAGCATTGTCCTGATGCGGGTTTAGGAATAGCCGTCGTGGCAGAGTGCGGGGTGGACGTTGATAGCTGCCGACGCATAGAATGCTGCGCAAACTGGCTCTACAACTGACGCTGCCAGCAAGGAACGCTTGATGTCACAACCGCCGACGATCCCCATTGCTCGCCACCTGGAGCGGGCTCCCCCTGCACCCGAGTCAGTGGCCGATCTGACGATCGGCCAATACCTGATTCGCCGACTTGAGGACTATGGGATCCGGCACGTCTTTGGCATACCCGGCGATTACGTGCTCCAGTTCTATACAGAAATGGAGCGCAGCAACCTGGAAGTTGTCGGTTGCACCCGGGAGGACTGCGCAGGGTTTGCGGCTGATGCCTACGCCAGGGTTCATGGCATGGGGGCGGTCTGCGTGACCTACTGTGTCGGCGGACTGAGCCTCTGCAATTCGGTTGCCGGAGCCTATGCCGAAAAGTCGCCGGTGGTGGTCATCACGGGCGCACCCGGACTGAGAGAACGGGTGAACAACCCCCTGCTCCACCACCGCGTGCGAGACTTCCGCACGCAATACGAGGTATTCGAAAAACTTTGCATCGCCGGGACGGAATTGAGTGATCCAGTGATCGCTTTCCGCGAGATCGACCGGGTGCTGGACGCCTGCGCCCGTTTCAAACGGCCGGTCTACATTGAAATCCCGCGTGACATGGTGGGCGTGGTGCCGGAGATGCAATCGGCCTATCAGCGCCCGCAAGCTGTCAGCGATCAGAGTGCCCTGACAGAGGCAGTGGCCGAGGCGGTCAAGTTCATCGAGCAGTCGCGCAAGCCGGTGATCGTGGCCGGAATCGAGCTGCATCGTTTCGGCTTACAAGACAAGCTGGTCGAATTGGCCGAGGGTTCGGGCTTGGCCATGACCGCCACAATGCTCGGCAAGAGCGTGGTGGGGGAGACGCATCCGCTCTATGTCGGTCTTTACGAAGGGGCGATGGGAGACGATACGGTTACGCGATTCGTGGAAGAGAGCGATTGTGTGCTGCTCTTAGGCACGTTCATGACCGATATCAACCTGGGCATCTACACGGCTAATCTCGACCCTGCCAATTGTATTTACGTAACCAGCGAGCAACTGCGGATCCGGCATCATCACTATCACAATGTGCTGCTGGAAGACTTTGTCTCCAAGCTGGCCGAGGCCCGCCCCAAAGCGGCTCCGCGCGCGATTCCGAAGCAAAAGTCACTGGCCGACGGAGCCTATGTTCTTAAGCCAGATGAACCTGTCACGATCACCCGCATGATCGCCCGACTTAATCAATCGCTCGACGATGAGACGATTGTGATCGCCGACATCGGCGATTCGCTCTTCGCCGCCACGGAGTTGGTCACTCGCGGCCGGACGGAGTTTCTCTCGCCAGCGTATTATACGAGCATGGGTTTTTCCGTTCCGGCGGCGGTAGGAGCCCATTTTGCCCGGCCTGATGCTCGCGTGGTTGTCGTGGCCGGCGACGGCGCCTTTCAGATGACCGGAATGGAAATGTCCACGCTCGTGCGGCACGGTTTTCCCACGATCATCATCGTACTGGACAACAAGGGCTATGGCACCGAACGGTTTCTGCACCCTGGCGATTGGTCGTTCAACGACGTGCTGCCGTGGAATTACCACAAGCTGCCTGAAGTTCTGGGGGGCGGAACGGGCTACCAGGTGAGGACCGAGGCGGAGTTTGATGCGGCCCTGAAGAAAGCTTGGGATGATCGCAAGGGGTTAAGTTTGATCCAGGTTCATTTGTCGCTTACGGATCGGAGCAAAGCGCTTGATCGGTTGGCGGAGAAGCTGAAGCATAGGGTTTAATGAACGCTTCCGAAGACAAACTACTCCCCGCCTCCTTTCTCTTCCGCT
The DNA here is from genome assembly GCA_021413705.1 of Planctomycetota bacterium. Classification (GTDB taxonomy): domain Bacteria; phylum Planctomycetota; class Planctomycetia; order Pirellulales; family UBA7805; genus JAIOPX01. Next base: position 8,470 of record JAIOPX010000088.1, on the reverse strand, counting down.
TTGCGGTTCCCTGTTTTCATCGGGATCCCTTGTGGACCGCCAAACTTGGCGCCATGGATGAAAAGTTCCGCCTGCCGCGGCTTACTTCGCTCGATGACGAACCCGAATGGGCCGACGTTCGCGTGGCATGGAGTATCGACGGGCTGGCCTTCTCGGTTCTCGTTCAGGGGAAGAAGCAGCCCCTCTGGTGCCGTGCCAATCGCGTGGAGGATAGCGATGGTTTCGTCGTTTGGATCGACACTCGGGATACTCATAATGTCCACCGAGCCAGCCGCTTCTGCCACGAATTGCATTTATTGCCTGCCGGCGGCGGCCCCAAGAACGATCAACCCGTGGCATTTCAAGTGGCTATCGACCGCGCCCGGGAACTGCCGAAGCCAATTGACCCGACCAAACTCAAGGTGCGTAGCCAGATTTCCAAGGATGGCTATTTATTGGAGGCTTTTATTCCTGGGGAGGTGCTGAGCGGTTTCGAACCGGCCGAACATCCACGGCTTGGGTTTCAGTTTGCCGTCTGCGACCGGGAACTGAACGAGCAAACATTCACGGCTGGCCGTGAAATGCCATATCGCAACGATCCGAGTTTGTGGGGAACGCTGGAGTTGGTGAAGTAGCGTCCGCCATCTCTCGGGCGTGATAACTGCTCCGCACAAACGGCCCGCTGGCAACGTGTTTGAAACCGAGTTGTTTTGCCAATCGGCCTAATTCGTCGAACTCATCCGGCGGGATATATCGGACCACTGGCAGGTGGTCTAGCGTTGGCTGCAAGTACTGGCCGAGCGTCAGCAGTTCGCAGCCCACATCCAGCAGGTCGCAGAGCGTATCGAGCAATTCATCCCGCGTTTCACCTAGTCCCAGCATCAAGCCGCTCTTGGTGCGAATCGCCGGATTCATGGCCCGGACGCGGCGCAATAGTTCCAGCGTCCACCGATAATCCGATTTTCGCCCGCGAACGGTTCGATAGAGGCGCGGCACGGTTTCTGTGTTGTGATTGAATACTTCCGGCGCGGATTCGACCACCAGCAACACAGCATCTGGGCAGTGAATGAAGTCCGGCGTAAGCACCTCGACCGTCGCCCCCGTCCGCTGGCGAACCGCCAACACGCAATCGTGAAAATGGCGTGCTCCGCCGTCAGGCAGATCATCGCGCGTCACCGACGTGATTACCACATGCTTCAAACTTAGCCGGGCAGCGGCTTCGGCCACGCGCTGAGGCTCATCGGCCGCCACCTCCTGCGTACGTCCCTTTTTCACCGAGCAAAAGCCGCACGGCCGCGTGCAGGTGTCACCCAACACCATAAACGTGGCCGTCTGCTGTGACCAACATTCGGATCGATTGGGACATTTGGCGCTCTCGCAGACCGTTTCCAGCCCCAATTCGGAAATCAATTCGGCGGTGGCATGATGACCAAAGCCGATCGGTATCGGCCGCCGCAGCCAGGCCGGCAGGCGCTGACGTTCGTGGCTGCCTTCCCTGGGCGCAGGGGGCGACCCACAGCCGCCGGCCGAATCGCGCTCGACAATAGGAAGCAAGAGGTTCATGGTGAGGCGTCCTAGAGCCATTCTACCGTTCGGGCTACACTGAGTCAGTGCCTCCCGTTGGAGTCCAGGCTTTAGCCTGCTTATCGTCAAGCAGCCTAAAGGCTGGACTCCAACGAAAGGTCACGCCCGGAATGCGAGACCTACTTATCATGGCCAAACCCAAACCTACCGCTACCAAACCGGCGAGTCCTCCGGCCCCGAAAAAGGGGAGCAAGGTCCGCGACAAGAACGAGCGGCCGATTGCCGAAAATCGGCGCGCCCGGTTCGAGTATGACATTATCGACACGCTCGAATGCGGCGTCGTTCTGGTCGGCAGCGAAGTCAAAAGCATCCGTGGCGGCAAGGTTTCGCTGGAAGAAGCCTACGGACGGGTCAAAGGGGAAGAGGTGTGGCTCGTCGGCTGCGAAGTGCCGGAGTACGTCTTTTCCCACCAAATGAACCACGAAACCAAGCGGCCACGCAAGCTGCTAATGCACCGCCGCGAGATCCGCAAGTTTGCCAGCAAAGCACTGGAAAAGGGGCTCACGCTCGTGCCGCTCAAAATGTACTTCAAAGAAGGGCGCGTCAAAGTGCTGATGGGCATCGGCCGCGGCCGCAAATTGCACGACAAGCGGGACAAACTGAAGAAGGACTCCGTGCGCCGCGACATCGAACGCGCCATGCGCCGCGGAGGAAGATGATGCGCATAAGCTTTAAGGCATGAAACGCAGCAGGGCGTAATTCTTCTTGCCGCGTCGAAGCACAATGGTCGAATCGCCGACAAAATCGGACGGCGTCAACCGCATTTCAATCGAGTCGGCTCGACGATTGTTGACGTAAGCGCCTCCTTCCTCAATGGCTCGACGGGCTTCGCCTTTGCTTTTGCAGAGCCCCGCCTCAACCAGTGCATCGATCAGGCTCAGCCCCTCGCCCATAAGCCGCTCTGGCGAAATCTCTCGGCTCGGCACGTCCGCGAAGATGTCTCCCAGGTCTCGGTCGCTTAGCGCCGCAATTTCGGCCCCGAAAAGAATCTGCGTGGCTTGTAGTGCTTTACCTAATCCCTCGGCCCCATGCACCAGCCGCGTCAATTCCTCAGCCAAGCGCTTCTGGCTCTCGCGACGTCCAGGATCCGTCGCCCGGGCACTATCCAGGGTCTCAATCTCTTCCCGCGGCAGTTCCGTCAGCATCTTCAAGCAGCCGCTGATGTCGGAGTCCTCTACATTGATCCAGTATTGATAAAACGCATAGGGACTCGTTTTTTCTGGCGAGAGCCACAACGCCCCCTTCTCCGTTTTGCCCATCTTCGTGCCGTCTTTTTTGGTCAACAGCGGACAGGTCATGCCATAGAGCTGCCCGCGCCCCATGCGGCGGCCCAGATCGATGCCGGCCGTAATGTTCCCCCATTGGTCGCTGCCACCAACCTGCAACTCACAGCCGAACTGCTTATTGAGCTGCACAAAGTCGTAGGCTTGCAGCAGCATGTAGCTGAACTCGGTATAGCTCAAGCCCGCGTCCGTTTGCTCCAGCCGGCTGCGCACCGAGTCTTTGGCCAGCATCACATTGACCGGGAAATTCTTGCCGATGTCGCGGAGGAAATCGAGATAGGTCCAGCGGCTCATCCAATCGTAGTTATTGACCAGTTTGGCTGCGTGCGAGCCAGAGTCGAAGTCGAGCAGCCGCCGCATCTGCAATTCCATCGCTTGGACGTTGTGGTTGATGGTGTCAGCAGTGAGCAACACCCGTTCTTCACTCTTGCCGCTGGGATCGCCGATCATGCCCGTGGCGCCACCCACCAGGGCAATCGGAGTGTGCCCCGCCTGTTGAAAGCGCCGCAGGATGAGAAGCGCCACAAGATGCCCCACATGCAGGCTATCGGCCGTGGGGTCGAAACCAGCGTAGAGTGTGCGCGGCTTGGCGGCAAGCCAACTCGGCAGCCCGGAGTCGTCGGTCGTTTGGTGGATCAGCCCACGCCAGCGGAGTTCGGCAAAGATGTCGTGCATAGGAAGAAGTATAACGAACGGTGCGAAGGTAGCCGAGGGTAATTGTAGCAGGCACACTCCGTGTGCCGAAGCCGGGGAACAAAAGCAATAAGCTTATCGCGTTAACACACTCCTGTTACGGCACTCGGAGTGTGCCTACTACTTTAGCTTCTTCTGGAACCGCCCGATCGAAATGCCCAAGATCACTACACAGCAGACGACTAGTCCGATCATTTGCGGAATCAGATCGATGGCATCCGCCCCACGCAGCACAATGCCCCGAAGAATCTCGATAAAATATGTGACCGGAATGCAAAACGTCAACCAGTAGATCGGCAGCGGCATCTCGCTGCGCGGAAAGACGAAGCCGGACAACAATACCGAGGGGAGCATAATCAAGAACGCGAACTGCAGTGCCGTGGTCTGCGTCTTGGCCAGTGTGGAGACCAGTAAACCCAGCCCCAGTGAGCAAACCAGGAACAATGCGGCCAAAGACAGTAGCAAGGGTATGCTGCCGTTGATGGGCACTTTGAATCCGTAAATCATCACGCACAACACGATCAGCATTTCCGTGAAGCCCACAATGGCATACGGCAGGAGCTTGCCCAGCAACAATCCCGTGCGTCCGACGGGTGTGACGAACAGTTGCTCCAGTGTTCCCAGCTCCCGTTCCCGCACGATGGCGAACGCCGTGAGGAACAGCGTCACGAGCTGCATGATGATCCCCACCAACCCGGGCACGAAGAACCTCGCGCTTTCCAGATCGGGATTAAACAGCAACTGCGGCCTCATCTCGACTGCCAAGGCAATCTGCCCCGTCCCGCTGCGGGCACTACCCACGCCGGAGGCCTCCTCCTTCTTCTGTGCCAGGGCCAGCGAACGATTCAAGCCCAGCAAGTTCACCGCGTTCAGCGCCGTGGTGGCCACCTGCGAATCACTGCCGTCGATCAGCACCTGAACTTCGACTTGGCGGCCTTGCAGCAGATCGTCCGTGTAGTGGGGTGGAATCTTGATGCCCGTCTTGGCACGCCCGGACGTAATCGCCCGGCGAAACGCTTCTTCGCCGACGACCCAATCGACTATCTTGAAGGTGCGAGTGTTGACGAGCGAGTCCACCAACTCACGGCTGGCTTGCCGCCCATCCAGGTCAAAGACCACCAACGGAATGTTCTGAACCTGGGTGTCGATCGCCACGCCAAAGATCAAGATCTGGAGCACCGGGACGACCAGCATGAAGAACAGTGTTGCCGGCTGCCGCCGCAGATGGAAAAACTCCTTGATCAATACAGCCAGCAGGCCGTCGGTCGTGCGGGACTTGAAAGTATCCCTCACGCTCCGCGTGAGGATTTCCTCACGCGGAGCGTGAGGGGTACTATCAGGAGTAATTGCACCGAGGGTGCCTGGGGCTTCGCTCCAGCTTTGATCTTGTGGGGGGTTGTTCTGGGGCGGCGCCTCGCTGGCCCCAGGCACACGGCGGTCCTCACGCGGAGCGTGAGGGATACGATCCCCCAGGCGCGACCGATTTTCCGCCTGCTGCGTCATCATGACGAACACATCCTCCAGCGTTGGCGCTACGGCGCGCCACTGCCATTGATCGTCGGGGACATTCAACTTAGTGCGCAGGGCGGTTTCGTCGAGGGTATCGTCAACCAGCAGATGGATTGCCTGGCCAAAGAGCGTGGCGTCGCGAACTCCTTTCATGCCACGCAGCGCGGCCAATTGCTCCGCGGGATGGGGAACGTCCAGCTCATAGCGCCGCGTGCCGGGTGGGGTTACTTCCGGCAGGGCCTTGAGGTCTTGCGGGTCTCCCAGTGTCAGCAGCCGCGATTGAAAGATATAGCCGACGTCCGTGCAGCGTTCCGCTTCATCCATATAGTGCGTCGTGACAAAGAACGTAATGCCACGGGCGGACATCTCAAACAACAAATCCCACAACTGCCGCCGCGCGACCGGGTCGATGCCGGCGGTCGGCTCGTCGAGAAACACCAATTCCGGTTCATGAATCAGCGAAGCGGCCAACGCCAGTCGCTGCTTCCAGCCGCCGGAGAGCGTGCGGGCAAGTTGATCGATGCGGTCACCCAGGCCGGTCAGGTCCAACACCGCCTGGATGCGTTCTTCTCGGCGTTGTGGCGGAAGCCCGTAGATGCGCGCATAAAATTCCAGGTTCTCACGAACCGAAAGGTCGCCATAGAGGCTGAAATGTTGCGACATGTAACCAATGCGCCGCTTGATCGCATCGCTCTCGCCAGCGCAGTCGAACCCCAGCACTGTGGCCCCGCCGCCAGTCGGCTCCAGCACGCCGCAGAGCATTCGGATGATCGTGGACTTGCCGGCCCCATTGGGCCCTAGCAATCCGAAGATGGCGCCGCGGCGAACTTTAAAGCTGACATCGTCCACTGCCACGATTCGTCCGAATCGCCGCGACAAGTGCCGGACGTCGATCACGGGCTCAGGAGTTGCATCGCGATCGATCATTTGCCCAGCCACACGTCGCCAATCATGCCAGGGCGGAGTTCGTTTTTCTCGTCCTTGAGCGTCACTTTGATGCGAAACACCTGCTTGCTTCGTTCCTCGATCGTTTGCACGTTGCGAGGTGTAAACTCCGCTTGGGGGGATACGTAGGTGATTTCTCCCTCAAATGTCCGGCCTGGGAAGCTATCGAGCGTGACTTTCACATTGCGGCCGATGCTGGACTGATCCAAGTGACCTTCCGGCACATAGGCTCGCACCCATTTTGACCTCATGTCTCGCAGCGAGAGCACGGGCGCGTTAGCAGTCACCAGGTCGCCAGGACGCAGATCGAGCGACTCAATCACGCCGTCTGTCGGCGCTGTGATGGTCAACTCCTTGATCTGCTTGTCGATCACGCCCAGCGCTGCCTGGGCGGCGGCGACGGCGGCTTTGGCTGCCTCTTTATCCTCGGCGCGAAAGCCGGTCTGCCGGAGCTTGAGCACCGCGTCCGCTTCGGCTAGCTGCGCCTTGGCTTCCTCGATTTCCTCCTTGCGAGTTCCCTCGACGGCCAGCGACAACTCCTGCTTGCGGATTTCGACGAGCGCCGCCGCGTCGATGTCTTTCTGCATCGCTTCTTCCAACTCAGAGGCCGTCACCTGTCCTCGGTCCACGAGTTCTTTCTTGCGACGCAACTGCGGGGCGGACTGAGCGCGTTGCGCCTCTGCCGACTTCAGCCGATCTCGCGCAATGGCGATCTCCTGCGCCCGCGGCCCGGCCTGAAGCCGCGCCACCCTGGCGGCAAGCTGATCGCGACGGGCCTGCGCCTCGGCAATCTCCTCGGGACGGAAACCGTGCTCCAAGCGGTCCCAATCCGCCTGGCGAGCGGCTAGTTGAGATTGAGCTTCGCCGCGGCGCTCGTCGAGGTCGTACCGCTCGAGAACCACGAGCGCATCATCCTTCTTGACGTCTTTTCCTTCTTCGGTATTCACTTCCTTCACACGGCCGCCGATGCGTGAACCGATGCGAACATCGTGAGCTTCCACGAACCCGGAAACCGTTAGCCTTTGCGGACGCCATTGGCTGTAAAAAACCAGCCCGCCCGCCACCAGCAACAGCACGATCAAGGCGAGAATCTGTTTCATGAACTCATTTCCCGTGGCCCTGCCGCCACAATTTCAGGCGCCGCATGTTCGGCATACTCTGCAAAGTTCTCGCGAAACAGCCGGGCCAGTTTGGCCGCGGTGCGATCGAAGGCCGCCGGATCGTACCAGGCACTGCGGGGCTGGAGAATCTCGGAGGGAACGCCAGGACATTGCGTTGGCACGGCGAGTCCAAACACCGGATCCACTACGGTGGGAACGCCGTCGAGCGCTCCGGAATGTACAGCATCGAGGATAGCGCGCGTGTGGCGCAGCGCAATCCGTTCTCCCGCGCCATAGGCTCCGCCGGTCCAACCCGTGTTGATCAGCCACGCGCCGGCCCGGTGGTGGCGGATGCGATGCCCCAGCAGATCCGCATAACGCGTGGGATGCCACACCAAAAACGGCGCCGAGAAGCAGGCGGAAAACGCCGCCGTTGGTTCGGTCACACCCATTTCCGTCCCCGCTACCTTGGCGGTATATCCGCTGAGAAAGTGGTACATCACCTGCGGAGACGAAAGCCGGCTCACCGGTGGCAGCACGCCAAAGGCATCGCACGTCAACAGGAACACATGTTGAGGATGCCCACCCACGCAGGGTATTTTCGCACGGCGGACATACTGAATGGGATAGGCCGCCCGGGTGTTCTCCGTGAGCGAGTCGTCATCGAAATCGACATGCCGAGTGACGGGGTCGAAAACCACGTTTTCCAGCACGGTGCCGAATCGGAGCGCCTCATAAATTTGCGGCTCTTGCTGGCGCGAGAGCCGGATGCACTTGGCATAACAGCCCCCTTCCACATTGAATACGCCGTCATCCGTCCAGCAATGCTCGTCGTCGCCAATCAGCCGTCGACTCGAATCGGCCGAGAGCGTAGTCTTGCCCGTGCCGGAGAGGCCGAAGAACAACGACACGTCGCCGGCGGCCCCCTCGTTGGCGGCGCAGTGCATCGAAAGAACATCGCGCCGCGGCATCAGGTAGTGCATCAGCGTAAACACGCCCTTCTTCATTTCGCCGGCATACTGCGTGCCGAGGATCACCATTTCGTTCCGTGCCAGATCAAGGCAAACGCTGGTCATGGAGTCGATACCCGGCGTGTTGGAATCAGCCTCCCCTTCACCTGCATTGAGGATCACAAAATCTGGTTCACCGTATTCCGCCAGTTCCGATGGCGAAGGGCGCAACAACATGTCGTGCATGAACAACGCATGATACGGCCTGGCACAGATGATGCGCACTTTGACCCGATAGCGCGGATCCCACCCTGCCACGGCGTCGATGACGTACAACCGCCGAGAGCGATTGAGATAGGCCACCGCCTGTTCGCGTAGTGAGGCCGATGACTCTGGCGAGAGGCGGATATTCACCTTGCCCCACCAC
>JAIOPX010000369.1 GCA_021413705.1 Planctomycetota bacterium | reverse complement strand
AGCGCACGCGCATCATGACAGCAATCTGACGAAAAGAAGGCGCAACCCGAGATCTACGATGAATTCGGGGCGTAGCGTAGATTGCGCTACGAGCAGTGTCAACGTGAAATGTCGCGGGAATGCTGTCTTAGCCCCCGGACTCGGTCCCGCTGTGGTAGGCCAATGGTCGGGGGTTGTCGTCACGCAACCAAGAATCACGGTGGCCAAGATAGGAGATCACTACACAATGCCAACCCCCGGCGGCTCGCCGGGGGCCAAGACGGCTGTTCGTGACGCGACAGCAATGCAAGCGGCCAATCCAACTACACGCCTGCCTTGGCCTTGTCCCCTTCAAAGCTGGGGCTTTCGGCGCGGCTATCGCCACCACGATCGCGGACGCCGACGAACTCCAGGATCGCCCGCGTGCCGGCATCACCTAGGCGCGGCTTGGCAAGCCGCATGATCCGGGTGTAGCCGCCGTCGCGATCGGCAAACCGGGGAGCGATCGTCTCGAACAACGCGCGGACGGCCCGCTTGTCACCCAGCATCCGCAGGCAGCGCCGCCGGGCCGTGACCACCGGGGCCATGGCCTGGTTCCACTCGTTCCATTTTTTGCTCTTGCGCCAGGTGGTCCAGGCCTCGGTGTTGCGCTCGGCGTTGGGGCCGAGCTTGTCGGCCTGTTCCTTATGAACCAACGCATCGCGCGCGATGGTGATGCACTTTTCGACCAGTGGCCGAATTTCCTTGGCCTTGCTGATCGTGGTGATAATCCGCCCCTTGATCTTGGGGAGATTGTCGGGAGCCGCTTTGCCGCGGCGCTCCGCATCGGCCTCGAAGTCGAACTCGGTGAGCATGATCGCGCTGGCCAGATTACGAAACATCGCTTTGCGATGGCTCGGGGAGCGGCCCAAAACGCGGCCTTTTCTACGATGACGCATGACACAGTCCTCTATGAATTAGCGTGCCGCTGCGGCCGGCAGTCTCATGCCCAGTCGCAGGCCCAGCTCGGTGAGTTTTTCCTTGACTTCTTGTAGCGTGGTGTCGCCAAAGTTGCGAACTTCCAACAATTCGTCTTCGCTGCGCTGCACGAGATCGCGCACCGTCATGATTTTTTCCGATTCCAGGCAGTTCGTGGCCCGCACTGAGAGGCGCAGATCATTGAGTGTCAGCGACAGTTTGCTTTCCAGCGAGGGATCCTGCCCATCCACGCCCCGCAGCGCGGCGTGCAGACGCGTGCCCAGCTCGCTGTACTGCACAAACGGGTTGAGGTGCTTGCGCAAAATCTTGGCCCCTTCGACCAGCGCCATCTCAGGATGGATCGAGCCGTTGGTCCAGATCTCCAGCGTCAACTTGTCGTAGTTCGTCTTCTGGCCGACGCGGGTTTCTTCGATTTCATAGCGAACGCGCACCACAGGGCTGAACACGGCATCGACCGGAATGATGCCGATCTCTTGCTCGCGGGGAGTGTGGTCGGTGGCCGACACATAGCCGCGGCCGTTCTCGACAACCATTTCCATACCGAAGGGGACATCGGCCGTGAGCGTGGCCAGCACATGATCTCGGTTGATGATCTCGACCGTGTCGTCGGTGATCACATCGGCGCCCGTGATGGGACCAGCGGTGTTCTTCTCAACGCGAATGACCTTGGTGGACTCGGTATGGTTCTTGACCACCAGCGACTTGACATTGAGCACCAGGTCGGTGACATCTTCCGTCACACCTTTGATCGTGGTGAACTCGTGCTGAGCGCCTTGGATGCGCAGCTGAGTGACAGCGCTTCCTTCCAGGCTGGAGAGCAGCACGCGCCGCAGGCTATTGCCAACGCTGACGCCAAAGCCGCGCTCGAACGGCTCCGTGATGAACTTGCCGTAGGTCGGGCTGAGGGTGGACGTTTCACAAGTGACCTGGCTGGGTAATTCCAGCCCGCGCCATCGAATATGCATGTTGGGGCTCCCTTTACTTCGAACACAATTCCACGATTAACTGGGTTTGCACCGGAAGCGATACGTCTTCCGGTCCTGGTAGCCGCGTCATGCGCCCCTCGGGAATCGCTCCTTCGACTCGACTGAGGAAATCGGGCACGTCGCGCGAGTTCTCCGCCAACACCCCGGTGACCAATTGCAGGCTCTTGGCCCGGTTCTTCACCCGGATCACATCGCCGACGCGCACCAGGTAGCTGGAAATGTCGACGCGCCGGCCGTTGACGGTGACGTGGCCGTGGTTGACGATCTGCCGAGCTTGCGCCCGGCTGCTGGCAAAGCTCAACCGATGCAACACATTATCCAGCCGCCGCTCCAAGAGTCGCATCAGCGCGTCGCCCGTGTTCCCCTTGCCGCGGTTGGCTTCGGAGAAGTAGCAGCGGAATTGGCGCTCCAAGACGCCATAATAATGTTTGACCTTCTGCTTCTCGCGAAGGTGCAGCCCGTAGTCGGTCAGCTTGCTGCGCTTGGCGATGTGCATGCCGGGTGGCTGCTCGCGGCGCTCGAACGCGCATTTTGGCGAATCGCAGCGCGATCCCTTGAGAAACAGCTTCAAGCCGTCTCGGCGGCAAAGTCGGCAGACAGGACCAGTGTAGCGAGCCATCGTATCGAAACCCTTGCGGTTCTTGGTGGGAATATTTTTTCGTGGCGACTGTTACACGCGCCGCTTCTTGCGGGGACGGCAGCCGTTGTGCGGCATGGGCGTAACGTCTTCGATCGACTTGATCGTCAGCCCAGCGGCCTGCAGTGCCGTGATCGCGCTCTCGCGTCCACTGCCGGGGCCATTGACCTGCACGTCCACTTCCTTGACGCCGAACTTGGCCGCTTTTTCAGCCGCCTGCTGCGAGGCGCACTGCCCCGCGAACGGCGTACTCTTGCGACTCCCCTTGAATTGACAGGTGCCGCCACTGGCCCAACAAAGGGTGTCACCCTTGGTGTCCGTGATCGTCACGATCGTGTTGTTAAACGTCGCCTTGATGTGGACCAAGCCCACCGAGACATTGCGACGAACTTTGCGTTTTTTGGCAGTTGCCTTGCTCATAATAAATCCTTGATGCGCGATCAACAGGGAGCACACGCACCCCGCTGGTTACTTCAGATCGCTGTCCGATGGTTACTTCAAATCTTTGACGCCCTTCTTGCCGGCCACCGTCTTGCGGGGACCTTTGCGAGTGCGGGCATTGGTGCGAGTTCTTTGTCCGCGTACCGGCAGGCTGCGGCGATGACGGACGCCCCGATAGCAGCCGATGTCTCGCAACCGGGAAATATTCTGTGCGGTCTGGCGACGCAGTTGCCCCTCCACCACGTAGTCCTTATCCAGCAGCGCCGCCAGGCGGGCCACTTCGTCTTCGTGCAACTCGCGAGCTTTGCGATGCGGATCGATGCCGGCCTTGTGGCACAGCTCCCGCGCAACGTGCGGACCAATGCCATACAGGTAGGTCAGCGCGATGACCGTCGCTCGATCGTTCGGAATGTCAACACCCAACAGACGCGGCATGAATCAATGCTCCTGGCGAGCGAACGGGTACCAAAGCGGAATGCAGAATGGGGAATGCGGACGGCAGCGCTGTGGCGCGTTCCGCATTCCCCATTCCACGTTCTGCATTACGTCTCAACCTTGACGTTGCTTGTGGCGCGGATTGGAACACACGACATACACCACCCCACGGCGGCGTACGATCTTACAATGTTCACAAACTCGCTTGACGCTGGCGCGGACCTTCACGGTGGTTACTACTATCTACTTAGGAACTTTGGATATTGGGGCAAAAGGCCAAATATAGCCCTTATGGCCCCCTTGGGGCAAGACCCCTCTGGAGACTTTAACCCGCCATAATTTTCAACTCTTCGGGGGTCGGCGGGGCGGTCATGACCCTGACTCCGGTATCCGTGACCGCGATCGTATGCTCGAAATGGGCACTGGGCTTCCCGTCCCCCGTGGCCTGGGTCCAATGATCGGCACAAGGCAAGACTTTTTTAGTGCCAAAATTGACCATGGGCTCCACGGCGATGACCAAACCTGGCTCGAGCCGAAAATCTCCGCTGCGCTTCAGTTGCTGGCTGACGAAGTTGGGAACCTGGGGCTCCTCATGCATCTGGCGACCGATGCCATGCCCCACGAAGTTCTCCACGACATAAAAACCGCGGTCGCGAACATACGTGGCCATTTCCGAAGCCACTTCGCTCCACCACGCCTTGACCCCCATCAGGTCGATGGCCAACTGCAACACCCCCCGGGTGACATCCAATAGCCGGGCCACCTCGGGTTCGATTTGGCCGATCGGCAGGGTGACGGCCGAGTCGCCACACCAACCACCCAGGCGGCAGCCGGTGTCGATACTGACCACATCTCCCTCTTCCAGCACGCGCGGTCCGGGCAAGCCATGCACGACTTCATCGTTGACCGAGATGCAAGTGACCCCGGGAAACGGCGGCTTGCCGGGCGAGGAGTTGGGATAGTTGAGAAACAGAGGGTCGGCACGAAGCCGCTTAAAGTGTTCGGCAATAGCGGCATCGATCTGGGCGGTCGTCGCGCCGGGGCGGGCCATCTTGGTGGCGATCTGCAAGGCGTTGTACACGGCCAGCCCGGCCGGGCGCATGGCTTCTATTTCCCGATTGCTACGGAGGTTTCGAATGTTTCTTTTCATGCTGCGATTCTAAGATTGATTGGCGCCAATACGGTCCACGATTCTTTTGATATGCGATTGTACTTGCTTGGTCGTCCCATTGCCGTCGATCGACCGCAAGATTCCCTGATGGAAATAGTAGTTCAAAAGGGGGGCTGTTTGGCGGCGGTAAATCTGAAGCCGTTGAGGAACGATTTCCGGTCGGTCGTCCGCCCTGCCGCGCCCCGTCAGCCGTTGCACCAGCCGGTGTTCGTCGACCGCCAACTCCAACACGGCATCCAAGGGGGTTCCTTCGGAGGCCAAGTGGGTATCGAGCGCCTCGGCCTGGGCGATAGTGCGGGGGAAACCGTCGAGCAGGTATCCATTCGCACAATCAAGCTCTCTTAGACGATGGTCCACGATGTCCAGCACGATAGGATCGGGGACGAGGCGTCCGGCTTGCAGGAATTGCCGCACTTCGAGTCCGGTGGGGTCGTCATGCAGCGCGGCTTGGCGCAGCATATCGCCGGTGGAGAGGTGAGGGATTTTAAGGTAGTCGATCAGCCATGCGGACTGTGTCCCTTTACCGGCGCCGGGGGGACCGAGAAGAACTAACCGCATGATGGTGTACGCTGCCAGGCGATAAAGTTAGCGCTCCAACAATCCTTTGTAGTTGCGCATCACCAAATGGGAATCGATCTTCTGCACCAGGTCAAACGCCACGCTGACGGCGATCAACAACCCCGTACCGCCGTAAAAAGCGGCCATGTAGGGGGGAATGCCGATCCCCGCGGTGACGATGGTCGGAATGATGGCGATCACCGCCAAAAAACCGGCGCCCACATAGGTGATGCGCACCATGACGCGCTCCAAATAATCCGCCGTCCGCTTACCGGGCCGATAGCCCGGGATGAACGACCCGTAGTTTTTCAGGTTATCCGCCATGTCTTTGGGATTGAACGTAATCGCCGTCCAGAAATAGCAGAAGAAGTAAATCAGCGCCACGTACAACAGATTGTAAACGAACGACGTGTCACGGTGAAACATATCGCTCAAATAGGTCAACCAACCCCCGTATTGGGCCAGATTGCGGAACAGCAGCATGGGAATCATCAACAAGCTACTGGCGAAAATAATTGGCATCACGCC
>JAIOPX010000087.1 GCA_021413705.1 Planctomycetota bacterium | reverse complement strand
CTGATCATTGTCTGCCACCTGTGGTTCGTGTCGCTGATCAACCGCTTTGGCGATCTGGCGGCGGCCGCCCACGGCGTGGGCGTGCGCATCGAGTCGCTGGCTTACATGCCCGGGGCGGCGTTTCAAATTGCCGCCGGCACGCTGGCCGGGCAGTTTCTGGGGGCCGGCAACCCGCGCCGCGCCGGACGAAGCGTTTTGGCCGCATGCCTGACCGGTTGCGGGTTGATGACCGCGGTGGGCGGAGTGTTTTTATTCGCCGGTGTGCCGCTGGCCAGGATCTTCATCGACCCGAACAAGACTGCGATCATCCAGTTGACCGCGAACCTGCTCTGGATTGTCTCCTGGGGAATGCCGCTGTTGGCGCTGCAGATGATTCTCACCGGTGCCCTGCGCGGCGCCGGCGACACGCGGTGGCCGATGGCCTTTTCGATCGTCGGTTTCCTGGGGGTCCGGCTGCCGCTGACCTATTATGTGATCAGCTACACGGAGTGGGGCGTGGAGGGAGCCTGGTGGGCGATGGTGATCGACTTGGCCGTCCGCTGCGGCTTAGTCACCTGGCGTTTCTTCCACGGAGGGTGGAAACGCGGGGTGGTTTGAGAGTCTGCTTTGCGAACCCGCAATCGCTGCCCACAGCCGCTGCAAGGAAGCTCGATGGTCATCTGTTTTGGGCTATCAGCGCAAGCACTTGGACAATGATTCCACAACCGCCAAGTAGGGTGCCGATGATGCCTAGGATCATGCCGACCTGCGTGGTGGTTTTCCCTGTGGGATCCATCGTGCCGTTGTTGATGGCTTTCATATCATTGTTCCCCATGATCCAGGCGATCGGGGCGCAGATGAAGCAACAGGTGACCCCCAAGATGCCCAGGACCAGGACGGTGGTTCCTCTGTGGGGAGTTCCATAGTTGGGCCTGGGTGATTGATAAGGAGATTCACCGGCGAAGCTGGGCGGGGAAGAGTAGGGATTGATAGGGCCGCTGCTCGATGGCGTCCCGGGCGGTGGTATTGGAGTGCCGAATCCTTGCGGAGATCTGAGCGGAACCGATGTCACGGCCCCGCATTGCGGGCAACGGGCCTGCCGGCCCGCGTCCTCATCTCGAACTCGCAATTGTTGTCCACAGCCGCTGCAGGGAAGTTCGATGGTCATGAGTAAGCTGCCTCTGGAGAAAAATGGTTTGCCGAGCTTTGAATGTGCCGCGAGAGCCCTCTCCCCCGCGCGAAATATGGTAGCACACGACCTGCCTGTTGGCGAGTTGTAGAACGATATTCGTGCCGACGTGGCGGGCGAGGCCGAAAGTAGGCTCCTTCTGCCGGCTGCAAGTCCCGGCGCGCCGGGGAAGGTGCCTGGGTATCCGTTGTCGCGCTGAATTTCTGACTAGGGCTGATTAGCTGCGATGCGCCCTTACTGGCCCCAGCCCACGCCCGGCAGGCGAGGGCTACTTACTGCATCCTACTTTTCGGCCAAGGTGTCCAACGTCGCTAGGGCAGCCGGCCAACTTGGCCGCGCGGCCAGATAGGTCTGCCACCAGGTCCACAGATCGCCTGCCGTCAGCGGCGCGACTTCAAGCCGCCACGCTGCCAGTGCCAAATCAACGGTCGCCTCGTCGGCCCGTGCCAGCTCGACTTCTTCCGCTGCTTGAAGCGCCACGCAGAGCATGGCCAACGGCGCAATCTGTGGCAGCCGAGTTGGCGGAATGAGTTCGCTGATAGATGGCAACTCAAGATTCAATTGACTCAGCAGCCAACC
>JAIOPX010000086.1 GCA_021413705.1 Planctomycetota bacterium | reverse complement strand
AGGCCGCGGAGGTGCTCGATGCCGCCACGTAGGCTCAAGGTCTGTTTTGAGTACCGCTATGGCGAGCGGGGCGTATTAAGACTCGGTGATCGGTTCAGAGTTCGCGGTGGACCCGTCTACGTCACCGACGAGGGTGCGAAGATACCCATGGGCGAAAAGGGCGTGCATATCTTCAAACGCTATTGTGAGCGGGGTGCGGAGAAGTGGATTGAAGCATCCTCCGTCAACGGCAGCAACTACGTAATCCTCTGGGTGGGCAAGTCGCATCGCAGCCCGGTGGTCTCCGGTCTCGTGCGGCGACCCTATCGCGTGCAGAAGGTGCGGGAACCGGCTGCCTAAGTGGCTCATCGCATCATCTCACCTCGGGGAGTTCCAACCATGCCAATGTTTCAAGCCATAGTCACAGAAATGGCATCCACGCGCCGGTGGTATTTCGTCAAAGCCCGAAATCTCAATGAGGCCCAAGCCAAGTTGAACGTAGGTGACACGTTCGAGGAACAGGACATCTTGGGAAGTGCCGAGGTGCATTGCCGCATCGTGGATACCGACTCCATCGAACGGGCTCCCTTTCGCGAAAAGAAGAAACCCTAGAAAGGAGCCCCCCTTGGCCCCTCACATCTTCGCCAAAATCGACGGCCCCTTGTTCCGCCAGCAGCGTGCTTTGCTGCTGAAACTGGCGGACCAAGCGAATAACCGAAAGCCCTGTCCGTGGGCCATAGGAGACCGGGAGCTGCTGGAGGGGCTCCTGGAACTTACTGACGCCATCGCGGATGAAGCCCACGACCAGTATGAAATCCCATGCGTGCTGACCAAGGAGCCGACTTTGAAGCAACCCGAGCCGTGCGAATGTCAGCTACCGGGAGATTTCTGCTGCGGTGTGCCGGGCATTCTGACCAAGGTTGAAAACTGCCGGGTGGTACCGGGGGCAAAGTCGAGCGGTGCGATTTGTGTGAGCGGTACCCGTCCGATCAGGCGGCCCACGACAAATTGACGGAATTGGGGATGGCCTAGGGCTTTTTCTGACGCTGCCCCCGTTCGAGCTTTTAACATCGCTAAAAAAACCGATTCCAAAACCCATGGAGGATTCTGCATGAGTAGCGTACTGGAAGAACTTGGCACGGAGACCGCTTCACCCGCACAGCGTTTGCGCACGACGATGGCGGCCGTGCGGGTGGCCATCTCCTGGTTCGGGGTCCGCAAAACCTTGACCCCGCAACAAAAAGCCCAAGCCGCCGACGCCTTTGGCGCCGAGGGACAGTTTCTCTCGGCCGGCAAGAAACTGCTGGATACGAGCCATCCGGCCTACAAGGCCGTGACCACGGTCCGCGGCCGGATCGTCTCCTTCTGGCGGGGAATCAGTCTCCCCTATCCCGAACCGGGGATCCGGCTGATCCGCCAGGACGATATTCAGGCGCTGAACGTCCAACTGACCACGCTGAAGGCCGAATTGGCGGAAGCGGTCGAGAGCCTGGACCGTCATTATGCGGAACTCAAACGGGCCGCGCGTAGACGGCTGGGGAGTTTGTATAGCGAGGCCGACTATCCCGTGTCGCTGAGTGACCTGTTTGGGGTGGAGTGGGATTTTCCCAGCGTCGAGCCGCCAGACTACTTGCGGCAACTCAGTCCCAACCTCTACCAGGAGGAATGCCGCCGGGTGCAGCAGCGGTTTGACGAGGCGGTCCGCCTGGCTGAAGAAGCATTTTTGGGCGAACTGGCCAAGCTGGTGGGGCATCTTACGGAAAGGCTCTCAGGGACCGAGGACGGCAAGCCCAAAGTGTTCCGGGACAGTGCTGTCGAGAACCTGTCAGAATTCTTTGGCCGGTTCCGGCAGCTCAACATTGGCAGCAGCGATCAGCTCGATCGACTGGTCGATCAAGTCCAGGCCGTCGTGCGGGGCGTGAAGCCGCAGGAGCTGCGCGACAAGGATTCGTTGCGAAAGTACGTGGCCACGGAATTGTCGGCCGTGCAGGCCACGTTGGACGGGTTGCTGGTGGACCGTCCGCGGCGGAACATTCTCCGCCGGCCCAAGTAGGACTTCCGCCATGCAGCTTGTAGTCACTCCCACAGGCACGATCCGCTGCCTGTACGATGAAACGCTCGACGTGCACGTCTTTGGGCGGCTCGATATTCAACGCGGCTCTCATGTGGAGCCTACGAATGACGGGCATTGGCAGGCAGATCTCTCACCTGTAAGCGGTCCTTTTCTCGGCCCGTTCGCACTTCGGAGCCAGGCTCTCGATGCCGAACGAGAGTGGTTGGAAGCCAACTGGCTTATTTGTCCCGACGATCTTGCTTCCAGGCCGTAGGTCCGTACTCTGCCGCCTCTTTTGATTGTGGAGTGAAGTCGTTATGTGCGGGTGATCTCAGTTTCGGATCGATCCCGTACACACCGCCTGTCTCCTGTGCAGGTAGTTGTGGCTTGCTTGCAGAGGGCTCGTCCTCGCAATACCAGAAGTTGTCATGGAATTTGAAGCTGTCAGCCTGGGTATTGGGTCCAATGTTCACGAAGACTTGGACGTCACGACGGCGAAACACAATCAGATTTCTTTCAAAACGGCCGTTGCGACAAGGGACGAAACCATCCGCGTTTGTTTCTTGCAGGATACGGAAGATCCATTTGCCAGGATGATAGATGGTGTTGTACCTGACTAACGCTCCATCCACGCCCACGAAAGCAAGAGGGACTTGGCTGCCCACAAATGTGCAACCCTCGACGGTGATGTTGCGGGCTTCGTATTTGGCGCCGACGAGTCGAAAGAACTGGAGTCCGGTGGAACCGCCAAGGTTGATCGCCCGAGCTCCGGCACTGACGAATGTGCAGCCACGAATGACGATGTCGCTCGAGCCACCCTTCATTTGCGGTCCCGTTGTCTGTGAGAATCCCGCCTTACCGTTAAATTTGCAGTCTTGAATCAGGCCCCGATGGCAACCGACCATGTCGAGAGCCTGTCCACCCCAGCCTGTGATTGTGCAGTTGCTCACCATAAAGTCATCCACTCCCGACAACTTGATCCCGTCAAAGTTTCCCTCCGGGCCAATGTCGCTAACACGGATCTTCTCCAGCACGATGTGCTGGGATGGCGTGTCGTAAGTCCCTGCATCGTCGATATTGATGCCGTTATGCTTCTGGCCCTTCACGGCGATATTCCGCAGGGTCAAGTAAGCACAGTCACTGAGGTGCCAGGCTTCATTACCTCCTTCAAATAGCGGCGGATTGTCTGGGTCGCTTCCCTCAATCGTGATGGGCCTGTCCTTGGTGCCCTTCAAGTCTGTTGCAAATACCCCTGGCCGGTAGCGACCGGGCGCGATCTGAATCCGCGTTCCCGCCCGGGCTTTGTGCAGTGCGTCACGTAAAGACGCATCATCAGTGACGCTAGTTTCCCTCTCTCCACCGTCTCCTCCTGGAGGCTCAGCACTTTCCAAGGGGAGCGTCAAAAGGCCAAGTGCCAGTAAACAACTCCACGCGCTGTTTGCCATTCTCGCTGGCGCAGTTTTCATGGTTCTGGCCTCACTGTGTTCTGGCCTCACTGTGTTCTGGCCTCACTGTGAATATGTGACACGTTGAAGTCTCGATTTTAGCTCAATGGCGACCGCCGGACATTCTGTCCAGGTTCAATTCTACAAATGTTGGGAAGATCTCGCTTCCCTCGCCGGTCCTCCGATCTGCGTGCCCTGACTCAGAGTTTTTGCATTGACCTGTTTCTCTAGCCAACAAGGAAAGTAGCTATGACCCAGTCTGACCTTGATCGCCAAGTTTCGCGCCGTACCGGCGAGTCCCTGTCCACCGTCCGCGGTATGGGTTTTGTGCCCCTGACCCCCACTCCCTACGAGTGTGAATCCCGCCCCAACGTGGTGGACTGGGATGAAGTCGATGCCCAGCGGGTCGGGCTGTTTCCCAGCGGTCGCCGGCGCAGTGCCTGACGGCCGCTGTTCGTGGCCGTAAGTTCCCGCTTTGATCCCCACTCACCCTCTGAGATCTACCCATGCCAGGACTGACCGTTACCGAGAAAGAGCACTGGAAGGACCGTATTTCACGTCGAATCGACAAGCGGATCGAAGCCATCGAGGCTGCTGATCCGAACCTCAAGGATCGCATCGACCGCGAAGCCCGTCAAAGGGCTCTCGCATCGTTGGGACTGGAAGAACTGCAACGGGAGGCCGATGAGGTCGAGCGGCAAGAGAAAGCTCTGGAGCAACGCGCCAAGGAGATCGAAAAGGCCATGTTGGCCCACGTGGTGTGCCCGCCTCCAGTATCGAGGGTTATGTCTACAACTCTCAGACCGAGATCGGGAATGCCATCAAGCGGCGGCAAGACGTCCACCAGGATGAATTGCTGGCCGAGTGCGAACCGGGCCAAAAAATCCTCGCGCTCAGAAAAGAGCGCGACGAACTTCTGGACACCGTGTGGCTGGCGACGTCCGGCAAAGACATTCGTGCCCTGTGGCAGAAGGTCGGCGACCTACTGGGCGATCAGATTACCCCGTTGCAAACCGAGGCGCTGACCATTGAGCCTGCCAGCGAGGCGTAGACTGCGACGGTGAAACCCGGCTCATGAGGATCTTTCTCTTTCATCCGCGTGCCCTCTTGGCTCACCACCAGGAGGGCACGCCTGCTTTCTGGTGAACCATGCTGAAACTGCAATCTGATGTATGCGACGAAGAGCTTGTCCACAATGTATGCCGCACGGGCGTCAAAGTTTTAGTGGTCGTGGAAGGAATCAATGATATCGAGTTCCTGCGGCGGATCAGCAGGATCCTTCATGCCGACGAGGACTCCCTTCCCGATCTCGAAGAACTGGAAACGAGTGGAAATCTGGTTTTTCTGCCTGTCGGCGGCAGCGAATTGGAAAAATGGATCCACCGTCTGGGACCTCTCAAAATCCCAGAGTTTCATTTATATGACCGCGACACATCGCCTCTGACGGAAGAGCATCAAGGCGCCGTGGATGCCATCAATCGTCGCCCGGGCTGCATTGCGGCCCTGACAGGGCAACGCCACCTGGAAAATTACATCCATCCTGAAGCCCTGCGTCGCGTGCGGGGATTGCATGTCGCGTACGGGCCGGAGGATGACGTTGCGGAGTTGGTGGCGCGGCGGACTTACGACCTGCTGGGGGGCACGCACCCTTGGCAGACCATTCCCAGCCGCAAGCGAAGGCAAATGAAGCACCGGGCCAAGCGGTGGCTCAACACCGAAGTCGTGGACGCCATGACGCCGGCCCTTTTGGCGGAGCAGGATCCTGCCGGCGACGTCCCCCTATCCCAGGAGATTCCCTTGAAAATCTTGCTGATCAACAACCACGGCGGCGGCTGGGCCGATTTCATCGAGGTGCCGGCTGCGACCACGGTCGCCGAACTCTTCACCCAGAAGATGGGCACGGCGCAGCCGGAGAACTATCTGATCCGGGTCAATCGGCTCCCGGTGAGCCCGGACCAGGTTCTTCAGGAAAACGACCGCGTGTCGATTACCTCGACCCGCATCGAGGGGGCCGCGGCCTGAACGTGGATGTCCATAACCCCGCGGGGCGGTCGGTAACTCCGGCCGCCCCGCTTCCTCTTTCTGGAGGTTTAAGTTCCCATGTCGGACTCACGTAAGCAATTGTTGCGGGCCTCCGGCCGGATACGGGAGCGGTTGCTGGTCCCCGCTACGGGCATCCCCACCGTTGGACTGCCGAACTTTTACTGGGACTATTGTGTCGAGTCGCTGCAATTGTTCCAACGGGCAGCGGGCCGAGGCTGGCAGGCCGCCGCCCGAGATATTCAGCGGCGCCTGACAGCCGATATCCGCACCCTGCAAAGTTCGCTCCAGGAGATCCTGCGCACCCTTGATCGTCCCTCGACTCCGTTTGTGGCCTCGCAGCGTGAGATCTTTGAAGACCTGCTGGCCCTCGAAGACGAGTTCGACGACCTGGAGGTGGATCTCAAGGCACAGACAATCTCCGTCAGGACGGACCGGATCAAGTTGGAGGGGATTCCCCTGGGTTCCTTCCAGATTGTTCTGAGCTGGGAGGTGATGGGCTGTCCGTTTCTGTACCGCATCGTGGCGACCAATTCGGAATATGCCACACCCAACCGCTCCGAAACGCCCCATCCTCACGTCGATGGTGAATCTCTCTGTGAAGGGGAGGCCAAGGTTCCAATCCGGCAGGCCTTGAAGCAAGGCCGACTGTTTGACTTCTTCACCATCGTCAGGCAGACATTGCTGACTTACAACGCGGCCAGCGCCTACGTCCCGCTCAGCGAATGGAATGGACTGGCGTGCGACGACTGCGGAAACGTGATTGACGTGGAGGACTATGATTCATGCGAACGGTGTGGGTCACGCGTCTGTTGTGGCTGTTGTTCCCGCTGCGACGATTGTGACTGCTGCCAATGTGGCACTTGCACCAAGACGTGTCCTGCCTGTGAAGAACAATTCTGTAAATCTTGCCTCTCCCCGTGTCGCAATTGCGATGCTCACTTCTGTACGGAGTGTCTTGACCATGGACAATGCGCTGACTGCCGATCGGCAGACGAAGAAGAACAAAGACAGACCGAGCCAGAAAAACCCGCCACCCGCACCCAGACTGCCGAAGTCGCCCGTGTTGCGGTTCACGCCCACCGCGTTCGCCAAGCTGTTACACCTGCGTGACGCCGGGGCCACGGAAGTGGGGGGTTTTGGGATTACTGCCCCCCACGATCTCCTGCTGATTGAGGATCTGCGACTTGTAGAGCAGACCTGCACGTCAGTCTCCGTGAAGTTCGCTGATACGGCCGTGGCCGACTACTTCGACGAACAGGTGGATCAGGGCCGCCTGCCGGAGCAGTTTGCGCGGATCTGGATTCACACCCATCCGGGCAACTCACCGGTTCCCAGCCGGACCGATGAAGCGACGTTTGCCAGGTGCTTTGGCCAATCCGATTGGGCCGTCATGTTCATCCTGGCCCAAGGAGGTGAGACCTATGCCCGGCTGCGGTTCAACGTCGGGCCGGGTGGCGCGCTGGAAATCCCGGTTGAAGTTGACTTTAAGGGACGATTTCAGGCGGCCGATCCAGAGGCGTGGGACCGGGAGTATTGCGACAACGTCGAGGTGCTGCTTGCGAAGCCGCCAGCGGTCGTAGATCGACGATACCCGTGGGCAGAGCCGACCGCTTTCTTGGACGACTGGCACGAGGTTGCCCGTTTTGAAGAAGACCCTTTCCACCATGGAGGCCCACATGAGTTCGACAGCTGATCGGTTCGTACGGCAGGCCGAGTTGGTCCCTCGTGAAAATTTGGAAGCGCTGCGGATGTCGGTGATCGGCGTTGGCGCCGTAGGGCGCCAGGTGGCCCTGCAACTGGCGGCCATGGGGGCCCACAGGATCCAATTGGTGGATTTTGATCGGGTGGAGCCCACCAATGTGACCACCCAGGGTTACTGGGCAGCCGACCTGGGGCAACTCAAGGTGGAGGCCACCCGGGCTGCCATCGCGAGAATCGACCCCATTATCGAAGTCCAGGTTATTCCCGACCGGTACCGACCCGCGGTGGATCTTGGTGAAGCCGTCTTCTGCTGTGTGGATTCGATTTCGGCCCGCGGCGCCATTTGGCGTTCTGCCGGTTCGCGCTGCCGGTTTTGGGTAGACGCCCGGATGCTGGGGGAGATCATTCGGATTTTGACCGTGGCCGGGCAAACTGGTCGGCAGCACTATCCGACGACGCTCTTTCCCCAGGCCGAGGCCGACACGGGGCGCTGCACGGCGCAAAGCACGATCTATACAGCCAACATCGCGGCCAGCTTGATGCTGCATCAGTTTGCACGTTGGCTGCGCGGGCTGCCACTCGACCAAGACGTGCTGATCAATCTGCTGGCCGGAGAATGGTCGAGCACTACCTGACCTTGAAATGCCAAGCAACCTTCCTTGGAGAAACTTATCCATGATCACGATCACCCGTTCGATGGCTCGTCTCGTACGGGCCGTATTCCGTAAAGCCCTTGGCAATGCTGCTCGGGGTAGCTTAGGCGTGGTTGGACTTGAAAGCAGCGCTGACGGGCTCGTGCTCAAGTCGAAGTTCAACGACGTTGCCATCGAATACAGGGTACCAGGGCATTACCCGGCAGAGTCTGTGGCCATACCGATAGATCTGCTGCGGACAGTGGAAGCCGGTAATGACGAACCGGTGCAGATCCAGCAGTCCAGTAAACGTATGGTTGAGGCTCGCTGGAACGACGGTGTCGTTCCGCAAATCGGGCACTTCGACGCCGACAAGGCTGGCGACCGGCTTAAAGGGTTCCCCGCCCCGCCAAAAGAATGGCTTGAGAACGAGCCTCGACTGCTTGTGGCGTTGCGAGATTCTACCGAGACTGTTAACCTGTATCCGTCCCGGTTCGCGACCAACATGATCCAACTCCGTAAAGAGACGGGATCTATCGGTGCCACGGACGGCAGACACCTGTTGGTGCAACGAGGCTTCGCACTGCCTTGCAAGGACGAACTCTTGTTCCCGGCCAACAAGGTGTTTGCAGCCAAGGAACTTCCTACGGACCAGCCGGTGTTCATAGGCCGGACAGAGGATTGGGTTAGCATTCGGATTGGCCAGTGGACGTTTTACTTCCAAATCGACAAGGCGGGCCGCTATCCGAAGTTACAGGACCACATAAGGGCTGTTGAGCCTGCTACGAGCAAGCTGCATGTCGCTGAACCTGATGCGGCATTTCTGGCCCAGACGTTGGAACGACTGCCGAACCACGAACATTCTTCTCAGCCGGTGACGGTGGACCTTAACGGTCAGGTCTGCGTGCGGACCAAACCGGAGGATGGCTCTCAAGTGACGGAAGTGGTTCTCAGTAGCTCCAGCCTGGAGGGGCCGGCTACAGCCATCAACACGGACCGCCGCTACCTGGCTCGCGCCCTGCGGATGGGTTTTCGTGAGGTTCTGATCTTCGACAAGGACCGGCCCGTGCAGTGTCAGGATGATCGCCGTACTTTTGTCTGGGTGCCGCTTAGCTCGGAAGGGGTGATTAAGCCGGGAAAGGATATGATCCGGATCCAGTCGCCCATGCAGGATACTGTTATTGAACACCAACTCAAGAAGCAAAGGAACGAAACCATGCCTCGCAGAAAGGCAAGTGACTTCGGCGTGGTCCCGGCCAACGGGACAAGCAACGAGCCAAGCAGCGGCACAGCGAACGGTCACACGAACGGAACCTCAAACGGCGCCGGCAATGGAACCACTCATGTGGAGCACGCCAGCGAAGTATCCCTCATCGAACAGGCCGAAACGGTGCGGACGTCTCTCAAGGAATCCGTGGACAAGGTGGGAGACCTGATCGCGGCACTCAAGCGGCACCGCAAGCAGTCGCGGCTGGTCCAGTCCACGCTGACATCGCTGAAGCAGCTTCAGACGCTGGATGCCTGAAAGGGGAATCTCGGAGGTACGGGGCGGTTGTATTGAACAACATGGTCGCCTCGCATCCCGCAACCAGCGAAGAAAACCAAATGCGAACAACCTACCATGCCCAGATACCTCATCGAACAATACGAGATTCACTCACAATCTTTCCGAGTTGATGCCGAGAACGAAGCGCTGGCCATCAAGAAGTTATTTGATGGTCAGGCTCAGCCGGAAGACAACGGCCTGGAGTACATCGAAGTAGCAAATGATCTGGGACTGCCGGCCGACACGTACCCGGACTTAGCCAAGGAACTGCGGGAACTTGGAATCGACACGGACGACGTCATTCCCTCGATCCGCGACATCATCGAGGTGGACTGAAGGAAGTCCTCGTCGGCGTTACAGTCCCAACGAGGTGCCGGCAAAAATGATCCGTTTCTATCTCCTCTGTCGTTTCTGCAGGGTCGCGTCGAACTCGCTGAAGACGAGCCTGAGGCTCCCTGGAAGGTTGTAGGCTGCCGGGATTTCCTGCGAGTGTTTGATTACGAACCTGAGGAAGTTCGAGGGGAAAATGACACTCCGCCTGAAATGTCAGAATCACAACGGCGCAATAAAGAGCCCTTCCAGGTGGGGCAGTACCTGAAAGGGCGGGCCAGGAACGGCGAACCGTTCCCGACACTGTTTATTATCGCCTCACAAAGGCATCCGTCAAGCACGCCGAAGGGGGGCCGCGGAATTGTGCATTTCTCACCATGTGAGGATGCGTGAATAAGGTTGCCGCCCAAAAGCGCATCTCCCTTATTCTACCAGCCCCCACTGCAGCCCTGACCTTCTCCCCACTCAACTATCAGCGAATCGATCAAAACATCTATCGTTCCCCCAGCAGCCGAAACAACTCGTCGTTGTTGCGCATCGCAGACAGATCTTGGCCGCGGCTTGGCGGGCTCCCGGGCAGGGGAGTTCCTCAGGCTTGCGGCGGATTAAGGATAGCGAAATGCGGCCAGAGCCCGCTTTTTAGCTATTAACCACCTGCTGGAATGGTAGTTTTGCAGCCGGTCGGTGTGCTGTGGGTATAAAGAGCATGACTCTGGCGCCCAATCTATTCAAATAATGTGGAATGAAAATCGGGAGTGTGATGTTACCCGGAAGCTCCGGGGGCCAACATCTCCATTACGCCGCTGCGCTTTTTGCCATGAGACTGCAGACTGCCTCGTGTCCAAGAGCCCAGTCGTGGCACTTCAGATACTACAAGATCAATGACGGTCACGGACTGCTATTGTTCCTTGCTTGGCATGTCACATCATTGTGCTGCTTCAGGGAGCCTGGGTTCAGGGCGGGCTCCCGACTGTCGAACACAGTCGAGTAAATAACCTCGCACTGCCTGTTTACGCTCCTCTAGGTCGATGCTTTTCAGCAGTTGACGGGCAGCCGCGTTTCCTGAATCAATGACCCAGTCATGGCCAACGTCGACTGCAATCAGGACCACCAAAGCGACGGCGGCACCGGCCTTTGTGATCGGCTCGGGGTCGGCGACTGTAATATAGAGCAAATATAGATTTGTGGCACGCAGCGATCCCTTGAAGGCGTAATCGCCCGTGCCAATCTCGGCCTCGTTAAATCGCTGAAAATCTTGATACGCGAGGTAGCCCGTCGTACCAACATCGAGCACAATTAGGGCACCACCGACAATCCCGCCCAGCCTAATGGCTGCTCCCGCTATTTCAGCTTCGTCTGTACCCAGCAAAAGCGACTTCGTAGAGATCTTGGTGCCCAATCCGATGGACGCGTCTGCTACTTCAGCGCCCCTCGCCGTAGCACCGAGGCGATTCCACTCCGTCAGAGCCGTGCGTTCAGCACCGGCGAGAGCGCCGGCCTTCGTCGGTAACATCAATCCTGGAAGCGGTTCTCGCATCAAGCGGCCGCTAGCCAATGCCTTCCGAACGGTCTGCCACTGCTCGGGAAGCCAAGGTAATAAATATGCGACGAAAGTTCGCTTAGTTTATTCTGTCGAACTTTCCACGCTTCCTTCTGGCTCTGCCACTCTTTATCAAATGCATCCTCCTGCTTTTGTACGGCACGCTTTTGTGACAATAGCTCTTCTAAATGAATGCTCCAAGCCTTGATGCGTTCAAAGAGAGAGACCGCCTCTTTAAGATTTCGACCTTGAAACAAATCGTATGCCTCTTTCTCCAATAGTCGGTGCAGATCTTTTTCGTCGTCACTGAGAAGCCCCTTTGACAGAGCGATGTTATCCAATATCTCATTACTCGAAGTGTGTACTGCCTGGATGACTTGAGACTGTTGCCCAGCGATTAAAGCCGAGAAGACATGAGAAACTGTCTGACCTTCTTTGTCTCGCAACAGGACAAAATCCCCATCAATTCCCACAAGCGTGGCATGAATTGAGTGTCCCGTCCGAGAGTCGCCAATCCACCAGAGTTGACTTGCTTGGCCAGCAATGGCGGTCTTCAGACCACTGGGATCCGTTTTATTGACCGGATTGTTCCCCACATAGCGATAGAGATTCTTCTCGTCGTCCTTAATCGGATCCTGGCTGGCAAAACGCCCGGCGATGGGATCGAGTGAACGGCCGGCATTCGACTCCTGCCCGGCCTTGGCGCTCTGCCCTCCTCCGCCGGCGCCGGCGAAGTAGAGTTCCAACTCGGGCCAGTGGTGA
>JAIOPX010000368.1 GCA_021413705.1 Planctomycetota bacterium | reverse complement strand
CAGCAAATCGAGCAAGTGTACCTTGTCTTTGAGACGGAAGGAATTCAATTTCATTCGCACGAGGGCGTCGAGCGTCGGCACAGGAAAATCGGGACCTGGCTCGGACTCGCTGACGTCGGGATTGGCAATGATATCGCGCGGGCGAACCATCTCGCCCGCAAACAGAATATGGATTCCGCTGCGCACGGAACCCTGCGGCCCATCCAGAAACACATCCACGTCAGCGACGGTGTGATGCACGAAACCAGCGGCTTGCAGCGTCTCGACCACTTGGGGAAAATCTTCTCGCCGCACAAGCAGATCGACGTCCTTGGTGTTGCGCACTGCTTCCCGATCGACGCGAGCCACCCAGGACGCCACAGCGTGGCCGCCGACGACAACGAACGGGATACCCGCCTGCCGCAGCGCACTTGCCGCTCGGCTGGCTCGTAGTCGAACATCCTCCACGGCCGCGATCATCCTCTCCCACGAGAAATCGTGCAAAAGTAGTGATGGAACGTCCATGATATGGCGCGTATGGGCGGTAGTGCAAATTGGGGAGAGAACCCTTCAATTATAGCCCAAACGCGTTACAATACCCAGCATGACTCACCCCGACCGCACCCTATCTGCCCCGTCCAACACCCACTCGATCGGCGTTGGCTACATTGTATGGATCTTCGGCTTCATGGGAGCCCATCGGTTCTACTTTGGCAAACCGATCACGGGGACCATCTGGTTCTTCACCCTAGGTCTGCTGCTGATCGGCTGGATCGTAGACCTCTTCCTGATTCCCAGCATGGCCCGCCAGGCAGACTGGCGCTTCAAGCCTGGGCCGATCGACTACACCGTCGCCTGGCTGCTGCTGACGTTCCTGGGCCTTTTTGGCATCCACCGCTTCTACCTGGGCAAGTGGCTCACCGGCCTCCTGTGGCTGGTCACCGGAGGACTGTTTGGCTTCGGTTGGTTATGGGATCTCTGGACGCTCAACGAGCAAGTCAGCTCCGTCAACGCGGCTGCCGAACGGGCGTGAATCAACGAACTGGGCAACCGAGCGACGGATTCAAGTTTTCACTCGGCTTTGTGTCCAAGTTAGCACCGCTACGCCTCGTCGATCACGCGCGTATCGGATAACGAATCGTGCCAGCCAATGGCTTCTGGCCCGAACAGGAAACTGAAAGGCTCAAACGGAATAAAGCGAGCCAGGGTGCGGCCGGCAATCTGACGCCAAGTGGGACGCTGACCATGCACGTTGACCACCTTGGTGCCGGTGATGAACTTGGCCGGACTTCGTTGCAACAGCCCTTCCGTCAAAATGAAATAGCACGTCGGCACGAAAAATCCAACGAGAACTCCAATGAGGAGAGCAAGCACCGGAGGATCTCCAGGTCCGGGCGCAAGATTTCGTGCGTTCAAGTACTCAAAAGCGATTATGACCATGAACAACATTCCCATAGTCAGGATATTCACGATAACATTGTCAATCATCATGTTTACAAGCCGTTTTCCGCGAGACGCAATGCGCGGCGGAGCAACGAAGGCCGGCCGATTCGAAGCGGCCAGCGTGGCATAAGGAATGGCAGGCATGAAGCGTTCCATATTAGCAATGCGCTGGCCAGTGAGCATGAGATACCCAACGACCATCACAAGCAGACTGTAGGGCGCTGCCACGAGTCCCAGCACCAAACAAAAAGAGCCCAAGATCATGGCAACCAGCGCAACGCACGTTGCAGCCAGCATCAACAGGAAAATGTTGGGCCAATTCTGACGGGCCAGACGGACGCTGCAGATCAACGCGCTGCCGGCCGACATCTTGCGATCAACCACGAGCAAGGGGGCGGCAAAGAAGGCCAGCATCGCAATCACGCCCGGTGCAATTCCCAGCAGCAGACCAAGCGTGGTTGCGATGTTCACGGCACCATAGACGAGAAAAAACGACAAAAGTCGTCGGCCGACGAAGAGGTCCGATAGTCTGGCCACTCCGCTGCGTGCCAACCGGATGTTAAACTGCAGCAAGCCCATGAATTGCCATGAAGCAAACAGCAGTATTGTTGCGGAGCCAATCACGATAATCCAAACATTGAGTGCGTGAGAATCACCCCCGGTTGCTTTGTCGAGCTTGTCAAGCAAGACCCAGGTGCCACTACCCGCCAGCAGAACGAAAAGCAGGAGCGCGAGCAGTACCGCCAGCACCGACAGGGTGCATTTACCCAGATTTTCTTTGTAGAGGCGCCAAGCACACTCGATGGCTTTGGTGGCGTCCAATTGGCGAAACTCAATCGGCTCCGGCTCAATTTGTCGAGGCGCACGCTGCGTGCCGCGCGCGGTTGCTGGACCTGACGCGGCAACAGACCAGGGAACCACGTTGGCGGACCATGGATCCGGTGAGGGAACGGTGAGAACCGTTGCGCATCTTGGACAGCGAACTTGCTGGCCCACCGCTGCATCGTCAAAATGCAGCAATCCGCGACAGCGCAGGCACTCGACTTCGATCGACACGATTGCGCTCTCTGAATTGATGTGAGGTCACGGAATCAAAATCAGGTTGCAATGAAAGGGACGGGCACCCATTGTACCTGCTGGCTGGAGCCAGTTAGTCCTCATTGTCATGCAAACTCTTGCCAGTCTCCTTGGTTTGCGGACGCGAAAGGGGACATTCTACTTTGTTAGGAAAACCAGAATGTCCCGTTTGTGGTTCGCGCTCAGTTTTCCGTGATTATCAACCGCGCGGTATCGGGGAGCCTGAACACTTCCCGCAAGACACGCAAAGCGACGTTGGTCGCATGCCTCACATCGGTGTTAAGTTCCATTTGGAAGACCTCTCGCGTCCCAACGATGGTGCCGCCGACACGATCGTACATCGGTTGATTCTCAAAAAAACGGCCACCGAGGCTTGTAAACAGCCGCTGCGCATGGTCTTTCGCTTCGCGTGAAAGCGCCTCCGTAGGCACGTCGATGACCAACGGCTCGCTGCGCGAGCCGATGAACTGCACCACGTTTCCCATCGGTTCTTCGATGATGACAAAAGCGTCGGAATTGGTGCGCGTCAGAAGTGCGCGCAGCGATTTGGAAATGGCTGCGTATCCGGCGCGCAACGTGCCTTCGCCCCGGCCCTTCACTTGTTCGATCAGATCCACAATATCGTCGAAACTGTTGGAGCGATCCAGACTATCACTAATGTCAGCAGCATGCATGAATTGCGTCAAGTCGTCGTCGTCCGCCGCAACGTACTGCAAAAGCTTATTCTTGATTTCGCTGATGTCATACGCCCCTGCTTCCTGATACTTCACGCGAAAGGGCCGGGACGGATTGTGAATCGTGTGCGCCAAGATCCGCGTCCACAAACTGTACCGCGGTATCAGGCGTTCATTCACCACGGTGGACAGCCTCATTCCGTCATTGCGGAAAATATGTTCCTGCTTCCAGAATCGATCCATCTGGCCAAGAATACTGAAATAGATTTCACCGGGTAATTCATCCGCCAAGTCAACGCTGCCGTAAAAATCGTTTAGCCGAATGTATCGAGCCATTGTTGACACATATGCTAGGGTCGTGCCGACCGCGCGCCACTTGCGCACGTCAGCTTGGGGACAGCCACGAAACGCATCCAATAGCGTTAATGTAACCAACTTTAAGCTGGCTGTCCCTCACCTCCGAAACTGTGAATTAGCAGTGCATCCCCAAGGGTCGTCGCCGGTCTTCATGGATATTGCATCTAACTGGGACATGTTGCCAATTCCAACGGCAGATGCAAACCGCTCAGCCATACTGCATTACACCATGTTTTTCAGAGGCTTGTGGAATTATCGAGTTTTTTGCCCTGCAAATCATGCCAATCCCCAATGGTCTCAACCGTCACATCTCCAGAGACTCTAGACACTGTTGCACTGAACAATACAAAGGGTTCCCGCTGTCCATGCAGACTGAATGTTACAAGTACTGCCGTGGTAGTCTCACCAGGAATCTGGGTGAGAATAGCAGCTTCCTCAAGATAAGTTGGAAGCGTGCCTGCTGGAAACACGTCTTTGTATTTCCGCAACCCAATCGTAAGTCCTTCATCCTGACTTATCATTGTTTGCCCTTATTGAAGTCGAAATCTTGCATTGATCTCATCGGCGAGATTGTCATAGAAGATGCCAGGTTTAGAACCCCATTCTGATCCCGAAACGGCACTTCTCCGCTGTCCAAATGCTTGGAGGACGGCTTTGTCGCCAGCTGATCCCACAGCTTGAAAGCCGGGAGTATGCGTGTGACCCGAAAAACGCCAACCCTGTGCGGCATAGCGCACCGCCGCCGACCCACGAGTACCAAGGAATCGGACTGCCGGACAACCAGCGAATTGCGAGAACAATGGTCAGCCCAAGCAATGCCACAACAATGACCAGCACAATTGGCAGGTCAATGGGCACGAAGCCACGATGTCGGGAGAAGCTGTTCATGCTCGTGATGGTTAACGAATCACAAGGTCGGAGTGATTGTGCCGCCGTCAATCACGTCATTCGCGTCTTTCACCGACACCCACCGATCGCGATAGACGATGGTTGCGCCCGCGCGCTCGATGACATATTCTATTGGCCAACTTGACATGGGCAGGGAGTTCGTAGAGAGATCAATCTTCAGGTGGGTCGCAGAAAGTGCGCTGCCGCTCCACCAGATCCAATCTCGCTCATGAACATCGCTAAGCCAATTTTCCACTTCAAAGGCGGCTTCCGCGCGGAGACACGCCGCCAACCAATCCGGCAATTGAGAAATGCAGGTTTCGGTCTCGGGCCAGTCCCCTAACGCTTCATCGCACCAACGTCCCCAACTGGCGACTCTTGCCCATGCCGTGACAATTCGGGTGAGCACGCCGCTGGCGGTCTGGCCTTCCGCAAGCTTGGCAATAAGCGTTCGGCCCATTTCGTCGGGCGGCTCGTTCGGACGCTCGCGCTGGACATTCTGTTGTTCGATCAACACCTTCACCCCCATCGGCCGACTTAGACGACTTGGCAATTCTTGATGCTGACGGTCACGACATGTTCGGGGTCGTGCCAATCGGTCATTAAAAGCAGGTCCATCGCGCCATCATCCTTCACGTCAACGCTAACTAATTGGCTGGCCTTCCAGATATCACCTGGCTGGAGAACGGCAGGAATGCCGTCATGCTCGTTGTCGTTTTCATAGTCGTCCTTTTCGGACCGATAGTACTCATAGAGCGGCGACTGAATGGCCATACGCACTTCGTCGAAACGCTCCCTGAACTCGATGAATTGTTGCCGCTGGTTGTCTGTCGGCCCTGGATAGTCAGCATACACGCGCACCTCGACCCATCCGTTGACATCGACGAGTCCGTGCCATGCGCCCCTTCGCCGGACCAGCCTGCCAAATGCTGGATCGGTGATATGCCGGCGCTTGAACCAGTTGAAAAAGTCGATCATCCGGTTTGAGCATGCGAATTCAGAAAGCGAGTCCCCGGCGTCAGTATATCATCACCAATGAGGCTTGAGGATAATCAGGGACAATCAGAGAACACCCAGTTGGCGTTATCCCCGCTGGCTAGTCCCCGTGGCCCGTCCCGGTGCAAATCAACCGTTAGCCTTGAAGCAGTTCGACACGGAATTTGCTTGACAGCGATCACCGGCGATGCCAAAATCGCGCGGCGACGAAATGAAAATCGCTATCAAGAAGTCAAAGCCAGCACGGCGCGTCGAATCATGAACTACAGAATGCTAAAACATTGTGCGGTCGTCTGTGGTGCCTTCGCTGGCCTGATTGTCGTCATGGCGTTTTTTCGAATCACGACCAATCAGGCGAAGAATCGGCACTCGGTGGACTATCAGAACGGTTCGATGGGACTCATTGAGTTTCGGTGCGAACAGGCCCGCTCGGTTTTGGGACGCGAACTGTCCGCCGGAGAGTCAGCCAGGTACCTGTTCTACGACCTCAGCGGGGTCACGAACGGTTACGAGGCGCTGGTGGGGCGAGACATACTTCACGGGCAGCAATTGTTGCTATCTCGACGGGCATTCTGCGCTGCACTCTTGTTCGTCGAGCTAATCGCCCTGGCGTGTATTGTCGTGCTTGCGACCTGCCTGGTGAACAATTCTCTTTCGGAAAGCCAAGCGAACGATCAAGCGACGCCAGGGCCGCAACTTTCTCCCCCGAACCGCGCTTCGCCGCCCCCACGAAAGATGCCAC
This sequence comes from Planctomycetota bacterium, assembly GCA_021413705.1. GTDB lineage: Bacteria > Planctomycetota > Planctomycetia > Pirellulales > UBA7805 > JAIOPX01. The sequence continues at coordinate 301 of JAIOPX010000368.1, read as the reverse complement.
CCCGTCGTGTATTGCCCCCGCAAGAACGCTCGCGCCGGATTCCGCCCCGGCCGGGTGCGTCGCCGCACTGAAACAAAGATTCCCGTCCCGGGTGTCGAGCTGAGCGAGCCGAGGAAGCGAGCCGAGGGACACTCAGCCACATTCTGCAACGCATCAAAAATGGCTGGTGGCCACGCATGTTCGGCACGGGATTTGCGCATGGCATTCTGTTAGTTTGGCGACTGCCAAGTTGACAGGAGCAATGCAGTGGCGACGAAACGCAGTCCGTTGCGGGAGCGCGACATTCAAGGGCTGAAGTACC
>JAIOPX010000052.1 GCA_021413705.1 Planctomycetota bacterium | reverse complement strand
GCTCTCGCTCGGCAAGGCCGCCAGCGCCAGTGCGATCATCATGGCCTTGGCCGACTATTTGTTACTCCCAAGGCTGTCTATTCCCCGCAGCATTTTTCTGATGGATTGGGGAGCCACGATTATCGCCATTGGCGGCCTGCGAGTTGGCTTTCGATTGATTCGCCAATGGATGGACCACCTGGGGGGCGCTTCGGATCGTGTCACAGCACTGATTGTCGGGGCCAATGATTCCGGCGAAGCGCTCCTGCGAGCCATCAATCGGCCCAATACGCTGAGTTACCGCGTGGTTGGATTTATCGATGACGCCCAGTCGCCTGGGATTCGAATCGGTGGAGTGCCCGTCTTGGGCGGACTGCGAGACATAGAGTCGGTAGCCGCCTCGCATGCGGTCAAAGAAGTGCTGGTCTCCTCCGACAGCATCTCGTCCAAACAATTGCGCACTCTGGTTGCTGAAGGTCGACAGCTTGGCTTCCGTGTCAAGATTGTGCCTAGCTACGAGCAATTGCTCGACCAACGGGTAGAGATCCAACCACGCAGTGTGGCCATCGAGGATCTCTTGCGCCGCGAGTCGGTGAGACTCGACATGAACAACATTCAAGATTGGATCGATGGCCGCGTGCTGATGGTCACCGGCAGCGCCGGCAGCATTGGATCGGAAATCTGCCGGCAGTTGCTACAATTCCGTCCGGCCCAGATTGTTCTGGTGGACCGATCGGAAAGCGGCCAGTTCTTCCTGGAGCGGGAATTGCGGGCTCTGGCCCCGGAGCAGGACATCGAAGTCTGCATGGCCGATATCACCGACGCGGCCCGCATCGAGACACTGCTGCGTCGCTATCGCCCCGACATTATCTTCCATGCTGCCGCCTATAAGCATGTGCCCTTGATGGAAACCAACCCTGGCGAAGCGGTGAAGAATATTGTGCTCGCCACGCGCACATTGGCCGAACTTGCCGAGCACTATGGCGTCGGTTCGTTCGTGATGATCTCCACCGACAAGGCAGTCAACCCGAGCAGCGTGATGGGCGCCTGCAAGCGGTTGGCCGAAATGGTGGTGCAGGCTTTGGCCGAAGGGTCGAAGTGCCGATTTGTGACGGTGCGATTTGGCAATGTGCTGGACTCCGCCGGCAGCGTGGTGCCGATCTTCCGCAATCAGATTGCCAGTGGAGGTCCGGTCACCGTGACGCATCCCGACATGACGCGCTACTTCATGACGATCCCCGAGGCATCGCAATTGGTGATCCAGGCTGGGGCGATGGGAGAGGGGGGCGAAATATTCGTGCTCGACATGGGTGAGGCCGTGCGGATCGTCGATCTGGCAGCCGATATGATCCGTCTCTCCGGCCTGCGCGTGGGGGACGATATCGAAATCGAGTTCACCGGTTTGCGACCGGGAGAGAAGCTGGTCGAAGAGTTGTTTGACCATCAGGAACAACATGCATTTACTCGGCATGAGAAGATCATGGTTGCCGAAGGAAGCCGGATTGAGATTGAGCAGGTGCAGCGGGCGATCAA
>JAIOPX010000367.1 GCA_021413705.1 Planctomycetota bacterium | reverse complement strand
TTTCTGGTTCTGGCGATTCGACAGGGCAACCACACCACTCCTGAAAACCAAGTTCCCTATCCGTCTACCGGTTCACCCTATGTACTGAATCTTCTCCGCAGGCGGGACGAGGCCGGCCGCCGCGCCGCGGGCCAGCAGCGTATCGATCGCCCGCCGGCCCACCTCGCCGTAGTCCACCGTCCAGTGATTGACGTACATCCCCACGAATTCATCCGCCAGCTTGCGGTTCAGGTCCCGGCCGAACTGGAGCGCGTACTCCACGGCCTCCTTGCGATGGTCGAGCGAATACTGGATCGAATTCTTGAGGATCGCCGTCACCTCCCGCATGGCCGGCTCGCCCCCCTCCAAGTCCTTGCGGATACAGTTGCCGCCCAGGGGCAACGGCAGGCCGGTCTGGCCCTTCCACCACACGCCCAGGTCGGCCACCAGTTTCAGGCCCATCGTCTGATAGGTGAGCTGGCCCTCATGGATGATCAGCCCCACATCGGCCGCCCCGCTCTGGACGTATTGAAGAATCTGATCGAACGGGGCCACCTCGTACATGAACGCCGCGCCATCCTGCTCCTTGCGTAGCGGATCAACCGGCCGGCCCTTGCCCAAGGCAAGCTGGAGGGCCAGGAACGCGGTGGTCAGCACGCCGGGGATCACAATCGTTTTCCCGCGCAGGTTCTCCAACTTCATGGGCTCGCGTGTGATGAGCATCGGCCCGTAGCCATCCCCCATGGATGCCCCGCAACTCGTCAGCGCGTACTTGTCGGCCACATAGGGATAGGCGTGAATTGAGATCGCCGTGATCTCCAGTTCGCCCTTCAGCGCCCGCTGGTTGAGCGTCTGGATGTCCTGAAGGACGTGCTCGAAACGCCAGCGTCCCGTGTCGATCTTGCCCTTGGCCAGGGCATAGAACATGAAGGCATCATCAGGATCGGGCGAATGGCCGAGTCGAAGTGTGGTCATGGGGATAGAGGGTTCAGGGTTCAGGGTTCAGAATCATCGTAGTGAGCATGCCCCGGCGGCACAAAACGTCGCGGCTCAGCGTGTCGGCATTATCATATAATTCCTGCAATTT
>JAIOPX010000085.1 GCA_021413705.1 Planctomycetota bacterium | reverse complement strand
GACAGCCTGATCTCCAGTTCGGCCCGCCCGCTACGAATGCGGATGCGGCGCGATTTGACGGTGCGCGAGCATCAGTATCAGGGACAAGCGGCCTGGGTCATCAAAGACCCCGTGGGGCTGAAGTATTTTCGGCTGCGGGACGAAGAATTCGCGATCCTTCAATGGCTCGACGGCCGCCAGACGCTCGACGGACTCAAAGAGCAATACGAAGACCGGTTTCCACCGCGCAAGATCACGCACGAAGATATCGCCCGATTCGTCGGCACGCTACATCAAAGCGGCCTGGTCACTTCACTGTTGCCCGACCAAGGACGACAACTTAAGCGGCGGCACGACGAACGAAAACGCCAGCAATTGATCTCGACGCTGACGAACATTTTGTCGATCCGCTGGCGAGGGATCGATCCACACAGGATCTTGACCTGGATGCTGCCGTACGTGCGGTGGTTCTTCACGCCGCTGGCGGCAGCCGCGTCGTTGATGCTCGGCTTGTCGGCTATATCCCTAGTGTTGGTTCATCTCGACGCGTTCCATGCCCGGCTCCCCGCGTTTCAGGAGTTCTTTGCGGCCGGCAACTGGATCTATCTGGCCAGCGCGCTGGCGGTAACCAAGGTGTGTCACGAGTTGGGGCATGCGCTCTGTTGCCGTCGGTTTGGGGGCGAGTGCCACGAGATTGGCCTGATGATGCTCGTGCTGACGCCCTGCTTGTATTGCGACACGTCCGACTCCTGGATGCTCAAGAGCAAGTGGCAGCGGGCGGCGATCGGCGCGGCCGGCATGTACGTCGAACTGGTGATAGCGTCTTTGGCAACTTTCATCTGGTGGTTCAGCACGCCCGGCATGCTCAATCACTTGATGCTCAGCACGATGTTCGTCTGCTCGGTCACCACGCTGGTGTTCAACGCCAATCCGCTACTGCGTTACGACGGCTATTACATCCTCTCGGACATCTTGGAGATCCCCAACCTGCGGCAGAAAGCGACGTCGATCGTCAGCCGCAAGCTGGGAGCTTGGTGCCTCGGTTTGGAAGAACCCAAGGACCGCTATCTGCCGCGACATGGCCGCGGCTGGTTCGCGCTCTATACCGTGGCCTCGGTGGTGTATCGCTGGATGGTGGTGGGGGCGATCTTGTACTTTTTGTACCGGGTTTTGGAGCCGTATGGACTGAAGGCGATTGGCCAAGCGTTTGCGGTGTTTGCGCTGTGCGGCATGGTGGGGCAGCCGCTGTGGTCGCTGAAAAAGTTCTTCGCCGTGCCCGGGCGGATCGACAAGATCAAATGGCCGCGATTTGGCGTCTCCTTGGGCCTTGTGGCCGGGCTGTTGCTATTCGCTTTACTCGTGCCGCTGCCCCATCGGGTGTATTGTCCCTTGGAGGTTCAGCCTCACGATGCCAAACAGGTGTTTGTCGAAGTGCCGGGCGTGTTGCGTAATGTTCAGGTTCACGCCGGCCAGCAAGTCGCCGCCGGCACACTGCTGGCGGAACTCGACAATTTAGATGCCCGACTGGAGGCATCAAAACTGCAAGGCGAGCGCGAAGAAAACCGGGCCAAGCTGGCGTCATTGCGTCGGCAGCGGCATTCCCACGAAACAGCCGGCAAAGAGGCCGACCTTCAAATCTCCGAAACGCTCGAAGCGCTGCAGAGTATCGAGCAACAACTGGCCAAACGGAAACGGGACTTGGCGCGGCTGACGCTCGTTAGCCCGTGCGCCGGCACCGTGCTGCCACCACCGATGGTCAAGGGAAACCCACACGTCGAAGGAGGATTGGCCAGTTGGTCGGGGACGCCGCTGGACCGTCGCAACAAAGGGACATGGCTCACGGAAGGACAGCAGGTCTGCTTCGTCGGAGATCCGAGCCAGTATGAGGCCGTGCTGGTGGTCGACCAGGCCGACGTGCCTTTTTTGCAGGACGGCCAGGAGGTCGTGCTGATGCTCGATGAACTCTCTGGCCGAACGGTGAAGGGGCAGATCGCCGAGATTGCACGCGTGAATCTCAAGACCAGCTCCCAGCGGCTCTCGGCCAAGCACGGCGGGCAGCTTGATACCAGGGCCGACCCAGAAACGGGCCAAGAGCATCCCGCCAGTCCGTCCTATCAGGCTCGCGTGGTGATCGACAATCAAGACCGCGTGCTGCGGCTGGGGATCAAGGGGGAAGCTCGCATTAGCGTCGCTGCCGAGACGCTGTTTACGAAGCTATGGCGGTATGTGACGCGGACGTTCTATTTCAAGCTGTAGCCTGCTTCGAGCATTTTACGTTGTAACCGTAAATCGTCGTTCCTATTCTCTTGTTCAACTAGGGAGAACTACTGATGAGTGAAGTTGCCGAAAAAACGGCTCCGGTTCAAGACCATGACTTTGAAAACGAAGGCCGGGCTCCCGAGGCTCGCCGCATGCCGCAGGCCCAGCCGCAGCCGATCGAAGTAGATGAAAGCCAGGTGATCGCCGCCTACACCAACTTCTGCCGTGTCACGGGCACGCCGGAAGAGTTGATCGTGGACTTCGGCTTGAGCACCCAAGGAGCCGGACCGCCGGTCGGCCCAATCAAGCTCACGCAACGGGCCGTGATGAACTTCTACACCGCCAAGCGGCTCTTGGGCGCTCTGAACATGGCCGTGCAGCGGCACGAGCAGGCGTTCGGTGTGCTGGAGACCAACGTGCAGAAGCGGGTCCATCCGGTGCCCAGGTAGCAAAGATGGCTGGATAAAAGGCTCGACGGGCGGACGGAGCCGCCCTGCGACCTTTCAAATCAAACTTGGATAGCGAAAAGTCACGACGATTCGACTGGACAATCGTTCCATCGTCGGTCCCGTTGAAGGAGTGCAGTAGTGTGAATCCTGAGCCGTCCGTTCCAATGCTGAAGACCGTCACGCTGTTGAAGTCGCCGCCACCGGTCAGGTGCAATACCTAGTTCGGCCGCGCTGCCCCGCAATATCAGATTAATGCTTGACGTCTTCCGAATATTCGATCCAACATCGTCCAGCGTCCGGAATGGCTCTGAAAGTGGCCGGTGAAAGTTGTCGTCCTTTAATTGGCCCGAGGACAATGTTTATGTCCTTCCCGCCGGGGAAGTTGAGGCTGTGGCTCGGATTCACCCAGAATCCGCATACCCGCAAGGAAGATTCCCGAACGTTCTTCCACAAGATATTGAAATCCTCGTCACGAAGACGAACGGTCTCCGGAAGCGAGTCGAAGCCCTCGGGATATTGATCCTGAAGTTGGATGCGCCAATCTTCCAGGGTTCGCAGCTCACACCGCCATTTGGCCTTTCGGATCTCGTCCGGCACATAAATCAGCACTGCCAGAGCTCCATACATACCGTTGACAAAAGCATCGAGCAGGGCGCCACGGATTGACTTGTCGCGGTATCTCTCGACCGCATCCCCGCTGCCTTCTCGTTCAGTTCCATCATCCATGATCTGCGACTTTATCGGAAAGCCGTATTTTACGTTTTGCACTTTGCGCCGCTCATGCGACTTTTTACGCGGACGCACATGGTGCGGATTCGAAATCAACTCCACCGATTTACACCCGAGGTAATGCTCCGGGTGAAACAGGGTGACCAGACGAAGTACATGCTTGAGGCGGTTGTCCATTGCTTATCCTCAACAATTCTCGTAGGACTGTGACGCTAATCAAGGTGAATGTGGCGGGTTGCCAAGGCGACGACGAACATTCCCGCCAGCAACACGCCAAGCATTGCCTCCAAGCCCGCCAAAAATTCGCCGATCGGGCCACACGGGGTTTGGTTGCCGTAGCCGAGCGTCGTGAAAGTCACGGCACTCAATGCGAGTCCGCTGGCCAAACTGTGTGTTTCCTTGCCGTTCTCTAACATGCCCACCCATGGATATATATCGATTCCGAACAGCACGACGACGAAAAACATCCAACTCAGCGTTCTCCATGGTCGCACACCATAACCCCAAACCCACCGATGAATCGCCCAGCCGATTGCCGTGGGACTCCGTAGGCCGACAACCCAAGAGCATAGCTGGCGCAGCCAATGGTTTTTAGGTAAAAACTCCCCGTTGATGGCTCGAAGGTGAAGAGCGGTCATCTCCCAATAATAGAAGTTTTCGGCCTCACGCAGATTCGAGAGCGAGCGGAAATGCGTGCGGAGCGTGCGGAAGACGCTCGCTGCTTTTTCGAACTGTTGGCGCAACATTTCGCCGGCTATTCCCCAAACGACCCCCAAAAACAAGGTGTCCGCACTTAACTTGACGCCATAGAGCAATGTTTGATCAAGCGAGGTACCGTGCAGATGCGCTCCTGAGAGATTGCAGTGCGTGAGATCGGCTCTTGATAGTTCAGCGGCGTGTAGTTTGGTGCCAACTAGGCTGGAATAACTGAGGTTAGTGCCCGTCATCGTTGCGGAAATCAAGGAGGCATCATCCAGGATAGCCTTGTGTAGTAATGCACCCTCAAGGTCGGTTCCCTCCAGATCGGCGCTCGGTAATCTCGCGCCACGGCCTTGCAAATTGCGCAGGTTCTCCATTCCCAGCGTGGCTCCTTCAAGCCAGTGACCAGGGGTTTGAATCAGTTCCTCAAGCTCTCGCTTGGCGTTGAAGCCTGCTGGGCGGGCTTGCTGGTCGTGCCAGGGACAACGCGGTTCCTGGCCTGGCCTTTCAACAACAACGGGAAGTCCACAGGCGTTGCGTTCTCGGTCGGGATGCCGGAACCTAAAGGTGCACGAGATGCGTGACGTCCTAGGCGTAGTAAAAGTCACAGGTGCGTCCCTTGAGTGCTACGAGGAGAGGCCAGATTCTTCACAGTCCTTTGAGCAGAAGGCTTCGTCGCCCTCGTACAGAAGGGCGCAGCGAGGGCACTGCTGGTACCGGCTCAAATCACAGCCGTTTGAACATGTCCATTCGAGCGCCGGCGACAGGTTCGCGGATTGCTGACCGCACTTCGGGCAATCTGCTATCCCGGAGTCTTGTTTTTGTGCCATGGATAAATCCCGTGCTTGCGGAACCGCGGAGGTCAACGAAGACGAACTTGTTCTTGAAGTTGAAAAACGTATTGCCTAGAGGCCTGTACATTTGCAGCCAAAAACGCATGGGGAGTATTTCTTTAAGTCCTGTCATGCAGTCAGTTGCTCGGCCACCAACCATCGGTCGACGTGGTAATTGGTTCCGTCTAGCGCCCGTCATGGCGGTGCATCTGGAAGTAGATCCACTCCGACGCTCACCGCAGAACTATCCCTTGAGTTCGCATTGACCGTCGACCTAAGCGGCGTGGCATCTGGCTGACTATTTCCCGGACGCGAGGGTCAGGGCGCCACGAACGCCCAGTGATTGAACCACTCAGATCAAACAATGCGACATGCGACAAAAAGAAAATGCGGCACAGGTCAGTCGGTATCTGGATAAATTGCCTTAAGCAGTTCGGCCAAGCGGTAACCGGCCTTTGCCAGTTGTTTGTCCGTGAATGTTGCAGCATCGTTTTCAAACCCATCCGCAACCGTTATCTCCCAGCGCCCCTCGCTGTCTGGTTCCTCAGCGAGCGTCACTTGGTCGTACACGTGTCTTGCCAGCGGCAGAGAATCTTCGACCATTTTCTTTGGCCACGTTGACGGCTCATCGTTTAGTTTCCAGCCGTTTTCACGCTCCAGCGATGGTCGTAGAGACTCCTCGCTTACTTTTCCGTGTCACCGTCGTTGCTTGGGGCGAAGTCGTTAGTCGGCTCTACAAATGGGGGTACCAAGGTGGAACCACTCGCATGCAGTTTTTGAACTGCATATTGAACCGAGGATGATAACGCGCCGAAGTCTGGGCCAGTTGGTCGAATCGCGTCGCGCCAGAGGAACGTGGCTCGTCGCCGGACTGTTTCCTTCAGCAAATCTTCCGGATTGACGATATCGATCTTCTCGGCCGACGGTCCCCACGCAAATCGTACGCACTCGACCACCGGACTATTGGCCGAGAGGCGGCGAAGCAGGCCATAGGCGGCTTCCGGCGGGGGAGTCACCGGTTTGGCCACGATTTGAATCGTTGTGCTCGCCAGTTCGACAAGTTCTTTGATTGGGGGCAGGCCAGTGTCGCTGATTTTTCCGGTCAAACTCAGCTCGACGCGATCTCCCGGCGAGAGCTTTTGCTTGAAATTGATCGCAAACTTTCCCGCCATGTTCTCGTCATCGCTAATCGACTGCGAAGAGCCGAATTGCAGCGTTAGAACACGAGCATCGATCTTGACGGTGGATCCGGTTAGCTGGCGGACCAGAATGGGTTCCTTCTCATACGGTGTGAGCCAGTCGCGTCCACCAAGTCGATCGATTCGCGCAATTCGAAGTCGGCATTCCGCGTTCGATACCGCCGTGCTTCCCAGCAGACGATTGAGGTTGCGGAGGTCGACCAGCATTACGATCGGCGTGGATGGGTTGTATTGCTGGCGGTCGGCGGCAATAGTTACCTGAGCGCTTTGGCTCGGAGTGGGAGTTTGAATGATCCCGTTTCCACGTGACGTTGACGTCGAGAGACGCCGGTTGTACTCCGGGTCTTCAAAACGGCAATACATTGGCATGAGTGGAAGCGGCAACTCGGTGGAACGAACACGCCGTACGCAGAAACTCGCCAGGATTGGCGGCGATTCAATTCCGCCGGTCGTGTCCACTTTGATCGGCAATTCAAACCAGAGCGGCGCGCCATGCGGCGTGCCATCCAACAGCCGCTGCAACGCGGCTTTCTCGTCGTCGTCGGCGGGCACAAACGCGCGTTCCATCGAGTCCGTGGAGATTAGTGGTTCGCACTTGAACTGTATTGAAGTGTCGAGCGAGCGCAGCTTCATGATCAAGTCGGCCGGCCCGACTTTCCAGGGGCTGGGCGAAGTTGATTCCGGTTTGTGGACAAAGTGGAACTTCACCCCGTCCTCGCTCGACCAAGAATCTGGAACCTCCGCGGGTCTAACTCCCAAAGGCGCCAATTCCACGTTCAACTCATGCGCTGCGCCGCCCTGGGTGGTAAATAGACTGTCATGCGGTTTGGAGCGCGCATCCACCGACCGGCGGAGATAAGATTTCACTTTCTTAGGCATGCAAACGATTGGCCCCCCCAGGCTGTCGAGTGCCGTAACCTCGAATTCGCCCGCCGGCAGCGACCACCAGTCCACAGCGAGCCGCCAATTGCCGTCGGGATCGGCCATAGTGCGCTGACGATACACTTGTGTATTTTTAGTAAAGACGACATCGACCGGTTTTGAGGCCACCGTCGGCGGCCCGGAAACGTGATCTTCCGGTAAATCAAACCAGCTTCCCCAGGGCAAAAGAGCAATTTCACGAGCCCGGGGATTGTGGGAAACGGGTTGATTCGCCGGAATGTGGACTGGCCGGGGCCAACGATGCTGTACGGGCACGCTTCCGGAGTTGACCACGTACTGGCCAAAAACCGCGTCGCTCGGTTTGATCGTTTGACCATCCGCACTCGAGCTGTCGGCGTCAATCGTACAAATCGTCGCCGAGACCGGCTTGCCCGAAACTTTACTAATGAGCGTCAAGGTTGCATCATTCGCTACCGCCCGGATGTCGGCAAATTCCACGTCGGTTGAAGCCGAGATAGCGACGGCAACTGCGGTCACGACGTTGTTCAGTTGGGTCGAGCCGGCGGCCACGGTCAGCATCTTTGTGCCCACAGAAACCAACACCTGGTCGTCGGTCTCCCAGGTTCCACCGAATGTCCAGGTTGCTGAAGAGGTAACTACATTTTGAGTGAGCACAAGCGAGCGCATCGTCGCATAGACGCCGGGTCGGCCACCGATTAGAAACTGTTGGTAGGCGCCGGGGAGAACGGCTTGCCACGGCCTAAGTTCGGCCGGCGCAGGCTGGCCTGCCTTCGGTGCCGGTTCCACGGCAGCCAACGCGCTTTCCAATGACGGCTGCTCGGGGCAGCTGACGTTTGGGGGCGCGGCCAACAGGCTGCGAATGGACTCCGCACGGAAATTCTTGGGCAATAGGGATTTGCCGAGCGGTAGTTTCGAGTCGAACTGAACAGGGTGGGAAGTGGCCAGCCACCACAATCGCTTGATGCTCGGTTCGGCATCCCACCAACGGATCGGCGGATCGACCAGGCCGACCGCCGAAGCTGACAGGGCGATGTCGAGGTACATCCCGCTGTATCCGAAATCCCAGGTCAGCTCTTCGGGTTTGGGCGTGCCACCCGGGAGCTCGGGCCGGGATTCCAAGTACAACGGCTGAACGTTTCGCACTTGTGGCGGCGCGAGCGTGATCGCAGGCATGTCGTTCGGCAACAACGTGCCGCCGAATTGCCCTTCTCTGGCGCGTACCAGACCGAGCTCGGGACGAATCGAATGGGGAACTCGCGCCATCAGGAGGATCGGATTAGCGGGCGGCAGCACGATGAAACGGTACCGCGTGCAGGGCAAGGGAGATTCTGGGATTCGCAAGAGCTCACGGATTCGAACAACCGCGACCAAGGAGTCGGGGGCCAAACCGCGCCTCGTCTGCTCCGCCCACTGCAGGATATCCCCGGCCGTGTCACTATTTATTTGGGGCGTTCCATCCTCAGCAAACTGCTGTTGCCACAATTGCGATGCCACGACAACCGGCTTCGCGAGGGCCGCGTCTCGATGGTTCAGAGTGATCACGTCGCCAAACACGACAACAGGTCGCACGTCAGCCGGGGCGGATACGACAGTCTCTCGGCGCAGGGCGTAATACGGCGAGGGGGCAAATGACACGCTTTGGCTGAGGCGTGTTCGCGCAGCGCCGGACTTCAGGGGCATACGCGGAGGCAACAGGTTCAGAGCGGGTAAGACTAAAATCTTGGTGGGATCCGTGGACGCCTGCGGCCGGATCAATAAGCCGAGGATCTGTGACAGCCGCTTGCCAGCGGCAACAAACCCATAATCCTCAAATCCGTCTCCGTCAAGATCCGCGGAAGGATGCACGACACCGTGTAATACCAATAACCCCCCATAGCGGGATTCGAAATCGAGCGGTTCATTTGGAGCAACAAAAGCCGTGGAAGTCGGGGGATAGGACAACAAGTCCGGATCGAACGCCTGGGCTAAGGCTGTGCGGCGGGACAGCCGGCCCAGACCTTCGACAGGCAGCGCAGCCATAATGCTTGAAACACTTTCCTCGCCACGCTTATTCGATTTTTGCCGGCGCAATTCTGGCGGAGGTGTCAGCAGCCGAAACCATCCGGTCTCCAGGCTGGCCACATCCAACCAGGACCAGTTCTGCTCGGCCACGCGGTCGAAATCGGCGATCGTCAAGCGTCGATTCGCGCTCGGGGAACGGGACGTCAGGTCGAACACGAACGGCGGCCGTTGGGCCGCCGTCAGCCACAATACCGGATCGACCCCCAGCTTGGCTGACGCGTGCGTGAAATCCAGGTCCCAGTCGTTCGAACCGTTGATCGGTACGAGTCCGTCGTGCTTGATCGGTTGCATGCGTCCCAGGAACGGTAGTACCACGACACTCCAGTGCTCCAGATCGTCGGGGTCTTGGCCCTGAGGCAGGGGAACAAAGTCGAGCAAATCAGTGGCAACCGCCCGGTCGACCTGATTCGGCAGCACCTGGACATTGGCGAAATCTTGCTGGGCAACCGGTGCGGCCGCCTCGGCTCCGCGACGTGGCAAATAGAAGGCGGCGCTCAATTCCAAAACCGCGGCGGCGGCGTCGAGCTCGTGGAGCCTTCCCGTGCCGCCGCGAGGACCCGTCAACTCGCGCAACAAACCTTCTCGAAGCCAGCCCGATACCACCCGGCTGATCGAGCGCAGCGGTCCGTCGGTTCCGCGGGATAGTTCGGCGGTAACCTGCTCCGATGTGGCCGGAACATTGTCCGGAACAAATTGATTCCAGTATCTGGCGAGCGCCGCCGGGTGAGCCAGTCGAACCTCCTGGGTCACGGTCCAGCGAAACTCCTGCGGTGAAGCCGATACCACCGGGGCATGGCCGCCTGCCGGCAACGCGACGTCGAGTTCGACGATTTGATGTTCCACGACGCTGAGAAACTGGACCAACTTTGGATCGTCGTTGGCAGTCGGCTGAGAAACCAGCGTGAATAGTGTTGGATTGGCGCCGGCCGCCAGCGTGCCCAAGGCGATGTGTCGCTTGTCCAGCTCGACCTGGTTGAGCAGGATTCTCGCTGTATGTCGCCAATGGCTGAGATCGTGGCTTGCGCTCTGAAGGGTGTAGCTGGAGTTGGCCGGATCGGTTTCGTCGGAGGTGGTCGTGACAACGGGCTTGGGCCACGAAACAAGGTTCTTTACCTCGAGCATGCCGTTCAACAGGAGCTTGGTATCAACGTTGACGTCGTTGCCACTCCAACTGAGGGCGGAGACCATCGCGACCATGACGGAGCCGGCCGACGAACTGAAGGTGGCTTGCGTCAGCTCGCGAGGCTGAATTTTATCCCGCTCGATTTCCTGCAGCGCGAGCCCCCATTTACAATTGAAAATGAGTTCGGCGACGCCGGCAACCTGGCTAAACCGCGGCGGATGTTCCGGGGGCATACCGCCGGTTCGGCTCGCCGTGAACGATAACGAAGCGTAACCGGGCGCGTCGATCAGAAGTTCGTTGGGTACCACGTGTCCGGAAGAGTCGACGTACTCCCTGGAGGACACGCCGAACCCTGGCAGCACATACATCGGTGAGTCGATTTTATTCTGCGGATCGACCGGCGCGCGGAACCCTTTCCAAGTTAGCTGAATGGCGGGTGTCAGCACCGCTCGTGGCTCATCGGGTTGTTCATCGTGGCCAATTTCCGTAAACGGCAAGGCCGAACCCGACAGAGCGATCCTGAATCCGCCTTCAATTTCGTAATGTGGCGTGGGCAACAAGGTGAGCACCTTGCTCGCTTCAATATGTGGCCGATTGGCCAATCCCCATCGAGCCTCGACCACCATTTTTAGCTCGTGAAGTCCACCGAGCCAATCGAGCGTCACCTGGCCGCTGGCAACGCGCACCGGGTTACCGCCGGTCAATGAACTCGAGACGTCCAGGTTCCACGGTGTTGGGGTCGGCGTGGCGCTACCGCTCGGGAAACGCGGTTGGTCGATGAATGCCGGCGACCAAGCCGCGCCGAACAGCGACAGATCCACCCGCGCTTCGACAAGCTCCAGCGCCAAATCGCCGTTGGGCAATGTCAACAAATGGATTCCTCGTGCGCGCAAACGCGCGGCGCCTTCGGCCGCATGCAAGGGCCACGCCAACTGGGGCGAAATAGGATCGCCCTGCGGATTAGTAATAGCTAGCGGGTCGCCCGGTTCGGCTCGGATCGAGGTGAACGTTGGTTGGCCCCCGACGAACGTGAAGGAGAGACGAACTACGTTGGCGTCCCCGAGGCGTTCGACGATCTCACCTGCGTCGGGATCGTCCGGTCGAAGGGATGCCAGGCGGAATTGAATGCGCCCCACCAATTCGGCGGCGTGCACGTCGTCGCCGGAAAACTGAACGTTTTCGAGCCTGATCGGAAAGAATCGCAGTGGGCCGAACTGCAGTGAGCTTTCGGCTTTTCCATCGCCAAGCCGCCACTCGTAGCCCTCCAGGTGTCCCCATTCGCGACTGTCGGCGAGCGGATCGTTGACATCTTCATGCAGGGACGATCGCATACGTTGAAATGCGTTGCCTCGCACCGGCAGATCGCGGACCCAGAGCTTCCAACTGCCAAATTGCCGAAGGTTTAGCGCCACGGGCTGCAAACTGGTCCAGAGCGAGACACTGTCCTCAGACGTGCCAGTTGAGATGCGGTTTTGCAGGGCTACCGGCGTTTTCAACCATGTGCCGGAGCTTTCCGCGGGACCTCGCAACAGGCCACGCTGGTCGCGCGTCCGCTTGCCGTCGAGCCGCATTGCAAGTGAGCCGGCGACGACGTCAAATTGATTCGTACTAGCTTCATTGTATGGCGAGAGTTTCAAGCGATTGCTGCCGAACGATTCGAATGTGCCATGAAAGCCGCGCAGCGCCGTGTGCCTGGCAGGATCGAAGGGCGGAACATTGACGATGCCGTCGCCGAGTGGCTCTGTGAGCACAATCATACTGCCAGTGGATAAGTCCGTGATGGTTAACTGCCCGGGGTACTGAGCGGCCGTCATGGCGACATTCACGGTCCAGCCAAACGGTTCAACCAGCGACGGAACTTCGAGCGACGTCGAGTTGGGAATTGTCCGCAAGGCGCTTTCCGCGTCGGTCGCGGCGAGTTGTCCGCGGTTGGAAAGAGTCTGCCACGCGGCCGCGAAGGACTCCCGTTTCAGTGGCGCGGGTCGCTGTGTCACGTCCTCGTCGGACGGAGCCGTCACGGTGGGGGACGCACTTGGCTCGTCGTCGCGGGGAAGTTCGGCCAGCGCGTGAGGTTCGTCGAGATAAGGCAAACCATGCGACAGTTGCATGGGCAACCAACTGCCCGTTGTATGATCGGTAATCGGCGCGACGTCGCCGCGCTTAGTCGGATGTGCCGAAAGCCCAGGCAGGCTTAAATAGGCCAAGGGCAAGAACTGTGCGCCTTGGTGCGTGGCGCCCGCTTGGCTGCCCACCCATTCGCGCGCCGGTGGCAGCGGCGCAGCATTCAAGCAGACAGGCCAACTCTTCGCCTGATTTTGCGTGGCGGCCTGGCGGCTGCCAAAGATCCATTTTTCCGGCAGCGGCGGAGCTTCGCTGGGAGCCGCTCCATTTGACCCGGGTCGAGTCCCGAATGTCAGTTCGAAAGGCGCGAGCTGACGGCTGCTACTCGGATAGTTTGGCGGCGAGAGCGATTGGGTCAGCGGCAACGCTTGGACCGATGGCAAAGTCGGATGGCGGCGCCAAACCAGCGGTCGGGGTAAACTCGCGAGGCCGGCCTTGAAGTAGGAGCTATCGACGATCGCATCGAAAACCGTGCCACTCATGGCCCCTCCGCGCCCGAGGTCCGAAATGCCCTGGGTTGCACACGCTCGAAGCGCGGGCGTGGCTTGCGTATCGGATTCCCAGGTTCGCAGCAGATCGAAATCCTCCCATTTGGGAATGCCACCTTTCCATTTGATGACGGTATGAAAATCGATCCGGTCGAACAAGACGCCCCAGGCGACCGACTTGGGCCACGGAAGACTGACGGGCGACAGGTCAAATGGTTCTGAAATCGATTGTGTCAGCGGTTGATCGATCGGCAGCGCTAGCGCCCGAACGCGCAAGGCGCGGACCGCGCGGCGGAAATCTGGCGAGTTCTGAATGTCGTTGGCCCAACGATTCAACTCATCGAGGGCTTCGGCAATGATCGTTTGTCCTTTTTTCCAGACGATTTCCCAGGACATCGAAAGCCGGTCTGTGCTTGATGGCTGGTTCGGAGCGATCGACAGATCCACGACCTTATGAAACGGCGCCGCGGGGAACGGCTGAACGCGGATTGGCCGCTCGTTTTTCCGAATCTCGAATTGCCAATTGCCGAGCTCGGCATAGGTCGGCACCAACGAATCGTTCGAGGCCGCCCGCGTGAGCGAACCGCTTTCGAAATGCAACACGTAGGGGGAAGGATAAGACTCCCAAGTGCGCGGGCTGCGCAGCGAAACCGCGCGTACAGCCGTGGGCCACGCGTCGAAATCGGGTAACGAGTCCTCGCTGGTCGGCCCGTCCGTCGATATCCAAAGAAAGCCGTTCAAGACCACTTCCGGCTGGAAAAGCTGCAGGATGACGCGTTGCAAGCTCCAGCTTCCAAGTTGCCTGTGGAATTGCCAGCTTCCGGTCACCTGGTCGGCGTCCAGCAGCGTCAGATCCCATCGTTGCTGGTCGCGGTGGGATGACCAGAGACGCGGGTCGTCGTTGCCCAAAATGGCCGCCCCGCCTAGCAGCGCGGCTTCCGGCTCGACCGTCTCGGGGTCATAGATTCGTAGATACAACTCGTCAGTGAGATTGAAAAAGGGGACCATTGCCCAGCCGTCATCAAGCGGTAACGATCCCCACAGCGCGGGTGGATCCACACGGTAGTCGTCCGACTTGCCATGTACCGACTCGTCGGGATTGGGGCGGGCACATTGATAGGCCGTGCGTAGCAACTGGGCCGCCTCGTTGGCGTCGTAGGTGGTCTCCAGCGATTGCCATGCAACCGTTTCGGCAAAGCCAGTTCCGTTATCGACGCTGGAGTACGTCACGCGCGCGCGCAACAACACCAACAATCGCCCGAGACATTCGCTGGTCTTTCCCGTGGCTGCCTGGAATCGTTGGATCAGGTCAACGAAGGCCGGATCAGAATCTGCAAACGCGACGCCGAACCATCGCAACCGTTGCCGGTCGATCTCGGTGCAAGCTGCCAAGGGGCCGGTGAAATTCAAAGTCACGCCCTCTGGCACGGGCACTTCAACGGTCGCCATCGAGATCAGCCGATCGAGCGTGTCGTCGGCGACAAGCTGCGGGAAATCGGCGCGCAACGACACCGCCTGGGCTCGGGTCATCATTCGGCCAGGCAGCCAAACCAGCTCGGTGTCCGTCAGCGAAAGCAACGGTGCCCATTTGTCCGGAATCTCAACAGTTGCATCGCATCGAACGCCTAACTGCCTGACAGCAGTCAGGCGGATCTGAAAATCGTCGGTGCCGACGTCAACGATCGACAGGTCGCCATCGATCGTGGCGGTGGAACGAGGCACGACTCCTCGTACCGCCAGTTGCTGGTCGCTGAGCGTGGCCAGCGTCTCACCCCGCTCGATCCGCATTTCGGGTTTCTGGCCAGTCGCCGGCAGGCGCCAGTGAAACCTCGGAGGCCCTGCCGGATTCTGCAGGCCCAGGTGCAACCACTTCGTATTTCCCTCGTTTGTTGATGATCGCATCAGGCGATCCAGTTCTTCGAATCGATCGATCAAATCCCGACGAGCAGGGCGTGACTCGCGGGTGCCAGACAGCAACCACTGGCGGTCCACTTCGATCACCAATGGCTCGCCATTGGGCGGTCGCACGGAACTGGCCGGACGGGGATAAAGTATGTTGTAGCGAGCGGTTGCAACGGCGCCGGAGCTCCACAACAGGTTCGCCCGACCTTTGAACGCCAATCCGCTGGAATGGGCGACGAGTGAGGCGCTTTCCGGCAGGCCCCAACCCGATAATGCGATCGGCCAGTTTGTGCCCGAAGCGAGTTGCATCAAACTAGTCTCAATTTCGCCGCCCACGCAGACCATCCGGGGGGCGCGAAGCGGCACAAAACCCCAGGCCTCTGGAGACGTGTGAACCAACAGCGACGTCTCGATCGCCGCTCCGTCAGACGGCTCCAGCACCAAGCGGTGGGTACCGGAGTTGCCAAGGAATAGGACGACACTCAGCCTGAGCACTTTGCAGCGGCAGACCGAGGTGCCCGGCAGGTGGGCCTCGAAATTCGGATGGAGCGGCACGCTCGTTGCATCGCGCCTCAGAAAAATATGCCGCCACGCGGGCGAAGTCGGATTGTGGTGTTGTTCCACAATCTCGACTTCCGCGTACCACATGGGCGGGTCGGCGTTGAGATCTGCGGCGTCCGTATCTGCATCGAAGGGACGACGGCGCGGACCGTAAACGCGGAGGCTGTTGTTAGTTGTCCAAGGCATGTGACACTCTCCGAATGAACATCAGGGGTACGCGTCGTTAAGCTACGCCAGCAGGACCCTCGCACGGCAGACCGACGTTTTACAGGAACGGTTCAATAGGCTGGCTCCGCGCATCGGCCGATCCGCGATATGCCATAATTTTCAGTTCGGCGTTATCGAAGCCATTGCGCAGCGAATCGTTGTACAATAGGCGCATGCTCGCGCGATCGACGTCGGCTTGGCACGCTCGTTCGAGTGATTCCTCTTCGCGGCGGAGCATCAGGCCGTCCATTCGCATGACGCTGCGCAAAAAGCCGACCTTGCTTGCCAGGCCGGCGGCGGCGAAATCGGCCAATTGGGGCCGCGGCGCAAAGTCGGTTTCCTGAATGGGCACCTGGACCACGAACTTGTCGGCGAGCGGCAGCAAGATTTGCATTGCAACGCGGAATGACGGTCCATTGCCGGAGCCCACGTCGGCCAGGTCGCCCAGTGAGGTTTTCTCCGCGGCCGAAATCGGACCTAATTTCCACGTTGCCTTCCCGAAGGTCGAGTCGAGGATCAGTCGGCCGAACAGCGGGTGGCCGAACACAATCGTCGGCACGGTGTCGGCCGGATCGTAGCCGAACTGCACTTGTTCCAGCCGGTCCAGCATCGCTAAAAGGTCTGTCACGGCCGAAATGAACGTGGAGCCAAAGCCCGTGCTGGGCGCTGTCCATGCCTGCAGGGCCGCGATCTGGGCCGCCGTTGTTGGGCCCTGGCTCCAAACCAATTGGCCGGTACTCCCGACAACGATCGACACTCGCCCGAACAAGGGAGCTCCAGAAGTCGGGTCCGCCGGGTGAACGTCCGTCGCGGTGAACTCAAAAGTTCGCGTCGACTGCAGTGCGTCGTTCAACACCTTCAGGGTCGCGCCCGCGGGTGAAATGGTAATCCAGCCGGGTAATTGGGGCTGAGCTGTGTCGCCTTCGAGAATTTTGCGCTGTTCCGTTGTCAGCGGGTTGAGCCAATCCGTGAACGCCCAGCTCACTTGTTTCAGCCTGGGATCGATCACCGCGAGTTTGGGATCGTCGGCAAGTTCTTGCAGTTGGTCGATTCCAACGCCCAGTTCCTCGTGAATGTCCGGATCTCCGGGCGTTGTGCTGGCGTGGAATTGACGCACCCGATCCATGAACCGGTCGGCTTGCACGCGAAATGCGATGTCGCGGGGACTGCCGGTCAGGACTTGTGCCAAGTCGGTGATTTCCGTAGTTGTCAGCCGGCGCACGAGCGCAAGAGAAGCTGCGCGCGGAAAGTGAGCAAAGTCGGCGGGAGTCGAAGGCGCCGGCCAGCCTGACGTCGAAGGTGGCAACTCAACGGCATCGATCGAGTGGCGGCTGGTGATGGCGCGAAGATTGGTGAGAGTCTTGCTTGGCGTAAGCCTGGTTTCCAGGTATTCGTGATAGGGATGCTGAGAGTCGGTGCCCCAGGGCAGACGCTTCACGATTTCGGTCTTGTAGGACTCGCCGCTAATGGTGGCGGGAAAGTTCCGCACATCGTATCGATCCAGATTTGCACTCGAGAAAAAAACCTGCGATAGAACCTGCATCACGTCGCCCGCTCGTTTCAGGATAAATTGATAGACGACGGCCGGGTCCGAAATCGCCGCGTATGGTCGTGGCTCGTCCGGCGCGCTGGTTTCCGGCCGTTCCGTAGGCCATTGCTGTTGAGCCTCTGGCGGCAGGCAATTCCAGAAGTTCTCGAGCCGGATGCGAATTCTGCGATAACGATTGCCGTTTGAACCCTGCTCGGCATCCATCAGCGCGCGTGGCTCCGGCGATTGATACTCGAAATCGCGCTGCAGAAAAGTCGAAATCTCCGAACAGACATTCGTCGTCTGGGCGACTGCGAGCAGCAGGTGTTCGTAGAAGTAAGGAATCGCCTGCCATTGATATACGACCGCGCCTTCGCCGAATCGGCCTAAACGCGACGGCAAATCGAGCTGTCTCAAGTCGTCGATGGTTGTGGGTTTCAGTGGCAGCAGCGGGTCGTGGCGCGGTATCGGCGGATAGGGGCCTGGTAGTGCCAGAGGCTGGGTCGTATGTCGTGACACGACCGGCACGGACATCAGAAGGTCCGCCGGCTTGCTAGCTTCTGGCGGAGTCAAAGTAAGCTGAATTGTCCTCAGCGGCGCGCGAATCACGATGTGCGATGCCACGGGATTGTGGCCGCCGTCCAGACGGTCAAAGCGTGCAACCTGCTCGCCAGGCAACAGAGCTTCGATGGTGGCCAGGATTCCGGCCACATTGTTGCTGGCCGGGGTAAGCGGCGTCGCGATGCCGTCAATGACCAGCGTCAGGGTTTGCGCATTCTGGATCACGGCACCCGTGGGTGGCAGCGCGATTGTGGTTAGGTAATCGAAGAAGGCGGGACGCGGTTTGAGGAACAAGTCGGCCGGCATGTTGGGCGCCGGCGGCGTCAGCGTGAGCCGAATCTCCTTGCTCGGCGCGGGAATAACGATATTAGTCACGACGGGATTTGCCGAAGGCCGATCCCATCTCACGATCTCCTCTCCCGACATTTGTGCTTGAAGGGCGGCGATGATGCCGGCGACATCGTTGGTGGCCGGAGTGAGGGTGGTTGCGGATTGGCCAACGATCAGGGTCAATGTCTGGCTACCCTGGATGACGGTACCGGTCGCCGGCAGCGTGATCGACGCGAGGTACGTGGCAGAGGCAGCTTCCCTGTCGAATTGAAACCGCCGCAAAAGAGCGACCGATTGCTGCCGATACTCGAGTCGGCGAGCCAGGGTGCGGTTGCTTTCGGACAGTGTTTGTTCGGCGTGTTTCGAGAGCACGACTTGCCAGGTTTTGCCGGGAGGCTTCGGTTTGACGGCCTCGATCGTGGCAGGCGGCGGGCCATCGAGGCGACCGGAAAACAGGATCATCGGGGCCTTGATGGGGCGAATTCGCGGCATGATGAGGTCGAGCCCACCGGGCGGCGGCGGAGTAAATAGGCGCAGTCGGTCGAGATTCCTCAGGATCTGATCGTCATCGCCGGCGGGCTCCTTTCGAAACACCTTATGTGATTGCGCGATGCTCGACCAAAACGCGTCGTAACGGCCGACCGGCCGCAAATAGTACCGCCACGCGTGCGCGTAGAGGTCTTCTACCGGTCGGCAGTATTCGAGCACGCCGCTTTCCGGGTTCGGCGCAATTGCCATGATGGGGAGCGAACGCGGATAAGCGGTCGCAAACCACGGGCCAGTTGCATTGCCCGGCACTTGACCGGGCCCATGGTCGAAGAACCGCTGCAGCCAGGCCAACACTTCGATGCCAGAAACCGGAAAGCCCTTGTCCTCGCAATCCTCTTTCCGGGGTGAGTCGGGAAATCGGAGGGTAAACTCCGGCTCGGGCAACTCGCGTGGGTTCTGTGCCTCGATAAGGTATTTCAAGTGCATCCAGCATGGCAGTCCCGCTTTTGGATCGGCGGTCGTCAAATCAGCAATGTCGGTCGCTACCTCTTTGGCATCATAAGTGAAGTACCGGGTGTCGTTGTCGGTAGCGTCAAAGAGAGCTGAAGGGATAGCCTGCGTAATTCCGTCGATCGTCAAGGTGATGACAGGGACACCCGCGCCCGGCGCATTCTCAAGGTACCGGACAAGCACTTCCAACTGGGGACCGATGGGCGGTTGCACGTCGGTTGTGACCGATTGTGCGGCGTCGACAACCTGCATCTTCTCGGGAGATCCGCCTTTGATCACGAAGGAGAGCCGTTTTCCCGACGATTCGTTGACGGTGAGCCTGGCAGACTTGCCGTCCGCGGGCCAGTCTGCCGTGAATCGACGGTAGCGCTGAATGTCTTTGACGACCGGCCGCATGCTGATCTGAACGACGGCCAAGGCGTCCGGGAGGCTAAGTGCGCCGCCGGCCGGCTGAGATTCATCGCGTGCTAGCCGTGTTGACTTGGCAGGTTGATAAAGCAACTCCAAATGCAAATGCTGCTTCTTTTCCTCGTCGTCGGCGGCTACTTCTTCTGTCTTGAGTGCGTGTTTGAGCAGTTTTGGCCAGAGGAGCTCGGGTTTGACCAGGTCGCCTCGATTGTTGCGGAGCACGAAGGAAGCGCTAAGGCCAAGTCGCTGAAGCAAGCCCCATCCGTAAGGATCAATGAGCGGATCGGTGGCCGCCATCAGGCTGGCCAGCGTCGCCGGAACCGGCGGGGCCGGAGCCAAATCGGCGATGATGTCGCCGCTACCATCGGATTCAAAATCATCGATCACATCGTCGATCAGTTTTTGCAAAATTTTGTGAAGACGGAGGGTTTGAAACCAGCGCTTGGGTCTGCTGGTGGGCTCCGTGAACACCTCTTCGTCCAAATGGCTCAAACCGGGCCAGACCAGCAGGGAATCTCGCCAAGAATACCAGGGGCTCACCGTTGCCTCAGAGCCTTTGACGTGCGGCCTCGTGTTGCCGGCATTTTGTATCCGGGCCATCATGCTCGGATACCACGCCTCCCACTTCTGCGGATCGCCGGTATCGGGCGGCGTCACCAGCAGCAGGTCTTGCGGCAGCATTTCGAATCGCTGGAGCATTCGCATCCGCGCGTCGCGCGCCCAGGAATCGAACGGTTGTTCCGGCGCGCTCAGCTCATTGATCTTCTCGGCAAGATTGGCGTCGACGTCGAACTCATGAAGTTCGTAGCCAGAATGAAACTCACGTGGATATTCCATGGGTTTCGGCGCCACCGGAGCGTTTGGCGTGCCCACCTGATTCCATATGAACTCCAAAGCACGCCGCCGTGCGGGATGAAGTCGGAACTCTCCCGAGGGGAGCGTCTGGTTCTGCTCAAGGGGGCCGATTTGAGGAGTTGGAACCATCGCGAATCCGCTACGACCAGACATGTCACGCGGCGGCAGCATCGCCAGTGCGACTGGCACGGATAGCCACTCGATAGTCGGAGGCCGACGCTCTTCGGGAGCCGTTTCGAAGGGCGCTAACGGCTCCTCGTCTTGGAGCACTCGCAGCCGCAACGTGAGCGGAACCAAGGCAGAATAGACGCCGCCGGCCGAGCGCGTTTGAACGAATGCGCGCCAAGCTGTGGGCTGCCAATCTGGCGCAGCGGAGAGATTGCCGAAGAATGCCCCCAGATCCGGCATCCGCGGATCGTGCGTGATGTCGATGTAGAAACGCCGCAGGTTCGAATCTGGGTGTATCGTTTCTTGGATGTCGTTGTGATCGGAAAGCTTGAATTCGAACGTTCGGTCCGTCCGAAGCGGCCGAGCGTTACTCGTCGGAAGTCCCTGGGAACGCGGTCCGCCAACATCGCTGTCCTGGGCGTATTGCCCGAGCGGAAGAATCTCGTCGCGGCGGAATACCAGTCGTATGCCCTCAATCGGCACGCGAGGGCCGATTTCCGGATCGACCGGGGGCGTCCAGGCAAACATCATTCGCTGCACTGGCCATTGTCGCGGCAGGCCGTCCGCGGCCTGGATGATACTGTCCGACTTCACCACGTAGTCGACGATCCATTCGCCGTCGGTCACGACGGCCGGCGGTGTGGCGGGTTGACGGCGTACCACGACCGTTAGCGGACGCGAGCTCGGGATGCCAGTGAGATCGACGGGGGTGATCGAATAGGCATAGCGGCGCCCTTCCGGAGGGAGCGACGTCAAGGTGTCGGCCGGCTCGTCTTCGAAATGATCGACGAACTTGAATCGCGGCCGCAAACGCTTGACCTGCGTACCTTCGACGCGATGCAGGATGTCGGCGGGCTTGATGCGGAATTCCCGCTCAGCCACGTTGCCATCCAGCCATCGGCGACGAACAATGTAGTGATCGAGGTGGTGTTCCGGGTCGTCTTCGCTGTTACGCTGATGTGGGGGAGCAGAAATCGACACGCTCGGCGCCTCGGTATAGCCTGAACCGGGATCGTCAATCACCACGGCAAGGTCTTGCAACTTGCCAGTCTTTTCGTCGATTCTAGCTGGGTCGATGTGCGCTTTCGCCTGCGTGCCCGCGGCCGGCGGGTTGATCGACACTTCAGGAGGTAGCAGCGGGTCGTATCCTGAACCCGGCAGATCGACGCGTATGGCGTGAACCTTGTCGGCATTGGAACCAGTGCCCAGAGCCGCGCTCAAGGCAGCGCTCGCGCGGACCTGGCTGTTTGGCCACTTCAATTCCCAGTCCAGCGCGACCGTTCCTTCGTGGGCGTAGCTCACGCGGCGCTCGAACCGAGGGGCAGTTTCCGCAAAGCTTAGTCGCGGCGGATTGAAAACCTTAATTTTTTGAACAACGGGCGTTGTCCCGATATCCGGCGCATCTGGCGCGGTGCGCTGCGAGATCGACGCGGTATTCAGCTTCGCGGTGAGTTCGTTGAAACGATCCCTGCGCTGGCTTTCGTTCGCGCCAAGGTCGCCACGGAACACGAGGCCCATCCGGCACGCGAGCGAATCCTTGTCGAACGGGTTGCCGGGGTGAGTTGCCTCGTCGGTCTTGCGCAGTTCGTTGATATGCGCCTGGAAGTCGGTAATGAGCGACCGCAGAATCACGCTTCGCGTCTGATGAATCTGTTGCGATTTCGACGTGGAGGGTGTTTTATCCTTCTCCTTGGGCGGAGTAATGTGGACGGCGGGTGGTTTATTGGGATCGTATTTGGATCCGGGGGTATCAATGACGATCGCGTCGCGAGACAAGGTGCCCGTTGCGAGATCGATTTTGTTGCCGTCGACATGCGCAGTCGCCTGGGTGCCGCTGTCCTTTGGCGGGTCGATCGTAACCGAGGGCAGATCCGCGGTTGGATGATAAAACTCACCGCCGGATTGGACCTCAATCGTTGCAATCAGGCCACCGGCGCTGACTTCTGCGACCGCGTGCGCGGTCGTTGGCGGGACATTGCCACCCGGTGCATAAAGAGTAGTCTTGGTGTCGAAGGCGTTCCTGAGCGAAACGTCGTACTCGTTGGCGGAACGTTTGAAATAGGGCGCGGCGGTGAACTGTTCGGTTGCGCCGCGGACCGCGGCCTCGAACGCATCATCCGTCGGGTCACGGACTCGCTCGTCGACTACCGGTGCTGCGTCCAAAAACAACAGCGCCGGATCACCGATGGGCTCGATTTCGTCCCACTTACTGATCGTTCCGTTGGGATTGCCTGCTTTTTGGAACTGGAACGCCAGACCCAACCAGTCTGCCACGCGCACTGGCCCGGCCTTTTCGCCCGACGGCTGGCCGTTCTTTGGTTCGGGGGATGGCGCGAACTCATCTTTGATTGGACTTTTCCAGTCCTTCACGGTCCACGAATGATTTGCCGTGACTGGCTGGGAGAATGCACCGGCAGCGCCCGTCGGATCGGCTTGCTTTACTTCGACCTGTGGCGGCAGGGTCCAAACGAGTTTGAAATCCTCGGTCGTAGTCGTTGTCGCGTTTGGCGGCACGGGCAAGAAACCGCGCTCGCGCCGGGTACGGCGCTGCGAGGCACGCGTGCCATCTAGAATTTCCGCGCCCGGCACGAGTAAAAAGTAGGCGTACCGCCCGACGGGCGCGATGAGCACGCGGTACGAAGGTGTGTCGAAAAGCGGCCCTAGGTCGTGGCCGCTCGCCAGAAGCGAATCTCCGGCGGCCACGGCCCCGGTTCCGGCCGCTTCCGCTGCCGCAGGCGCCATCGCGTGCGATGCACTGACCGTGGCTCCATTTCCGTTTGTCAAATGCGCATGAGCGACCCCGTGCGAAGCGCCATTCCCGAGCACACCCGCGTGCTGACCAGCGATGGCCCTCGCCTTCGAAGTCGCCGAGCCGGTTCCGGGTATGGCTTCGACGTCGCCCGCTTCGAGCCCCACGTGCAGGAACTTCTCCGTGCGGTTGAACGCGGTCTGCACTGCGTCTTCGTTGATCGCAACGCGAATTCCGAAATGCAGGTCGTGTCCCATGATCGCAATCCCCAACGTCG
Organism: Planctomycetota bacterium; assembly: GCA_021413705.1. Classification (GTDB taxonomy): domain Bacteria; phylum Planctomycetota; class Planctomycetia; order Pirellulales; family UBA7805; genus JAIOPX01. The sequence continues at coordinate 10,077 of JAIOPX010000085.1, read as the reverse complement.
CATGCCCGCGCACACCAGGCAATCGGTCGAGCAGGATGCCGACCTCGACAGAGGCCGTGAAATTCACGGCGAAGCTGAATCCCCAGTGGAGCGTGATGGAACCGAAAAGCAGATCGATCTCGATCCAGAAGTCGACGGACACGGCCACGTTGATTTCGATGCCCGCCCCGCCATAGAACGCGGAGTTATGCTTCGGGTCATCAAACGCCAGGACGCCGATGTAGCGAGCGCCGTAGGCAACCTCGGCGGTGGCGCTGAGCCGGGCGCCGACAAAGCCGAAATCCACGCCTGCATCGAACCGTAGCGTGCCGCGGGCGAGAAAACTCTGCCCGGTGACAAATTCGGTCTTCGAGACCCGATAGATCATGCCCCCACAAAACTGAAGTTTCAACGCGTCCATGTCGGCTTCCCAACGCAACTGGTTGGGCCAACCGAGCTCGTAGTGCGCAAGGCCGGGCTCGACGAGCAGCGTGGCTGAAAACTGGGTGCTCTTGACCGCCGATTTGACGATTTCCGGCATCGGCGAATGCTCGCCAAACACCGCGTTTGGATTGGAGGAAAGATTGGCCAACAGCCGCTTCTTGCGCGGCGAGAGCAGCACGAATCCGGTCAGCAACGGCTCGGTGCGAAGGGTCGACGGCAGCTCCATCGTGAAGTCATAGTAGTTGGTGAGAAACCAGGCCCGCGCGACCATGAGGAAGGTCAAGTCGCTTCGCAGGGCCGCGACCACGTCCAGCAGGAACAGGTTGGGCAGGTTCTCTTCCTTCTTGGGTGACCAATCGGTGAAGCCGGTGCCTGCCGAATTCTGGGCAATCATTGCCCTCAGCGCGATGGTCCAACGCGGATCTTCACCCGGTTCTTCCAGATCAACTCGCCAGGCCTCGAATCGTGACAGCTCGCCCTGCCGCTTGGCCTGTTCTTTGAGGACCTTCAGCAGTTCGCGCGGATCGTCGACTTCGTCAACCGATTTAATCATCGCGAGCGTGAAGCGATAGCCAAACCCGATGCCCACCTCGCGCAGGAACATACGGATGACGGGGAACTGCAAACTGAAGCGGTTGGCCTCCAGGTACAAGAACCACGCCCGGACATAGGGCACGCTCGGGTCACGGCGCACTCGCAAAAAGGCGAAGCCTGCCGAGATGCGAGGAAGCCCCTGGATTTGCATGTCTCCACGGCCATAGAACCCTTCGCCGCGCACTCCACCGCCGAGATCATCCCCCTCGTCGATAAACTGCACGTAGCCGGCGAGCTCAAATGCCGACCCAACCGCCAGCTTCACACCCAGACCTTTGAGGTATAGTTGTGGAAACACCTTGCCGGCCGCGGGCAGACCAATGTGCAGCTTGTGGAAATCGATCCGCGCGTCGACCGCGTCGGAGTCGACGGAGAATTTGATCTGGCCGCTGAGCAGCATGGCCGGCTTCGGCTCGCGGAACACGGGATCCGACGGCGCGAAACCAATGGCACGCAACTCGAACGCGAAACAGCCTAGAAATGCGAATGTCACAGGCTTCGGGAGGACGATTAAAAACTCGATGTGCTGCGCCAGCACGCTGACGTCGGTCGTCAGCGGGCATTCAATCATTTGCATCTCGATCGCGGGTAGCCAGCCTAACGGCCCCTGGGGATTGTCGCCGTCGCCCAGAACGAATCGGGCGGTTCCAGATAGCGTGAAATACAGGTGATAGCGGCCCGAGTCCTCGACAAACTTCAGTCCGAGCGCAGTCACGGCGAACTGGAACCGGGTACTTTCGCACTTCAGCAGGCTCTCGCCTTGAAGCCGGGCATCGGCGCAAATGAGATGGATGGAATGGTCCTCCCTCGATTGCTCGAACTGCATCCGAATGCTAGCAATGGCGGGTCCGACAAGCGCGGGTGGTAGGGGTCCGGAACCTCCAATCGTGAAACCAGCAATGGAATTGTCGCGGATCTGGATCGCACCTTCGGTAAAACGGAAATCAGTGTCGAGCGCGGCCAGCTTTGCCGGAGAGTCGGTAATCGCGGCATCGAGACTGACCCCTTTGGGTGACAGGCTGAAATTCGAGGCCTCGAAGCGAATCGGCTTGTCGGGATCGGTCGCGCGGTCAAAGTCGATAAGAAAGCGGCTACCGGGCGCTTGCTTGACCTGGTAGTTGGAGCCTTTCGTCAGAAGCTTGAAATCGGCGTCGCTGCTCGGAGCCGGAACGAAGGTCCATTTAAGACCGAACAATTCCTTCTTCTCGACGGGCGACGGCAGCTTCAGATTGATGCCATCGTCGTGATTGACCTCGAACGCAAATTTTTCCCAGAAGTACGTAAGCCCGAACTTGCCTTCGATCGTCAGGGCGTCGTCGCCGATGTGTACCTTGATGGTAGTTGTCGCTTCAATGGAGCAGTTGGCGAATTGTGGGGCTTTGATTTCGAAGTTGGAAACTTCGATGAATTGCTTGATGTCAGAAAGTTCGTCCTGCAAAAATGGAAACTTGAAACCGCTCAGATCGACGCCATCCAGCTTCAAGGGAACGCCGGCTGTCAGCACAAAATCGCTTGCCGCGAGCGCTTTGTCCTCGTCGGTAGTCGGCGCGCAAGTCTCGGCGGGATGTTGAATGTCCAATTCGTCCAGCGCAACCTGCGTTTTCCGGAAAAACACGGGAGACCGGCCGTCCTGGAATTTTGCGATGACAAAGGTCATTCGATTGGCCACCGTGCCGCTAAGGCTCAGTTCCTTGGCCGGGCCTGCCGACTTGAGCAATTCGCGCGAGTTCAAGTCGGCGCGGCCCCAACTGAAGGGAAGGCGGATTTTCACCGCGGTGGCTGCGGGGGTGGTGAGACCCAGCCAAAACCGTTGCGATTCGCCATCGGGCCGGCGGAACACTAGGTGAAGCACCGAGCCGGCCGCGATATCGACATTGAAACCGGGGAATTCTACAACCTGCGCGCCAGTTTCAATGTCGATGCGAAGTTCTTCCAGCCCTTCATTGCCGCGCAGCAGGCGAATGGTCCAAGGCAGATTCCCACTCAGCCGCAACGCATCGCACTCGGGAGCCAGCCAGCTCAGCAGAGAATTGATCTCGTTTTGCGTTCCATGCACGATCAAGCAATCGTCGTCGTAGGTCCACTCTGGAAATGACGGCAGGTTGAGGTTGGGCCGGATGAACCTGATCGAGGAGTCCGCGACGGAAAGCTCCCCGTTTTTGATCACCAGTGTTACGTCCGCCTCGATCGACTGGCCCTTTGCCTCTACGACCAGATTATGGACAATCAGTTTCAGCTCCGTGTTTCCGGTCGTGATGACTTCAATCGATTTGAACGAGATTCGTCCATCGAGCGGCGGGAAATCGAACGACTGCGCGGGCCACCTTGTCGGCAGGGAAGGAAGCGTGGGGTAATCCCAGGGGAAATCCAGTGGCGGCAGCCGCCACCCAAAACTCGGCAACCCCACGCGCCAACGAGGCAACTTATCCATCGGCATGGGAAACAACATGGGCAGCTCGTCTAAAACAATGGCGTAGCACACGGTTGCCGCCGCAAAGATGCCCGGTGTGTCCAGTTCGACGCGGCCGCACACCCCAAGTTCGATTGCCGGCTCAGCCAGCCGCTGGTTCTCGGCGGGTATGCGAACAGTGATGGTCGCGCTCACTCCGCTCGCCAGGTCGAACTTCTTGCCAAAAACGGTCTGCCCGGCACTCATTGCCAGCGTGGCGCTTAACTCCAACCCGAGTGAGTGAGCGGGGATCTTGAATCGATAGTTCCCAGTGGCGCCGATCAATTCGAGCCAGGTGGCCTCCTCGACGACCAGCAGCGAATCGAGCGGAAACGTCTCCGCGCCGACCTTCAGCGCTGTAGCTCGAAAAACGCCGGAGGTCAGCGTGCCATCGAGTGCTACATCGAAGTCCGGCGATCCCGCACGCATGAGAAGAATGAGTGGCATGGTTGTGGAGTCCGGGTGTTCAGACCTTCGTTGATGGGCGCACTAGGGATTGGTCGGAAAGGCCACATTGTTCGGCAGGGGAGAATCAACGCGAAAGTAATGTCGACGCGGCTGATGAGTTGCAGGATTGGCGCTTTCGATGTGCTGCAGGATGTAGTCCTCGCTCCCCGCCGGAAGCGCAGTGACAGCGTTCGTGTATTTGGTATTGGCGCCGCCTTCGCCAAACTGGTTGGCGAAATCAAGCATGAATCCCCAGCCACGTTGCGAAGTGATCTTGGTCCAGACCGCTTTTTTGGACGTGTGGATCGCGCGCAGGTCGGCAAGGGCGCGCTCCACTTGCTTGACTTGATACGCGGTCGAGCTACCTGCCGTGACGAACTTGGCCTTCCATGGCACCCGCTTTTGGAAATTGAACTTGTCCATGCTCGTGCTCACTGGGTCCCCATTGGCCTTCAGTACCGCTTCGCCGCCCTTCGCATGGTTGACCATGGCCGTTGCATCTTGACCTGAATAGCCAAAGCAACTGCTGAAAAGCGCGGCATTCTGTTCGAAGTCCTCGAGTAAGGTGCCTAGCCGCGCGGAACCGTGGGTCCACTGCAAGATGCCAAACGAGAGCCCGGTTTGTGGCTTATCCGCGGCGTCCTGGGGCTTCCAATTGCAGAAGCCTCCGGTCGCGGCATGCTCTTCCCAACTGGAGATGAGCGTCAGAACACGACAGATCACAGCGTCGGCAATTTCAAGGCGCCGGGTGAGATACGCGCGACCAACACAAACTGTGCCTGGGCTAGCCTGGATCAATCGCCGCAACGTGACCGCATCGACAACAGGCGGGTTTTGTTTAGAGAGGCCGTGCTTGTCCTGGAAAAAGCCTACGGCGCGCTTCGTGTATTTGCCAAAGGCTCCAAAGGGTTCGGCGGCCGGATCCGAGGGCACGGCCGTGCCAGTCACATGTTTGGCTCCGGGAACTTTCCGCAAACCATGGTTGCGGAGCAGTTCCTGCACGACGCCAACAATCTCTCCCGAGTCCGCCGCCGTGATGGGCGCAGCGCCTGCCATTCCGTCGTAAAGCTGATCTAGACGCGAGATTCCAATGTCGGCCATAGAACCAATAATGGGCAAAAGCGGCGGTTATCTGAGTGGTAACGTGTCACCTATTCCGATTCTCTCCGGCAGCATTTCAGCAGGTGCGCGCTATTTGCGAGTGGACATCAATGGATATCGCACCGTCGATAGCACTCAGCTACGCTCTCTACCAGCAGCCTTAGGAACTTCCACGAGCATCCAAGGTTTCCCGCCAAGTCGCGTTCGAGACGCTCGCCGGTGATCCAATGTGCCCGCTCTCATCGTCCTGCTCCTGCTTCTAGTTCCCAGTGTGATTAAGCCTCATGGGCTGGTGGCGGCGGCGCCCTCTGGAGCTTCGAGCGGTTCAGCAATAATGAAGCGGAGCGTGACATGCCCTGTTCGTGATGCAAGTCCTGGGGCCTTGAGAGCGAAGCCTCGCTGAGCAAGGGCCGACCCGTAGGCAAGCGAGGACAAAACATTACCTCCCTCCTCCCTGAAACGAAGGGGCGGTTTGAAAACAGGCTCTAGAAAAACGTATGGCCTTATCACCAGTCTTCTAGAATGATTTGAGGCATGTGAAATCACCAAAAACTCGTGCCCGGCGTCCTCCAACATTAGCAATTCACGGGTCCAATTTCTCCAAGAAAATCACTGTTAGCACAGATGTGATGATTCAGATGATTCAAATGAAAAGAACAGGATCCGGGTAAACTGCACCCCCCCTTAAGAATGGCTCCTGGTAGGGGGCATGCTAGCATGCGGATATGCGCTGTCAAGCATTAACTTCGGAAAATTATGCGATCCCATCGCAGTGTTTCAACGTGTCACTTTCCAGTGAAAAGGAAAATGCAAATCGTCGTAGGGACGATTTCGAAATCCTCGGTACTATCGGGAGCGTACCCCCGCGATCAAGCCGTGAATAACAAATCGGTTGGTTCAGAGGCAGCGGAAAATCCGACCCTATCGCTATTTAAGCCGCCAAGCGACCTGACCATCAACCCATTTCAGCGTACCGTCAGGGGCGTTGGCGTGCTCCTGGGAGGCGTCCTGGCAGTCCTTATCTGGGTCAGTATCTTTGTCCTTTATCTTGCGAGGGCTTGTCGGCACCCGTAGTTGGTGGTCTTGGACGCTACCGTGGCGCGAGAATCGCTAGTGCCAGTGGCGACGAGGATGGGCGAGCATGCTGCGTCCAACATCGGTCAGCAATCTGATACGCAGGGCCAGCTTCAATGGAGGCTGACACCGCGTCCAGGATTAAGATTAGAAGCCGCAGAGGTTGATAAAGTTTCGTCTCTTAGTTCCGTAGGAAACCAGTTCACCCCGCCGTCGAATTGCCAGAAAGAACTCTTGGCACCAGCGACTCCACCACCATCACAAAGTATCTGGCGTTGGGCAGCTTCGTGTAGTCGAAGTTGAACTTCCCCTTGATGCTGTACCAGCGGGCGTCTGTCGTCGCGTAGGAGAACTGGCCATTCTCCATCGAGACGCGATTCAACTCCGTGCCCTCGATGCGCTGGACCTCGCCGGCCGATTCGATTTCCAAGAAACCCCGGCCCACGCGGAGCGCCTCGCGATCCCGAACGGCAAACCGGATCGAACCCTCCTGCTCCAGCCTGACCGGGAGAGAGGCGAACAGGTATTTCGACCAGGCCAGTTCCGCCGCCAGCGCAAAATAATACGGATCGCTCCCCGGCGGAGTCCCCTCCCTGGACGAGAAGCGACCCACCAGGTGGAGCACGCGCTGCCGATCGGCGGCGTACCAGCAGAAATCGTACGACGTGGCGGCATAATGGCCGCGAAAGTTTTTACGCGTCACCGAGGCCCACAGAGTGGTCGCCTTGCGGAACTCCAGCAGCTCCGTCGTGGGCTCGGCGTAGGGGGATCCATGCACCGCCAGCCGGACGGCGCCTTGGCGACCCACGTAGCTGCAAATGGCGTTGTATTTGGTGAGGGCGAACACGGCCGCCAACGCGCCGGCCGCGGTCAACGCGCCCAGCACGATCGCGACGGGTAAGGAGCGAAAGTCCACGCTCATCTGGAATCGGATGCCCTGAGAGCGTGAGCACGGACGGCGCGGGGCGCCAGGAGGTGTGCAGGGGGTGAGAGCCAAGGATAACCATCGTTTGCCCCAACAAGCCAATGCCCTGTTAGCCGCCGGTCTCCGACCGGGGCGAGTGTGGCAAGTCACTGGCAGTGCCGCTCCTCTAGGTATGCACTTCCAAGATCTCCCACGGAACCTGGGACGGATCGATGTGCGATCTAATCGTGTCCGCCAGCGCAATATGTTGTTTGATCGACGTGCCGTTGAATTTGAAGGTCTCGCCATCGCTATGTTTCACCGCGAAGCTTCGGCTCATCACTTTGGGCAAAAAATATTTGGCCGCCCCTTTCAGCAGTGGCGGTCGTTCGTAGAGGTGCGTTTCCTCCACAGCCTGGATATCGTCCCAGGCATAGACCCGCCGCACATGATTTTCGAGAACGGAAAACCCATGCTGGCCCACATGCACCTGCAAGGTGAGCAGCGAGCGCATGTAGCGAATCATATAGACGCCGCCAATGATGAACCCCCCTCCCAGCACCGACATTCCTAATACAGCAAACCAACACCATCCCTTCTCTGCCCAGAATGGCAGATCGGCATGGCTCTTAACCAATCCTTTTGTCATTAGATACAACAAGAATCCGCCGCCGCCGATCATCAGCAGGCCGATGATCATGCCCGCGATCACGTTGTCCCGACCGGGGGCGAACTCATCGGTAATTTCGCCAAGGTGTGAATCGGTCATGGGTGACACTTTGCTAGCGAACTGCCGGCACCGGATAATTCGTCAGCACTCCCAGCGGCACTTCCGCGTGGCCGTTCCGCTGGCGGATCGCCGCTTTGAATCGCTCGACCGCCAGCTTCAATTGCTCGGCGTTGGACGCGGAAATCAGGCTGCCGCCGGGTTGATTGACGATCCAATAGCCGGCCTGGCCAGGATTCGGAGCCCAGTTACTGATTTCAATCCACACGCAGCACACCGGATTCGTTTTGGATTCGCCCACCAACTTGACGTCGATGGCCTTGGCCACATCGTCCGCCGCGTCCTTCAAGGGACGATTCGAGCGGTCGGCAATCATCACGACGGGGAATGGCCGGATGTAGTCAATTTCCTTTGCCGCCGGCTGGGCCTCGGCTGCTGCGGCCGACAATGCCGAGGCGAGCAGCATCAGCGTGGCCACTGGCAAGGATGTTGTGAACGTGTTCATGGCCGGTCCTGCTTACGCGCCCGCTGCACCTCATCCATGATCCCGTCCCAATGCGGATTGTCGGCAAGTGCCCCGGCCGTACGACCGATGCGGTCGCCGGACCGGTCCCGATGGATCTCTTCCAAAATGCGGTCGTCTTCTTCCGTCCAATCGTTGGCCAAGGCACCGGCTCAACGTTGTGATCCGTCGCACCCTGGTTTGCCCACCGTGAAACTTGCATCCACATAGACACAAATGCTCGTCGGCGTCGGGATCGACGCCCCCGATTGACGCAGCCCATCTAAATGCAAATCAATCGACTCGGCGATCAGTTGCTTGACCTCCTCAACCGAATCGCCGCCGACGACGCAGCCGGGCAGATCGGGCACGTAGGCCCCGTAGCTCGTGGGGCCTTTTTCGATCACGACTGCATAACGCATGGCTATGTCCAACTTTCAGTGACCGCGTACCCGCTCCAAAGCCCTGGCAAAGCCAGTGGCACCCGGACGGAGGCGAAAAGCAGGGACGAAGTTGCTGGTTCTGCCGGATTGTCTAGCTCGTGCGACTTACCTCTGCCGGTCCAAATATAAACGATATCCCGGCCGCCAACAAACAAGAACCGGCTCTGGGCTCGGTCCATTTACTCGACAATTACACTAACTTTGCCGCCCGACCGCCCCACGGTTGCCGTGGCGCGCCGTTCGCGCGATACTGTCCTCTGGAGGACCCCGCCCATGCCCGCGATCTATCTCACGGATGCTGACGTCGCCGCGCTGGTCGATATGCCGGCCGCGGTGGCGGCGATGACGGATATGTTTCGCCAACTGGCCGCAGGGCACGCGGAGAACATTCCGCGGCGGCGCTGTCGCTCAGGCGGTGCGATGCTGCATAGCATGAGCGCGGCGGCAGGGTATCTCGGCCGGTTGGGTTGGAAGCAGTATCTCACGACGCATACGGGCGCGCAGTTTCTCATTGGTTTGTACGACGCCGAGTTGGGCCAACTGCTGGCGCTGATCGACGGCGAACGGCTCGGCACGCTCCGCACCGGCGCCACCACCGGCGTGGCGATCGGCTGCATGGCGGCGACCGATGCCTGCGAAATCGGCATCTTCGGCACCGGCTTGCAAGCCCGAGGGCAACTCGCCGCCGCGGCGGTTGCCCGAAAACTGAAACGCGTGTTCGTCTACGGTCGCGATGCCGAGCGGCGGGCCGCCTTCGCCCACGAAATGTCGGCGGAGTTGGGTTGCGACGTGGTGCCGGTCGATCGCCCCAGCGAAGCGGTCGAAGATCTACCGATCGTGATCACCGCCACCACCAGCCGCGAGCCGGTGTTTCAAGGCGGGTGGCTGGCCGAAGGGTGTCTGGTGTGCGCGGTGGGTTCGAATGCGCTGAAGCGTGCCGAGATCGATGCCGCCACGATTCGCCGCGCCGACCATATTGTGTGCGACAGCGTCGAGGCGTGCCGGCTGGAGGCGGGGGATTTTGTGGATGCCCTGGCCCGCGGCGATTTCGATTGGTCGAGAGCCGTCGAACTGGCCGACGTCGTGGCGGGCCGCGACATAGGCCGCAGCCACGCCGGCGGCGCCGGGCTGTTCAAGTCGGTCGGCCTGGCGATCGAAGACGTCGCCCTGGCGAGCCTGGTGTACGACCGTGCGCGAGAGCAACAACGGGGCACGCCGCTGCCGTTTTAACTCAGAGCCAGCTCATTATCCGTTTACGCTCACTAGCCCGACGCGCAAGCCAGGGACAGAAGAAACTTTTGAACAGAAGCTCGCGAAGATCGCAAAGAAGGAAGAAGGGAGGATTGGAGGCAAGGTGGCAGAACCAACAACCTCGTCCCCGGTTTTCGCCTTCGTCCGTGTGCCACTGGCTTT
>JAIOPX010000357.1 GCA_021413705.1 Planctomycetota bacterium | reverse complement strand
ACGTCATCGTGGCCAGCGATGCGCCAAGGCAGAGTCTCGGGCCGGCGCCGAACGGGAACTAGGCCGAGGGGGCCGGGTCGATATCGATCCCGCGAGCGGGACGGAACACTTCCGGATCGTCGTACAAGTCCGGCCGGTGATGCGTGATGAACTGGCTGAACACGATCGGTGTCCGCGGAGGCAGGTGGAGCGGCCCCAGATCCACCGGACACATTGTGATGCGCTGCGAATACGACGAGGCCGGCAGCACCCGCATGCTTTCCTTGATCACTCGGTCCAACTGCGGCAACCGTTCGACGTCGGATAGTCCCGGTGGCTGGCCGTCGAGCGTCGTAAGTAACTCTTCGATCAGCGGAGCAGCCACCCTGGGATGCTGAGCGAGCAACAGCAGCGTCCAACTGAGCGTGTTGGCGCTCGTCAGATGGGCGGCCCCGAACAGCACGCAAGCTTGGCCGATCAACTCTTCGTCGGTCAGGCCTCCTTGGTCGTCGTGAGCGCGCAAAAGAATGGACAACATATCGTGGCCGACGGCGCTGTCGCGGCGGCGCAGATCGATCATTTGCTGAATCCGCTGTTCCAATTCGTCGGCCAGCGAGAGCAATTCTTCATAACGCCGCGAGAAGTTGTCGTCGGGCACCAGGGCGCCAATGCCAATTTCATGGTTCAGCGATACCCAGCGCTCGATCATCTGCCCGATCTCGCAAGCCAGATCGCCTTGATCGAATCCAAACAGGATCGTGCTGGTGATCCGCAGCATCAGCCCGGTCATGTCGCGGTGAACATCGCGAGTCTCGCCCGCTTGCCATCCGGCAAGCATTCCTTCGGTGGCCTCGACCAGCCGGGCATGATAGCCGTCGATCGCCTTGCGGGAGAACGAACCCAGCAGCAGCCGGCGCTGGCGCTTGTGCTGCTCTTCGTTCATGCTCAGCAGGCCAGCCGTCAGCCGACGCTGGGCGGAGTTGCGAGGGCCGCGGATGCCAAAGAACCGGGCGTGATACGACTGAGGATCGCTCAGCACCGCATGGTTCAGCCGCGGCCCGAAGACAAAGACCACCTGCTGCGTCGCTTCCCGCATGATGGCGATTTCGCCGTGGGCCGCGTGCAGCCGCCGCATGCAGGCCACCGGATCGGCAGTGAATTCCCAGAAACTCCCCTCGGTCACCGGGGGGCCGGAAACCTCGGATGGGGACTCTTCCTGGTGGGTTCCCCGTCGGATCATATGATTCCCGCACCGCCAATTTCGTAAATACGGACAATTACACAGTATAGGCAAGATGGGTGCCTATGGAAAGCGTTGGTAGGCTACTTCTTCAACGAGTTGCCAGGGGTCGCAGGCACCGCTCAGAATATGCAACTCAGGCCGATTTTGCGGGCTCACATCAACGGCCGCCCCAGGCCACTCCCGGCGGCCTGGGCCCACTTCGGCCCGTTGCGTTGCCAACTACTTTTTGCGACTATGATCGGTCCCTCTTTTTTCACCCTGCCATTCGACCTCGAAGGACTTTCCATGGCCGCGTTCCCAGACATCAGCAAGATCAAATATGAAGGCCCCAAGTCGAAGAACCTGCTGGCCTTCCGGCATTACAACGCCGAGGAAAAGGTCGAAGGTAAGACGATGCGGGACCACTTCCGCTTTAGCGTGGTCTACTGGCATACCTTCCGCGGGGCAGGTTCCGATCCGTTTGGCCCTGGCACGGCCCAAAGACCGTGGAAATTGGCCGATGGGACGGTCAACGACGCCATTGAACGGGTTGGCATGGCGTTTGAGTTCATCGAGAAGCTCGGCGCACCTTACTACGCCTTTCACGATCGCGATGTCGCCCCCGAAGGGGCCAACTTGGCCGAGTCGAACAAGAACCTCGACGCCGTGGCCAAAGTGCTCAAGGAGCACCAGGATCGGACGGGTATCAAGTTGCTCTGGGGGACGGCCAACCTGTTCAGTAACCCCCGCTATGTTCACGGTGCGGCCACGAGTTGCAATGCCGATGCTTTTGCCTTCGCCGCCGCCCAGGTGAAGAAGGCGATGGAAGTGACTAAGGAGCTTGGAGGCGAGGGCTACACCTTCTGGGGCGGCCGCGAAGGGTATCAGAACCTGTTTAACACCGACATGAAGCGGGAGCAGGACCACCTGGCCAAGTTCCTGCACATGGCAGTGGATTATGCCAAGGAGATCGGCTTCACCGGCCAGTTCTACATCGAGCCGAAGCCCAAAGAACCGACCAAGCACCAGTACGATTCCGACGCTGCCGCCTGTATCAGCTTCCTCCGGGGCTACGGGCTGGAAAAGCACCTCAAGCTAAACCTGGAAACGAACCACGCCACGCTGGCCGGACACTCCATGATGCACGAAATGGAAACCGCCGGCAGCCAGGGCTTTTTGGGCTCCATCGATGCCAACACGGGCGACGAGCTGCTCGGTTGGGACACCGACCAATTCCCGACGGACTTCTACCTGACCACCCAGTGCATGTTGTCCCTGCTGAAATACGGCGGATTCAAGACCGGCGGCGTCAATTTCGACGCCAAAGTGCGCCGCGAGAGCTTTGAGCCGGTGGATCTGTTCCACGCCCATATCGGCGGAATGGACGCTTTTGCCGCCGGACTGAAGATCGCGGCCGCTATCCGGGCCGAGGGAGAATTGGCCAAGTTCGTCAAAGAGCGCTACAGCAGTTGGGACCAAGGCATCGGTGCCGAAATTGAGGGGGGGAAACAGGACTTCAAATCGCTGGAGGCTTATATGCTGAAGAAGGGGGATGTCGCCCCCTGCACCAGCGGGCGGCAAGAGATGCTGGAGAACCTGGTGAATCGGTATCTGTACTAGGCAGGCGACTTGAGGCGAGCGGGGGGCGTAAGCCCCCTGTTTTCTGAGGGGAGAGGGAGCAGGATTAAGATTAGGATGAATCAGCCGGGGAGTCGGTCTTTCTCCTACTCTTTCTCATGCTCTTACTCAACTTCCTACTCTTAATCCTAATCTTACTCCTGCCTTTTGCCCTCCACTTCCACAGGAAGAACAGGGGGCTTACGCCCCCCTCTCGCCTGGATTCCGTGAAAATCTTCGCATTTCCTGAAAGATTCCCAGCCCCTGCGGAGTCTTATGAGTGGCCGGGTAAGTTGGGGAACAGCACGGCAACTCATCGCCCTGCGTTCGTCGGGGCGGGGTTTCGTGTGTCACCGAGCGAGGTGTGCTCGTGAGTGACCAGGGTCCGTCAGAACTATTCGTGCGGGAGTTGACCGCCAGTCAGCCGCGGTTGCGCGCCTTCATATTTTCTCTGCTCCCCAACCGCGATGCCGCTTTAGACGTCCTGCAGGACACGAACGTCGTGTTGTGGCGCAAGGCCGCCACTTTTGAGGAAGGGTCCAGTTTCATCG
>JAIOPX010000356.1 GCA_021413705.1 Planctomycetota bacterium | reverse complement strand
TAGGTCTTGGTCTTCGTCTCGTAGACCGGCTTGCAGACCGTGTAGCAGTAGGTCTTGGTCTTTGTCTCGTAGACAGGCTTGCAGACCGTGTAGCAGATCTCGCGAGACTTGGTCTCGTAAACCGGCTTGCAGACCGTATAGCAGGTGGTCTTGGTCTTCGTCTCATAGACCGGCTTGCAGACCGTGTAGCAATAGGTCTTGGTCTTCGTCTCGTAGACCGGCTTGCACGTGGTGTACGTGCAGGTGCGGAACTTCGTCTCGTAGACCGGCTTGGAGACGTTATACACGCACTCCCGCATCCGGGTTTCCGGAACGTACTTCACGCAGTCGATGGTCTTGGTTTCGTAGACGGGCTTCATGACCGTCTTGAAGCAGGTGTACTGTTGCTTCTCGTACACCACTTCTTTACAGGTTTTCATCACCGTGTGACAGACTTGCTTGCATCCGCAATAGTCTGCCGCACAACACGGCTTGCAGCACCGATGCCGGGCAGCGCCGCAAAATGCAGCGTCTGCCGTATTGATCGGTGCCAGAAGTAGTACGACCGCCAAAATTGGCAGTCCCAATACGCTTTTCATGTGAGGGCCTCCTTCGTCCGCAGCTCTAAGTGTGTTTGCGTGGTCCTGGCGTGGGCGCAGCTATCCCTGCCTGCACACCTTCTTCGTCCAGGAATGTCATCCTGGATTAGCCATTTATCCGTATATGGCAAGTCATCCAAACTCGCCCACATCCTGTAGGCAATTCAGATTGGTGACTATTTCACCAATCGTCGTGAGTTATCGTCACTTTGGGATAACTGCTTGAGATGAATGGATTAAAAAGAATTGTCTAACGGCACAGGATTAAGCGACAAGTCAATCAGAGCCATTGAAATATCGGCGTTGCCGCCCTTTGCGGGATTTCTTGGTCGCACCGTCCAGCGCGATTGCACTGTTTGCTCCGGTCCCAGCAGCCTAAAGGTGCGGGACGTAGCGAATAGCCATCCCAGCTCTCCCTGCGCTCCCCACTCTGTTGGGGTTGCGCTCCCCACTCTGTTGGGGTAAATCAACTGCGATGCGGCTTGGCAACTTGACCTGGCCCAACAAGCAACCTAAATACCCATTGAAAGCCGGCGCTCTGCTGGCGTTGCGGAAAACTCACGGCTGCCTACGGCGACCTGGAGACAAGACAACGCTCGCTAGCGGACGGACAAACCAACATCTCCGGTAAGTCGTCTCCGTGGCCGAGACAGCGATCCGGAAAGAAATCCTTTTCACAGGACGAGGTCGATTATGAGTTCAAACCGTCGCAGTGCATTTACGTTGATCGAAATCTTGATTGTCGTGGTGATCATGGCCGTCCTGGCGGCGACCATCATCCCCCAGTTCACCGATTCCCAGAAGGACGCTCGTGAGAGCACCGCGTTGTTCAACTTGAACACGTTGCGTTCGCAGATCGAGTTGTACAAGGCGCAGCACGGCGGCGCGCTTCCCAACGCCACGCTCACGGACCTGACGAGTACCACCACTTATGGCGGCAAGTCCTATGCCCCCTACATGGTCACGATTCCCGAAAACCCGGTCTCCAACAGCAGTGCTGTGAAGGCGTCCGCTGGCTCGACGGTTGTTGTCGGCGATGTTACTGCCGGCGATACGGGTGGATGGATCTACAGCCCTGCCTCGGGCGAGGTCCGGCTGGACCATACCACTCTCTGGACGAAGTAGTCCACCTTGGATGAAACGGCCACATAGCGGTTTTTGAACTCACGCCAGACCCCTGGAGCGCCCGCAAGGCGCACCAGGGGTCTTCGTTTTTCATACCTTGTTGCGGTCTCCCGCTTGGAATAAAGTAGGACCGCCCCTTTGGCTCCGCCCGGCGTCGCTTTCCGAGCATTATGTCCCATCGCAAGCAAAAGCGTGTAGAACCCCCGGACGCCGGCTCCGTTCCCCGAGCGGTGGTCAATCGGCTCAGTCTCTATTTGCGGGAACTTCAACACCTGGTGGCTGATGGAACCCACACCATCAGTTCCGGTGGATTAGGGGAGCGCCTCAATTTTACCGATGCGCAGGTCCGCAAAGACTTGGCCTATTTCGGCCACTTCGGCTATCCCGGCATCGGATACCGGGCGGACGAACTGATCGGGGCTATCCGCAAGATTCTTGGCACCGACCGCGTGTGGCCGGTGGCCATGATCGGCATAGGCAACCTGGGGCGTGCGCTCCTGGGATACAAGGGATTCTCCCGACAGGGCTTTGAGATCGTGGCCGCCTTCGACACCGATCCCACCAAGGTCGGGATCGTCGTCGAAGGCATTCAGGTTCGCGACATTGCCACGTTGGCCGATGACGTCCGCCAGCAACACATTCGGTTGGGCATGATCGCCGTGCCCGCCACGGCGGCTCAAGCTGTGGCCGACCTGCTCGTTGGCGCCGGGATTGATGGGATCGTCAACTTTGCCCCAGTGACGATTGCCCTACCGCCTCATGTGAGCCAATTGGGGGTTGATCTGGCAATCGAACTGGAGCAGATTTCGTTCGACGTTGTCAATCGGCTCCGTACCCGGTAAATTGGGTATCCACCCTTACCCGGTGGTGTAATGGTAACACTAGGGATTTTGGTTCCC
>JAIOPX010000051.1 GCA_021413705.1 Planctomycetota bacterium | reverse complement strand
CGTTCCTCGTGTGTGAGGGTCACGGCGAACGGGCTTTGACGTGGCATATGAGCGATTCCTTTCGCAGATGCCACACTAGCGAATGATCGGCCAAAATCAACGTCAAATACGTCATCGTATTTACGCCATAGACCACTAAGCTCTTCGATCTCAACCCTCGCTTGACGTCTTTGCCCTCCAGCCGGTTGGAGTCGCAGCTTCGTTTGCTGCTCGGGCTGCCGCACGTCGGTCAGCCACGTGATTTTGACAAGAAGAAGCCCCCGGCGGGATGTCGGGGGCAGCAATTTGAATCGCGGTGGCAAACGCCACCGCCAGACGAGGGATATCTATGGACAGTATAGTGCATTTCAGCGGCGTCGTGTCGACCAACTCGGAGGTCGGCACCGACCCGGACGATAGCACCACGTACACTCACCCCAACGAGCCGCCCGGCGCCATCGAGGAGCTGGGGGAGTTGGACCAGTGGGTGACGTGGTCCCCGGCCTTGCGGGACGGCAAGACCACGAAGCCTCCAGTGGATCCGCATACAGGTCGCTACGCTTCGGCACAGGACCCGTCGACGTGGGGCAGCTACGGTGACGCCGGCGCAGCCGCCAAAGGTAGTGGCAGAGTTGGTTTTGTGTTTACCGCCGATGATCCGTACTGCGGAATCGACTTGGACGATGTGCTGGACGAAAAGCAGCGACTCTTGCCGTGGGCAGAAGAGATCGTTCGTAAGGTCAACTCGTATACGGAAATTTCTCCTTCGGGCAAAGGCGTCAAGATCTTCTGTCGCGGCGCGGTGCCCGGTGCCAGCAACCGCAAAGGCGACATTGAGATGTACGACACGGGCCGGTACTTCACCGTGACGCAGCACCACCTGAGCGGCTACTTCACGCCGAATGACATCACCGATGCCCAGGCGGCGATCAACTGGGTCCATGAAAAGTTCATCGCAGCGGCTCCCGCCAAGCCTGCGGCGATTTCCACACCGGCCATCGCGCAGCCGTCGGTGACCGAGGCGGATGCGGAGGTTCTTCGTCGCTGCCGTACTGCGGCGAACCATGCGAAGTTCGACAAGCTGTGGGCCGGCGACATCTCTGCGTACGGCGATGATGATTCGCGGGCGGACTCGGCCCTGTGCTGCCTGATCGCCTTCTACACGGGCGAGGCCGCCCAGATTGAGCGGATCTTCAGCGGCTCGGCCCTGGCCAAGCGCGTGAAGTGGCAAGAGCGCGTGGATTACCGCAAGCGCACGATCGTTAATGCGCTGAGCACGGTCACCGAACGAGCCAGGCCGGCTGCCATCACATCCGTGTCCGATACCGTTACAGGCGAGACGCAGGATGAGGAGCCGGCACCCGCCTGCACCGACATCGGCAACGCGGATCGCTTTATCCAGCAGCACGGCCAGCGGCTTCTGTACTGCGAGGCGATGGGCGCCTGGCTGCATTATGACGGGAAGATCTGGGTGGAGGACCGCGTGCGAAAGGTCGATCACCTGGCCAAGCAGACCGCCCGCAGCATCCACCATGAGGCCGCTCAGGCAGATGACCTGAAGCAGCAGAGCGAAGTGGCGAAGTGGGCGATGACCAGCCAGTCCGAGATGCACGTCACCGCGATGCTCAAGCTGGCTCGCTGTGAGCTGCCCGTGACGCCGCAGCAGCTCGACTGCGAGCCGTTCCTGCTGGCGGTGCAGAACGGCATCCTGGACTTGAAGACCGGCGATCTTTTGCCGCATGATCCCAGGCACCTGATCACGAAGATCAGCCCGGCCACCTACCGGGCCGATGCTGTGTGCCCGCTCTATGACAAGTTCGTCGGCGAGATCATGCAGGGCAAGCCCGAGCTGATCGAGTACCTGGACCGGCTGTGCGGCTGGTTCCTCACCGGCGACATCTCGCACCAGATCCTGCCGATTTTCTTCGGGCAGGGCTGCAACGGCAAGAGCACGCTGATCGATCTGATCATCCACCTGATGGGTGCGCATGCCACCAATGCCGCCGAGTCCCTGCTCACGGTGAGTTTCGGCAACGCACATCCCACCGAGCTGGCCGATCTGCAGGGACGGCGCTTGGTGGTGGCCTCGGAAACGGAAGAGGGCAATAAGCTGAAGACCGGGCTGGTCAAGCGGCTCACCGGCGATCAGACGATCAAGGCAAGGAGAATGCGGCAGGATTTCTTCGAGTTCCAGCGAACGCACAAGATGGTGCTGGTCACCAATAACCGTCCGCGCATTCCAGAAAACACGCCGGCGATGTGGCGGCGGCTCAAGCTCATCCCCTTCCTGGCGCACTTCGACAAGCCGGATACGTCCATGCTGGAAAAGCTCAAGGAGGAAGTGGACGGCATCCTGGCGAGGTTTGTCCGGGCATGCCTGCGCTGGCAGAAGGACGGGAAGGACCTCCGCGAGCCGGTGATCGTTGGACAGGCCACCGATGAGTACCGTGAGGATGAGAACCCGCTGCGCGAGTTCCTCGAGCAGCGGTGCGTGTACGCGGCAGAAGCGAGGGTCTCGCGCGAGGAGATCCAGGCTGCGTACATGCAGCGGTGCGAGAGTCAGTCGGTCAAATATCCGTTGAGCGAGCGCAGCCTCTATGAACGGCTGCGCCATATCCCCGGCGTACACGACGGCAAGGTCAAGCTCGCCGGTCTCACGGTGAGGGTGTTCGAGGGTATTGGCTTGAAGTCCAATACCTTCGTGCGGCCGCCTGCTCAGGGCGGGCACGCGGCGGCGTAGGGGCATGCCCACCGGTGGCACATACAAGTGCCACCGGTGGCACATAGGGGGGTGCGATAAGTCCTTGTTTACACAGTTGTTATATGCGGTGGCAGATGGTGGCAGCGAAATCCCCCTTGAGCACTATAAACAGAGCCTCGTATAGGACAAACCGGAAAATGCTGCCACTACCTGCCACCTGCCACCTGCCCCCCCCGCGTGATCGCACGCAGCCTCGGCCGCCGCAGGAAAGCACCGCGTGGTCAACACTTGAATGATGGGCGCACCCGACGCGCAACCGTGATGTAGCTGGCGGCACCACTCGCTTCACCCCCCACGTGGCCCGCTGTATTCATCGCTTGCCGATCGTTGGCATTCGCGCCCAACGCCGGGTAAACCAGCGGCATGGCACGTGGCCCACGCGATCCCATTTTGACGGCAGCGGATCAGATCTGCCGGCTGATCGAGCAGGTGGATGATGTACGGACACTCGCGTTCTACCACGCCGTCGGGCACGTGGTGCAGTCGGTTCCCGAGCGATACGGCCGCATGATCAAGTTGGCCAGGGCGTTGAAGGAGCGGCAGAAATCGGGCGTTGATCGCGGCACGCTGCGCAAATGCTGGGCGTTCTCCCAGCAACTGACTCTGGCCCAGGTCAAGATTCTCCAGAACCACCAAGTCAGTTGGCGTGCGGCCGCACGTCTGGCCAAGAAGGAGCTCTCCGGCCGCGTCCGGAGCAAGTTGATACGGGACATCCGCACCAGCCAGCTTCACACGAAGGAACTGGGCGCGGAGATCACCAAGAGGTCCGGCAAGCAGTCCTTCGTGACCAGCCATTCGTTGATAACGGCCGGAAGACGCGCCAACACGGCCGTGGACGCGCTGGTTGATATCCACCGCCACGCCGCGTCACGGGATTTGAAAGACAAGGCTCGAGCGATCATTCGCAAATTGCGGAAGCGGACGACGCGGATGCGGTGAGCCACCCCGTGCGTCCTGATGCACGCACTGCCCGCCGGCACCCGCCGGTGTTGATTCACCCATCCCACTTGATCTCCACGCTCACCCCCAGCCCCTGGCAGAAATTCTTGAGCACCGTCTCGGCCCGCTGCTTGGCCTGGTCCATGAGCTTCCGGTCTTCCCCCGCCTTGGCCAGCATCTTCTGGGCTTCACCATACGCACGATCGGCGGCCGCAGTCCGGCCGGCGTCACCTGGCGCAATCCGCCACAGCCCGCCAGCGTCGCTGGCGATGATCTTCGTGCGACCATGATCGAGTCGCGCGCTGATCATTCGTGGCGGCATGAACACCAGTACGGCCGTCTTCGCCTGCCCGTCCAGCTGCTCCAGCCTGGCTTGCGACAAGTCGGTAGCGATCATGATTTCGCCACGAACGACCACCACCACCTGCCGGCTGCCGAGATACCCCTGCACCTTACTTTCCTGGATGTCCACGATCTCGATCTTCAGCGTGACCAGTTCGGCCAACGCCTGGATCTGCTGGAGGTTGAGCATCACCGGCTGCAGCCTTGGCCAGCCCAGCAGCCGTTCTCCCAGGATCAGCCCCAAGGCGATCGCTATCCCCAACACCACCATCAGCATGAGCTCTTTCATCCTTCGCCCTTTCCTGTTCCCCATCCCCTCCTTCTGTTCGGTTCGTCGCCCGATCGATGTCCCAGCACGAGGCCACGATCAACGCGACCACAATCAGGATCAACACAATCCACGGAAATCCATTCATTTGCCCTCCAATCTTGTTGTTCCCCTTGATGTGCCGCCAGCGCAACGCCCAAGCCGGACGATTCCACACGCCGTGGCGACGTTCTGACTTTCAGGCCCTCTTTCCTACGCACTCCAAGGCCCTCCGACGCGCCAGCGTGCGTCCTATCGCGTTCCAGGGGCATCCGGCGAGCACGCTGACGCCAGCGCGACCAACACGCGAGCCAGAGATCGAACGATGGCAGCGGGTTGTCCGGTCAAGAGAT
Organism: Planctomycetota bacterium; assembly: GCA_021413705.1. GTDB lineage: Bacteria > Planctomycetota > Planctomycetia > Pirellulales > UBA7805 > JAIOPX01. The sequence continues at coordinate 9,416 of JAIOPX010000051.1, read as the reverse complement.
GCTCGTGCTGAGCATGTTCGCCCGTCCAGCGCCCATGTGTCGAGTCGGGACGGCGGTCGTTGAGATTGAGAAACGCGTTACAGCATCTAGCGCATTGGTCATGCAGGGGCTGGAGGCTGGCCCGGGCATCGCGCCTGTCGTGCAGAAGGAGATTGTTCATTCGTTGTTGGACCGATTCGTGAGCATCCCCCTGGTCCCGACCAATTCTCCACCTGCATTCAGTTAGGTGCTCCACCAGCGACTCGCAGATCTATCACAATTCATTGGCTGGGCCCGCCCATCGGGTACCGACCATACCTGTCGGCAGGTACGACGCCGGCCGGTTGCGAGGCATATACGCCCACGTAACGCTGCCGCTGTGAACGGTGGGATCCCCCAGTAGGCAGCGAGGTGATGAACGCGATCGGACGACAGTTGTGGTATATTACCACCCTGCACTCGCCCCTTGGAAACTGAGTGCGACCGCTACCGCGCCCCCGCCTTGATTAACTCTGTCACGATGCGGGTGTTCTTGTTTTCTCGGCCGTAATCCAAGACGGACTTGCCGTTCTTGTCTTTCGCATTAACATCAGCGCCAGCCTCGATCAAAGCCGCGATCCTCTCGGGGCTCGAATACTCGCGGGCCGCACTCATCAGCAGTGTGGCGCCATACTTGTCCTTGGCATTGATATCCGCGCCGGCTTTCATCAGTATTGCCATCACCTTGGGATTGGTGCTTCCACGGCCGGCGAGCATCAGCGACGTGACGCCAGCAATATCACTCGCGTTTGCATCCGCGCCGGCGTCCAGCAGCGCGGCGATCACTTTAGTATTGGGATTTTCATTGAGCGCTGTCAACAGCGGCCAATTGTCTATCGTTTCCAATTTGGCATGGCCGATCAAGGCCCCCCCCGTTTTCATGTCCTTCGTGCCTATGATCTCGTCCTTGGGAAATAGGGTAACTTCCCCCGTGGTTATGTTCCTAGTCCCTATGACTGTGACATTGGGAATGGGCTTGGGAATGGGATTGGGAATGGGAATACCGCTATCCCCACCGGCCGCGAGCATCAGCGGCGTGCGGCCCCACTTGGTTTTGGCATTGACATCGGCCCCGGCCTTGACAAAGGCCGCGATCGTTTCGGGACTGCAATTACTGTGGGCAGCGATCATCAGGGGCGTAATGCCAGCTTGGTTCGACATATTGACATTGCCGCCGGCCTTGACCAAGGCCGCGATCACCTCGGGGGGGTGATTGCGCAATGCTGCCACCACCAGCGGCGTAATGCCAGCATTGTCCTTCATGTTTGCATCCGCGCCACTCTTGGCCAGAGCCAAAACCACTTCGAGGTTGGGATTGCTCTCTGCGGCGGCCATCAGCGGAGAAGAGCCCCGTCTGTTCTTGGCGTTCACATCCGCGCCACCCTTGACCAGAGCCAAAACCACTTCCGGGTTGGGATTGCTCTCTGCGGCGGCCATCAGAGGAGAGGTGCCCCGTTTGTTCTTGAGGTTCACATCCGCGCCGGCCTTGAGCAAGGCTGCGATCTTCTCGGCGCCGGAATCAGATCCGGCCGCCAACATCAATGGCGTCGTACAGCCCGAATCCATGGCATTGACATCCGCGCCGACCTTGACCAAGGCCTCGATCACCTCAAGCTTAGGATTCTTCCCGACCGCGAGCATCAGCGGCGTCCTGCCGTCGTTCTCCTTCGCATTGACATCAGCGCCGGCCTCGACTAAGGCCGCGATCACTTCGGGGCGGCGATTGTCGCTCGCCGCCACCATCAGTGGTGTCATGCCGCTCTTCTCATCCCTGGCATTGACATCCGCACCGGCCTTGATGGCCTGTTCTACGTGCGGTGCGTCACCCCTCTGACACAGTGTCACGAAGCCCTGGTCCCCCGCATGCGCGGGCGGAACGAGACTAGCGACGACACCCAACAACACGACAAAGCGGGCCAGTGTCTTTGAATTGCTTTCCATATATCGAGTCCTTACGAACTGAGGGCTGGCAGTGTATTGCTTCAGTCGGAATCGGAGAACAAAATCTACCGCACGCAAGCGGGCTGGGCAATTGGAAAACGCTCCGGACCTTTTTCCCTTGCTGACCTCTCTCTCTGGCATAGCTTTCATTCTCCGGCTTCATTGTCGCCAATAAGCGTCAACGCCGTAGACGTTGCGCAATGCCCCAGCCGCGCCCTTCTTGTCAGCATCAAAATAGGTGTGGTTGACGCTCCCTATTCCTTTCGCATGAATAGCGAAATTTAGACCCTCCGATCCTCCTGACTGAGTAACGATCTGCGTGTTAACGCCAATCCAGTAGTACCGGCCATACTGTTTCAAGAATAGCGGACCACCGCTGTTACCGGGGTTGAGGGCAGTGTCCGTCTGTATCCACTGAAGAACTCCATTGTTGTCCGCGCGTATCGCGCTGATGTGGCCAAATGTCTGGGTTCCCGCTAGACCTTGGGGGCAACCGACCGCGACGGTTTCATCCCCTGCGTTGATAGCTAAGTCACCACGGTTCCGCAGCACCACATAATCTCGGCCTTCGGATAGACCCGAAGAGTCCACCCACAGGTACGCGAGATCAACGCCACCGGCAAAGATACCGAAAGTGGTGACGCGCGCTTCCGTGCCTGACGGGAACTGAACGACCAGCCTGTAGTCAACGACATGCGGCTGTTGATCATATGCCGATTTGCCCAGTTCTCGGAGCGACAGACAGTGGGCATTGGTGAGCAGGTTGAGCTGACGGCGATCTGGAGTCAGACCAAGGACAATTGCCGAACCTTGACACCCGCTAACGTCATTCGACGCGAGTTCGTGATAGGATTCCCAACGACATCGCACCACTGCTGAGGCAAGTTGCAGTTGAGCCGCGCTGATGGAACCGTCGGTTGCCTGTGAAGGATTGCGTTCATCACGCCCAAGACTGCCCAGCCAGCCCACGACGTTGTTCCAAGTCGCAGCCGGGCTCTTCCCCTGCGTAATCCATGGCACCGCGAAAAAGACCACCACAGCGGCTATAAGAATGCCCCATCCCGATGTTTTCATGTCCGCCTCTGTTCTGAATGGATAAAGCATAACCTTAGTAGCGGCATGTTGCCACCGGAAATGTAACGCAGATGATTGTGCGCGAGTAGAAATGTCACCCTCGTGGCCGGGGTATACCGCCCAGATGGGTAAACTGAGGATGTCAGCGAAGGAGCAGCTTCGTTTGGAAGCATTGAACCGGGTCAAGCGTGGCGGGCTGACGGTGGTGCCGGCGGCCACGCTCATGGGATTGTCGCTGTGTCAGGGGCGGCGAGTCTGGAAGCGGTTCCGGGGAGTGGGGGACGTGGGGTTGGTGCACATGCTGCGGGGCTCGGCGAGCAGCCACCGCTTGTCCCCCGATGATGAAGGACTTGGTCTGGGTGGTTGGCATGGTTGGGGGTCAAGGCCAGATCGTCCCAGTTCACACGCAGGCCGACGTTGCTGATGAATAAGCCGTCAGCAACGTCGGCCCACGCACTTCTGACTCACGCCGCCATGCCGCATTCCCCTTGGAAGACATGCCATTCTCGCTCATAGCGGCGGCGCAGCTGCGAGATGCGGGCATTCGACACGCCGAAGCGATCGGCCAGTGTCGATGGCCGCTCGCCGGCAATCAGCGCGAAAATGATCCGACGATCCCGGTGGCATAGCGTCTTCAGCCACACGGCAAAATCGACCCGCATCGCGGCCGCATCCGGGATGCTGTCGCGGCGTTTTGCGATGAGCGTGTCCCGCCAACTGACGCCTCGGCCGGCCGGATGCTGGTCGTGGTAGCTTGCAACGTGCACGCCATGTCGCCGCTGGGCGGTTGGGCTCAGCACATCCTTGGACGTGTCCTGCCGGCCGCCGACATGCCGACCTTGGTTGACGTGCCGAGCCGCGTGGTCGGCCAGCGTGCTGAGATAGGCTACGTGAAGCCGGCCGCTGGCGGCGCGCTTCTGGTAGCCAGCGCAAGCGGCGGCAACAGCCTCTTGGATGGCCTCCTCACGCTGGTCGGCGGGCAGGCCGCGAAACCGAATCTTGGCGTGGTTGGTGATGGCCGGCAGTATCGTCATGAAATTCTGCTGCCACGAACCGCCCGTGGCGAGATGAGACAGTGGTATCGCTGACATGGGGACGCTCCTTTCGGCTGGACCGTCCCTAGTGTGGGGACGGTCGTGTGACAAAAACACAACCGCCCGCGCACACGCGTGGGCTGGAATTGACGAGATAGTGATAAGAAGAGATCCGACGGCGGTGGCAGGCCCGCTGATGGCTAACCGCCGGCGTCAGGCATTATGACGCGGATTTGGGCTGGCTAAACGTGATCCAGCCTTGTCGCCTTTATCATGGTCGCCTAGAGCTCGCGCCGGAGGCAACGCGTTGTAGACCACACCCGAAACGGGTATCTTCCTGTCGCTATGCACCGAGCGAGAACGGAAAATCGCTCGCATCCTCGACCAAGAAATCAGAAAACCGTTGGTTTTTCGAGCGAATGCCATGATGACGGAAGCCGATGCGAGGATCGTCATTGACCAACTGCTTAGGGAAGCGGACTGGGACATCCTGGACAAGTCGCAGGTGTCAACCGAAGAGCCCACGGCCGATGGTCGGGCTGATTATCTGCTGAAGAACACGCGCACCCATCCCCTTGCTGTGATCGAGGCGAAGAAGTTCTCCGTTGATCCCTACAGCGCCAAGGAACAGGCCAGGGACTACGCCATCTCACTCGCTGCGCCCTTCGTTATCCTTTCCAACGGCCACGAGCATTATTTGTGGGATTACGCCGACGGCGATGCCCATGCGATTCTCGGTCTGCCCACCCGCGTCGACCTGGAGCGTCGGGCCAACCTGAAGATCCACCGGCAAGGCACGCTGGCGCAGACGTTGGCCGTCATTCCCATGCCCGAGCGATTCCTGTTCAAAGGCGAACAGGTCGATGCCCGCCCCTATCAGCTTGAGTGCATTGAGAAGGCGGATGCGGCGCTATTGGCGGGTCGGCGGCGGATGTTGTTCGAGATGGCGACCGGAACGGGCAAGACGCTGACCATTGCCATGTTGATGAAGCGATGGTTCCAAGCCGCCACCATTTCACGGGTGCTGTTCTTGGCCGACCGCATTGAACTGGCTAAGCAGGCGAAGGAAACTTTCGACGACTACCTGCGCGACTTTCCCTCCACACTTCTGTACGGTGGCAGGCGCAGCCTCGAGGGGCAGGTCGTGGTCGGCACTCTGGAAACCATCGCCAGCCAACTTGGCAGCGGTGGCTTTGGCCACGCCTACTTCGATCTGGTTGTCACCGATGAATGCCACCGTTCCATCTACGGCAGGCATACGGCAACCCTCGGCCACTTCGATGCCATCCACGTCGGCCTGACTGCCACGCCCAACCCCGGCGAGCTTCACCAGATCAGCGACTATGAACGCAGGCTTGTGAAGAGCACCTACATGTTCTACGACTGCTGGGATTCGGCCCGGCAGGAAGGCAGACCTACCTTTTCCTATCGCATCACCGATGCCATCAGGGAGCACTATCTGTCGCCGTACCGCATCTACCACGCTGAAAGCGTGCTCACGTATGAGGGGGCGACGTGGGAAGGCGACGAAATACTGCCCGGCGCGTGGGGGAAGTCGGCGGAATCGGAAGACCGCCTTAAGACCATCATCGACGAATACTTTGCCGTCGAAGAACAGCGCCCCCTGCCCCATCCGCGCAAAACGATCGTGTTCGCCGTATCGGAGAAGCAGGCCATCATCCTTGAGCGGCTGTTCAACCAACTGCTGCCCGATGATGCCTGCCTGCGCATCGCGCAGCAGACCAACCGTTCTCCGGGGCAGGTCCGCCAGGACTTTGCCAAGAAAATCACGTGCTATTCCAACAACGGCAATCCCAAGCCGATCATCGACCAGTTCAAGTACGACCCGCTGCCGATCGTGGCGGTTTCGGTGGACATGCTCGACACCGGCTACGACCACAAGGAAATCGAGAATCTGGTCATGCTGCGCCCGACTAACTCGGCCATCAAGTACGCGCAGATGCGCGGGCGCGGCAGCCGGCTTTGCCCCCGCATCGGCAAGACTGAGTTTCTGATCTACGACTTCGTGGGCAACAGTAAGAAGTTCAACGACCCCGGCCAGAACTATCACCGGCCCAAGATCGTCGGCCCGCGCCCCGGCCCCTTGCCGCCGCAGCCTGAACCGGAACCTGGCCCCGACCCGGTGCCGCCTCCACCGCCGCCTCCGCCACGCCCGCCGCATGAGTTCACGCAGATTCCGCTTGGCTCGCTGGACGACAGCATCCGTCTGCGCGAGACCATCACGGTCGGCCCGGAAGGCCTGGCGATCGACCGCCAGACGTACCAGGACAAGTGGGCCGAGAAGGTCCATGAACTGGAACAATCCGACCCAGTCATCCAGCGGGTGTTCGCCGGACAAGACGTGACTGAAGATGAGTGGGAAGACCTTCAACGCCGCCTCAACAGCCCCGAATATTTCTTCGACGAAGCCAACCTGCGCAGAGCCTTCGCCCAGCCCACCGGCTCGCTGGCCGACTTCATCCGTTGGGCTTTGGGGGTGTTCAAATTCCCCAGCCAGGAAGAACGTGTCGTCAAGGCGTTTGACGCGTGGGTGGCCGAGCATTCCGCCAGCATGAACCTAGAGAAGGCGCAAATGCTTCGCCTGCTAAAGAGTCGGGCCCTGGCCGGAGAGAAAATCGAAATGAAGCTGTTCAGCCAACCGCCATTCTCGCTGCTCGGCGGCCGGGTGCGCATGGAGCAATTGTTCGGGCAGAAACAGTTGCTAGATATCGTGAATGAGTTGAACGAACTATTGATCGCTGCATGATCTGTAAGGTGGGCCACTGCCTACCAGAGAAGATGTGGATTCATGGACCGAGGCGAATTGTCAAACACGCTCAAGAGACTCTGCAAGGTGATGTGGGAAGCCAACGTGAGCAACCCCATCACCTACGTCACACAGATCTCGTACTTGCTGTTCCTCAAGATGCTTGAGGAAATCGACACCGAGCAGAAGACGGCGCAGAACGGCAATTACCGCAGCCTGTTTGGCAAGTTTGCCGTGGGCAAGAAGGATGTCGACTTCGAGCCGCTGCGGTGGTCCGTGCTGACCAGCAACCCCGACAACGAGAAGATGCTGCGGACGCTGCGCGACATGCTGGCCCTGCTGGCCGATCATCCGCAGCTTTCCTCTACCGCCCGTGCCATCTTCCAGAACGCCGCCGTGGTCATTCCCAACGGCGCGGCCTTGCGTCGGGCCGTCGATGTTATCTCGCCCATTTCTTTCGTCGCCGTTGATGCCGATGTGAAAGGCGACCTGTTTGAGATTCTGGTCAGCGACCTGGGCAGTCAGAAGCGGGCAGCGCAGTTCCGCACCCCGCGCCACCTGATCCGCGTTATCACGCAAATGGTTGATCCGCAGATGGGCCAGACCATGTGCGACCCGGCCTGTGGGTCTGGCGGCTTCCACATCGCCACGTATGAGCACATCCTGCTGGCCAACACCAGCCCCGATCTGGTGCGCCAAACGGTCGGCCCCGACGGCCTGCCTGTCCGGCGCGGCATCGGTGACAAGCTGAAGCGCGCCCAATGGAATTTCCTGCAAAAAGGTACGATCCACGGGTTCGAGAGCGATCCTGACATCCTGCGTCTGGCCGCCATGAACGCCGTGCTGCACCAGTACGACCAGTCGCCGCTCGTCGGCCGCGATTCCATTTGCGGCAGCGAGGACAAGTGGGACGAGGTGCAGTTTGATATTATCCTGGAGAATCCGCCGTTCTCGGGCTCTCGCGGCGATGCCAAACGATCCCTGCGCATCGAGAAGGGCGATAAGTACGTCCTGTTCCTAGCCCACGCCCTGCGCTCGCTGCGCCCGGTCGGGCGGGCCGGCATCATCTTCCCCAACGGCATCCTGTTCGGTGACACAGACAGCCACATCCAGGTGAAGAAACGCTTGTTGGAACAGTTCGACTTACAGGCCGTCGTCACACTCCCCAAGGGCATGTTCGAGCCGTACACACCCAATCCCACCTGCTTCTTTGTCTTCGAGAATACCGGCAAGCCGACAAAGCAGACGTGGTTCTACCGGCTGGAAGGCGATGGCTCATCGCTCACAAAGTCACGAAAGTTCGGCGAGCAATATCGCAACGATTTTCCTGATCTGCTGGACAAGTGGCCGAAGCGCGAGACCCAGGAAGGTCGAGCCTGGCTCGTGCCGGCGAAGAAGATCATCGACAACGGTTACAACATGACCCTGGCCGGGCTGGGCCTGATTGAGCCGGAGAAAGTGGACCACGCCGACCCGGATGAGATTCTGGAATCCATCGCGGCCAAAGAGGGAAAGGTCTTTGCCGTCATCCGCGAGATGCGCGAATTGTTGGCGGGAAGGAACGGCAATGGGAAGTAACGGGCTACCGGAGGGATGGTCGCCAGCGTCCGTGGGGAGCGGTATCGCGGTTGACACTAATTCTGTTCTGCCAGCCGACCACCCAAGCTCGATGTACAACTACATCGCGCTGGAACACATCGAAGCCGGGACCGGTCGCGCAGTCGGATGGCAACCCGTTGCCGGGTCACAGATTCGCAGCAACAAATTCCGGTTTGGCGATCGGCACGTCCTGTTCGGGAAGCTCAGACCCTATCTCAACAAGGTGCTATTGCCGTCGTTTTCGGGCATCTGCTCAACGGACATTCTGCCTCTGCTGCCAGCGCCCAATATCACAAGAGAATGGCTCGCGATCTGTTTGCGGTCGCCTCAGTTTATGGAGTTTGCCCGCGCCAAGATGGAAGGCACGAAGATGCCCCGGCTACGGACAGTTGATTTCCGGCAGTACAGGTTTCCTGTTCCGCCGCTGGCCGAGCAGCGGCGGATCGTTGAGCACGTTGATCGCCTCCTTGCCGGGATGGGCCAAGCCGCCAACGCCGCTTCTGACGCGGTAGGCAAAGCCACGGCAGCGCTTGCCAGCTTTCACGCGGACCTGGTGAACGATGCTGACGGCTGGCTTCCGCTGGACGAGGTAGCCGAGCTTGTGCGGCGGCCAGTGAAGCCGCATGCCGCGACCGAATATGAAGAAATGGGGGTCCGTAGCTTCGGCAACGGGACGTTCCAGAAGCCGCGTCTGACCGGGCGGCAACTCGGCAAAAAGCGGGTTTACTGGATTCACGCCGGCGACCTTGTGTTCAACAACGTCTTCGCATGGGAGGGTGCGGTTGCCGTTGCTCAACCCGAAGACCAAGGGCGCGTTGGCTCCCATCGCTTCATCACCTACGTCCCTAACCCGGACGAGCCGGAACCAAACAGGTGGAAGCGCGATGCGGTAACATCTCCGGCGGCTTTCCGTCGCGGACAGCGACGGGCCGGAGGTAAAGATCGCGATGTCGTCTCTTGTCGAACGCTATAGTCAGCAGATC
>JAIOPX010000355.1 GCA_021413705.1 Planctomycetota bacterium | reverse complement strand
CTTGACCATCGGCTACTTCTTCTCTTGCATCTTCTTGGCTTGTTCTTCCGCCTGCTCGATGGAGCCGACGTACATGAAGGCCTGTTCCGGCAGATGGTCCCACTTGCCGTCGCAGATCTCTTCAAAGCTGCGGATCGTATCGGCCAGGGGAGTGATTTCACCCTTCTTGTTGGTGAACTTCTCGGCCACGAGGAAGGGTTGCGAGAGGAACCGCTCGATGCGGCGAGCGCGATGCACCACTTGCTTGTCCGATTCGCTGAGTTCATCGACGCCGAGGATGGCGATGATGTCTTGCAACTCGCGGTAGCGTTGCAGAGTGCGTTGCACGCGGCGGGCGATGGCATAGTGCCGCTCGCCGACATACTGGGCGTCCAGGATGCGGCTCGAAGATGCCAGCGGATCGACCGCGGGATAAATACCCTTCTCGGTGATCGAACGCTCCAGGTAAAGGAACGCATCGAGCTGGCCGAAGGCGGTGGCCGGGGCCGGATCGGTGGGATCGTCGGCCGGCACGTACACGGCCTGCACGCTGGTGATGGCTCCCTTATCTGTCGAGGCGATTCGCTCCTGGAGCGCGCCCATTTCAGTAGCAAGCGTCGGTTGATAGCCTACCGCGGACGGCATGCGTCCCAACAAGGCCGACACTTCGCTGCCTGCCTGCGAGAAGCGGAAGATGTTATCGACGAACAACAGCGTGTCTTTGCCTGTCGTGTCGCGGAAGTATTCAGCCATCGTCAGTGCCGAGAGGGCCACGCGGAGACGGGCGCCGGGCGGTTCGTTCATCTGGCCGAACACCATACAGGTTTGCTCGATGACGTGACGGCCGGTCGTGCCGATTTCCGCTTCCTGCATTTCCAGCCACAGGTCGGTCCCTTCGCGAGTTCGCTCGCCGACGCCAGCAAACACCGAGTAGCCGCCGTGGGCGCTGGCGATACGAGCGATGAGCTCTTGCAGAATGACCGTCTTGCCCAAGCCGGCACCGCCGAATAGTCCGGCCTTGCCGCCCCGGACGAAGGGAGTGAGCAGGTCGATGACTTTGATGCCGGTGGGAAACAGGTCGGTGCTGGTCGAAAGCTTGTTCAGCGCCGGGGCATCGCGATGGATCGGCCAGCGCTCCTTGGCGGGAACAGGGCCGCGACCGTCGATCGGCTCACCCAGCAGGTTGAACACGCGGCCGAGCGTAGCTTCGCCGACGGGGACCGACACGGGTGCGCCGGTATCGACACACTCCTGGCCGCGCATCAGCCCGTCCGTGCTGCCGAGCGCCACGCAGCGGACCTTGCCGCCGCCGAGATGCTGCTGCACCTCGCCGGTCAGATCCAAATGGATTCCCTTGTGGTCCGAGACAATCTTCAAGGCGTTGAAGATGGCTGGCAGATTGTCTTCGGTAAACTCGGCGTCAAACGTGGAGCCGATCACCTGAGTCACGCGTCCGATCTTGGATTTCGTTGCGGTTGCAGTGGACATAAGAATTGTGGATGGTGGATGGTGGATTGTGGATGGTTTAATTTTCAATTGGCGACTGTCGCTTGCTTCCTACAGTCTCCAGCCTTCAGTCTCCAGCCTCATTGCTTGAGCGCCTCGACGCCACCCATGACTTCCAGCAGTTCGCCGGTGATCTGGCTTTGGCGGGCGCGGTTGTAGCTCATCGACAGGTCGCGGATGATTTCGTCGGCGTTCTCCGTGGCGCTCTTCATGGCCACCATGCGGGAGATCTGCTCGCTGACCGCCGCGTCAAGGAAGCACTTAAACAGCTTGACTTTGAAGCTGGTCGGCACGACTTCGGCCAGGATGCTCTCGGCCGAGGGGAGAAACTCGTACATCGCCTTGGTTTCGCTGCTGGACGCCGGAGTGGCCCCCAGCGACGATAGAGGCAGCAGCGTCTCGACCGTCGCGCGTTGCTTGGAACTCGATTCAAATCGAGTGTAGACAACGTCGAGCCGATCGAGCTTGCCGGTGATGTAAGCCTCTAGATAGCGATTGGCCAGGAGTTCGACTTCCTCGAACTTGGGCTTGTCTTCAAAATGCGTGTAGCTCTCGTCCCACTTCAGGCCACGATACTTGAAGAACGACATCCCCCGCTTGCCGGAAACATCCAGTTGCACCGAAGGGACTTCCCGTTTCAGTTTTTCAAACCGCTCCAGGGCCGCCCGCTGGACATTGCCATTGTATCCGCCGCATAAGCCGCGATTGGCGCTGAGCACCAACAGCGTGGCATGGTTGGTCTTCTCTCGCTCCTTCAGCAACGGGTGGCTCAACTCCAGGCCACTCGAAGCCAGATCGGCGACCAGCCGCGTGATCCGCTCGGTGTAGGCGCTGGCCGCGTGAGCGCGGTCCATGGCCTGCTTGAATCGCGCGGTGGCGATCAACTCCATGGTCCGCGTGATCTTGCGGATGTTCTTGATGGATTTGCGGCGCTTATCGAGCGCCCGGGCTTTGGCCATAGCTGCTTACGCTTCCGGTAATTAACTGCGGTAAACGGGTTCTATCTTATGTTCAAGTTAATGGTTTTCAATCCGCGGACTATTCTTCGGAAAAATCGCGGCACAATGACCTAATCTTGGCTAACGACGCCGTTTCCAGTAGCTCGGCCTACGGCTGGTATGAGCCACCGCGAGAATACGGATTTTTCCTTCAATTTCTTCAAATATCACAACATACGAAAAACGATCCACGAGCGCCCGCCGGACGGATTTTTCTTCCGGTAAGGTTTCTAATCGTGGGAAACGTTCTGGTGACCTCCCAATTTCGAGTATCGTGGCCTCAACCGCAATCAGGAACTCCAATCCCAATCCGGCACGCTGCCGTTCGTACCAAGCTGCGGCTTCGCGCGTTTCTTCCTTCGCCGCAAGCTCGATATGCGGTTTCATGTTCCGCCCGGCGAGCTGATCGACTTCCGTATGTCTGACAACGCCTCATCCCAATCGAGAAGTGTAGTACGTCCTTCGCGAATCGCCAGCAAGCGCCGACGAACTTCTTCTGCCCAGGCTTGATCGACATCTTCGTCCAAGTCCGCAGGCTCGAGGCTCAGCAGGAGACGGTGGGCAACTTCAGCCCGCTCTCTCGTTTCCAGGCCAAGCGCGGCATTCAGCACTTCTGACGCTGTGACCATAAAAACCTCCGATTTCAGTGACTTCACTATTTTAACACGATGGGTTCTCGATGGCTAATTCCAGCAACTTCAGGGCATGACTTTTGCAAACAGCTTAAACCGTCACGGTGACTTGCTCTTTTTTCCGCCTTGCTTCGTATTGCGGTTTGAACTCCGCAATCGCCGCCTCCAATTCAGGGTTGCGATCGGTCGCCTTGTCGATATCCAAGTCCTGCTTCTCAGTAATCTTTTTCCAGATCTCGTTCTTCTGATCCCGCATGAATTGCAGGAAGGCTTTTTCCCAGGCGGCTACGTCGGCCACAGGCACCTTATCCAAATGACCCCGCGTGCCGGCATAGATGCTCAGCACCTGGTCAGTCACATGCATCGGCTGATACTGTCCCTGCTTGAGCAATTCCACCATGCGGTAGCCGCGGTCGAGGCGCGATTGCGTGTCGGGATCGAGCTCCGTGCCGAGTTGGGCGAACGCTTCCAATTCGCGGAACGCGGCCAAGGCCAATCGCAAACCGCCGGCCACTTTCTTCATCGCCTTGACCTGGGCGGCGCCGCCGACGCGGGACACCGAGATGCCGGCGTTCATGGCGGGGCGCTGACCGGCGAAGAACAAGTCCGGCTGCAAGTAGATCTGCCCGTCCGTGATCGAGATCACGTTGGTCGGAATGTAGGCTGAAACTTCTCCTTCGAGCGTTTCGATGATTGGCAGCGAAGTGAGCGAGCCGCCGCCCAACTCGTTCGACAGCTTGGCCGATCGCTCCAACAATCGACTATGGCAGTAAAACACGTCGCCAGGGTAGGCCTCGCGACCTGGGGGACGCCGCATCAGCAGCGACAATTGCCGGTAGGCCTGGGCCTGCTTTGACAAGTCGTCGTAGATGATCAGTGCGTGGCCACCCTTGTAGGTGAAGTACTCGGCCATCGCCGTACCCGTGTAGGGGCCGAGGTATTGCAGTGGGGCAGGGGTGCTGGCCCCGGAGACGATGACCGTGGTGTAGTCCATGGCCCCATACTTGCGAAGCTGCTCGACAACGCCGGCCACGGCCGCGTCTTTCTGTCCAACGGCCACATAGAAGCACTTCACGCCAGTCTCGCGCTGATTGACGATCGTGTCGATGGCGATGGCCGTCTTGCCCGTCTTGCGGTCGCCGATGATGAGTTCGCGTTGACCGCGGCCGACCGGCGTCATGGCGTCGATGGCCTTGAGCCCGGTCTGCATTGGCTCGCACACCGGCTGGCGGCCTGCCACGCCCGGCGCGTTGAATTCGACGGGACGGGTTTCGCTGGTGACGATCGGCCCCTTGCCGTCCAGTGGATTACCCAGCGGATCGACCACGCGGCCAATCACGGCTTCGCCGACCGGCACGGAGAGCAATCGGCCGAGGCTTTTGACCTCGTCCCCTTCGTTGATCTTCAGGTAGTCACCGAGAATGATGATACCGACCGAGTTCTCTTCGAGGTTGAAGGCTAGGCCGATGATGCCGCCGGGGAACTCGACCATTTCGCCGGACATGACGCCGGAGAGGCCGTAAACCCGGGCGATGCCGTCACCCACTTCCAGGACGCGGCCGACTTCGCGGACGTCCACCTGGGATTGGTAGGTTTCGATTTCCTTCTGAATGACCGACGCGATTTCGTCTGCTCGGAATTTCATTTATGTAGGGTACGCGAAGCGTACCATTTCCTGATCGTGGGATGTGGGTGGTGCTTGAGTCAATTCGGTTGTCAGATGTTGTCTTGCCTGGGCGTGCTGGTGTTCCAGTCCTTGGTACGCTGCGCGTACCCTACACTTACGC